>CAXTNV010000008.1:25749-55311 GCA_964245755.1 uncultured Acetobacteraceae bacterium | reverse complement strand
GCCCGCCGCCGAGGGCGCGAGCTGGGCGTAGGCGGGAAGCGGTGCGAGCGGCAGCAGGACCGTCGATCGGATCAACAGGGACCGGATCGGGCGAGGTCGGATGCTCATGCGGGTGAAGCCTTCCGTTCAGTCGATCGCGCGGCCGGGCCGTCAGGCCGCAACCGGTTCGACACGCTGGGCGGACGGCACCGCCGTGCGGCGATCACCCGACGGGAACAGCCTCGCCTGCGACAGCTCGAGACGGCAGCGTGAACCGGGCGCGAGCGCCGGCAGCGACGCCGGGGCCAGCAGATCGACGGCATCGCCGGTGCCCTCGCCCGGTGCCAGCCGGTACTGCACGAACGCACCGGTGCGCCGCGCCGCCAGCACCCGGGCTCCGCTCTCGCCGGCGCGTGCCGGCGACAGCCCGACCTGATAGGGACGCAGCGACAGCAGCATCGGGCCGACGCCGCCGGGCGGCGGATCGGGGAGTGTCGTGACGACCTTGCCCCACGGGCCGTCGAGGTGCAGCCGGCCCGCCTCGGCCACCGCGCGGAAGCTCACCGTCTCGCCCAGGAACTGGTGCACGAACGGGGTCGCCGGGTGATCCTCCAGTGCCTGCGGCGTGCCCACCTGTTCCAGGCGGCCGTCGCGCACGACGGCGATGCGGTCCGCCACCTCCAGCGCCTCCTCCTGGTCGTGCGTGACCAGGATCGAGGTCAGGCCGAGCCGGTCGTGCAGGCCGCGCAGCCAGCCCCGTATCTCCTTGCGCACCATCGGATCGAGGGCGCCGAACGGTTCGTCGAGCAGCAGCAGCTCCGGCTCGGTGGCCAGCGCACGGGCCAGTGCCACCCGCTGACGCTGACCGCCGGAAAGCTGCGCCGGGTAGCGCCTGGCGAGCGGAGCCACCTGCACCAGCTCCAGCAGCTCGGCCACCCGGCCGGCGATGGCGGCGCGGTCCGGCCGGCGTGCGCGCGGCCTGACCTTCAGACCGAACGCCACGTTGTCGGCGACGCTCATGTGCCGGAACAGCGCGTAGTTCTGGAACACGAAGCCGATGTTGCGATCCCGCGCCGGCACCTGGGTCACGTCGCGGGTGCCGATGCGCAGATGACCGGAGTAGCCGGTCTGCAGTCCTGCGACGACCCGCAGCAGCGTGGTCTTGCCGGCGCCGGAGGGCCCGACCAATGCGAGGAACTCCCCGGTCGGGATGTTCAGGCTGATGTCGCGCACCGCCGGGGAGCGCCCGAACAGGCAGGTGATGCTGTCCAGTTCGACGGCCACGCCGGCTCCTATCGATCCAGGGTGACGAGCCGCGCCCGGCGCCAGTCCAGCAGGCCGCGGCAGCCCACCGTCAGTCCGGACGCGATCGCCAGCACGGCGGCCAGCGAGAACGCGGCGACCGTCTCGTAGTCGTTGTACAACGTCTCGATGCGCAGCGGCACCGTCTCGGTCTGGCCAGGTATGTGCCCCGAGACCACCGACACCGCGCCGAACTCGCCCAGCGCCCGCGCCGCGCAGAGCAGCACTCCCGAGATCAGCGCGATGCGGATCTGCGGCAGCGTCACGCGCAGGAAAGAGTCGGCGAAGCCGGCACCGAGCATGGTGGCGGCCTCCTCCTGATCGCGGCCCTGCGCCTCCATCACCGGCATCACCGTGCGGGTCACGAACGGGAAGGTGACGAACAGGGTCGCCAGCAGGATGGCAGGCAAGGTGAAGACCAGCCTGATGCCGTGCTGCGCGAGCCAGGGGCCGAACCATCCATGCGCGCCGAACAGCAGCACCCAGACCAGCCCGGCCACGACCGGCGAGACCGAAAGCGGCAGCTCGATGAGCACGAGCAGCGCCGCGCGACCCGGAAAATCGAACTTGGTCAACGCGTACGCCGCCAGCACCCCGCAGACCGCGTTGATCGGCACCACGATCGCCACCACCAGCGCGCTCAGCCCGATCGCCGCGCGCGCGTCGTCGTCGGCGAGTGCTGCGACCGCGGCCCCGAGCCCCTGCCGCAGGGCTTCGGTGAACAGCGACGCCAGCGGCAGCAGCAGGAACAGCGTCGCGAGTATCCAGGCGACGAGCGTGAGGAGCAGCCCCGACGGGGTGTGCAGGCCGGAGCGCTCCCGGAGCGCGCCGCTCATCGCGCCGCACCCCGCATCGCAGGCAGCAGCCGCTGCAGCAGCGTGATCGCCAGCAGGCACAGCGCAGCCGTCGCCAGCATGATCATGCCGATCGCGGCCGCACCTCCGTAGTCGAACTCCTGCAGCCGGATCACGATCAGCAGCGGCGCGATCTCCGAGAGCATCGGCTTGTTGCCGGCGATGAAGATCACGCTGCCGTATTCACCGATGCCGCGCGCGAAGGCGAGGCCGAACCCCGTCGCGAGCGCCGGGAACAAGGCCGGCAGCAGCACGCGCCGCGCGATCTGCGCCGGGCGAGCCCCCAGCGTCGCCGCCGACTCCTCGAGCTCGTGCGGCAGGTCGCGCAGAACCGGCAGCACGGTTCTCACCACGAACGGCAGGCCCACGAACACGAGGGCCACCATGATCCCGACCGGCGTGTAGGCGACGCGCACGCCAAGGGCCGCGAGCGGCGCGCCCAGCCAGCCGCTGCGGGCGTACAGCGTGGCCAGGGTGATGCCGGCGACCGCCGTCGGCAGCGCGAACGGAAGGTCGATCATCGCGTCGAGCAGGCGCCAGCCCGGCGGCCTGATCCGCTCGAGCACCCAGGCCAGCAGCAGGCCGAGCCCGGTGCAGACGATGCCGGCGACCAGGGCGGTGCCGAAGCTGAGACGGAGCGCGGCGAGCATCCGGCGATCGCGGAGCGCGTGCAGCAGCCAACCCGGTCCGTCGAGCCACGGTCGTGCCACCAGTGCCGCGAGCGGCAGCAGTACCAGCAGCCCGACCCAGACCAGGGTCAGTCCGAAGGCCGGCAGCGCGCCCGGAATGACCGCCGGCATGCGGCGCAGCCGTGCCGGCGCCGTTGCGCTCACTTCCCACTCGCGGTGATCGTGTCGAAGACCCCGCCCTCGCCGAAATGCTTCGGTTGCAGCACGCGCCAGCCGCCTAGGCTCTCGACGTCGTACATCTTGATGGCCGGAAAATCCGCGCCGTGCCGCGCCGCCACCGTCGGATCGATGGCACGGTAGTGGTGGCGTGCCACGATCTCCTGCCCCGCCGGGCTGTACAGGTAGCGCAGGTAGGCTTCGGCAAGCGGCCGCGTGCCGCGGCGCGTCACGACCTCGTCGACCACGGCCACCGGTGGCTCGGCCCGCACCGAACTCGACGGGTAGAGGATGTCGAACCGGCCGGATCCGAGGTCACGTGCCGCCAGCAGCGCCTCGTCCTCCCATGCCAGCAACACGTCGCCCTCGCCGCGCTGCACGAAGCTGTTGGTCGAGCCGCGCGCGCCGCTATCGAGGATCGGCACGTGCTTGTAGAGCTTGCCGAGATAGGACTCCGCGGTCGCCTCGCTGGCGCCGGGCTGGTGCAGCGCCCACAGATAGGCGGCGATGTAGCTCCAGCGGCCGCCGCTCGAGGTCTTGGGGTTCGGCGTGATCACGCCGACGCCGTCGCGTATCAGGTCCGGCCAGTCATGCAGCCGCTTCGGGTTGCCGTGCCGGACCAGGAACACGATGGTGCTGATGTAGGGCACCGAGTGGTTCGGCAGCCGCTCGGCCCATCCCTTGTCGAGCAGACCCTTGGTCGCCAGCGCGTCGACGTCCGACGCGATGCCGAGCGTCACCACGTCCGCCTGCAGCCCGTCCAGCACCGAGCGTGCTTGAGCTCCCGAACCACCGTGCGACGTCTTCACCGTGACGTCGGGATGACCCTGCTGCTTCCAGGCGGCGGCGAACTGGGCATCGACGTCCTTGTACAGCTCGCGCGTCGGGTCGTAGGACACGTTGAGAAGCGTGCGCGTTTCCTGCGCGGCGGCCGCGGCCCCGAGCAGGAGGATGCCGCAGAGGCCGACCAGGCTGGACAGCAGGGGTGGGCGCAAGGTCATCGACACCCCCGGTTCCGACGAAAGCACCGTGTTTATTCGAAATCACCGTGTCACGCCGTTATTAAGGTCAATCTTCTTGGTTCCACGGCCGATGTCAACCGCCGCGCCGCCTCCGTTCGCGGCTTGCTCGGTGAAGCTCGCCCGGATGCGGTCAATGCCCCTGACCGATGGCCTTGGCGGCCTCCGGGGCGTTCGCCTTGGTCACCAGCACGGAGGGAATGAAGCTGTAGGCCGGGACGCTTCGATCGCCCGAGAGGTAGCGCGCCGCGTTGTCGACGGCGGTCTGACCGATCAGGTAGGGCTGCTGCGCGACCACCGCACCCGCCGGGGAGGCGGGATCTGCGACCATCTTCACCACGTCAGGGCTGCCATCGACACCGTAGGTTCGGATGCCGCTGCGGTGCGCCGCCGCGATGGCCTGCGTCGCACCGACCTGCGGCACGTCCCATGCCGACCAGACCGCCGCGATCGCACCGTGGTCGGGATATTTCGCGAGCATGTCGGTGACCTGCGCGTAGGCATTCTGCACCGTGTTGGGGATGACGTCCCGAAGCTCGGGCTCGACGATCGTGATGTCGGGAAACGCCTTGAGGACCAGTCGCAGCTCGTCGTAGCGGATCGCGCATACCGGCACGCTGTAGAAGCCGTTGAACACGATGACCTTGCCGTGGCCGCCGAGGTCGCTCGCCATCTGCAGCGCCAGCTTCTCGCCGATGCCGTAATTGTCGGAGGTGGTGTCGTTGAGGCTCGACGGCGACACGGTGTCGACGGTGAATAGTGGGATGCCGGCCGCCCGTATCTTCTTCAGCCAAGGTTGCAGCACCGGGCCGTTGCCGAGCTGCTCGATGATCACGTCCGGCTTCTGCGCGATCAGCGTCTGGATCTGGCCGATCTGCCGGCTGTCGTTGCGTCCGGCATCGAGCGCGATCGCCGTGCCGCCCAGGCGCTTCACCTCGTCGATCTGGCCCTGATAGGCCCTCAGGTCCCAGTAGTGCTCGGTGCCGATCACGGTGATGCCGATCCGCTTGCCCTTGAGGCTGGGCGCGTCGGCGTGGGCGAACGAGATCGCGACGGTCGTCCAGCCTATGCCGGCCGCCGCAGCGAGCAGGACGGAGCCGATCTGTCGGAGCGTCATCGGAGCATTCCCTTTCACGAAGTCACCGCGGGCTCTGCGGTCGAACTCATCGCGCCTGCTCGGCCCGGCGGGCGCCGAAACTGGCCGCGAGCACGAAGAGCACGAGAAGGCCGATCGCGACCTGTTGCCAATAGAAGTTCCACCCGATCAGCAGCAGCCCGTTGCGCAGAATGCCGAACAGGAGCACGCCGAGCAGCGTACCCTCGACGTTCGGCCGCGCGTCCTGGCTGATCGTCGTGCCGAGGAACACCGCGCCGATCGCGTCGAGAAGGAACGCATTCCCGGACAGCGGCACGTAGGACCTGACCGTCCCGAGCAGCAGCAGCCCGGCGAGCCCGCACAGCACCGCCGACAGGACATAGGTCGCGGACAGCACGCGTCGCACCGGCACCCCGGAATAGCGCGCCACCAGCAGCCCGACGCCGATCGCGCGGGCGCGGCGGCCGTAGGCGGTGCGGGCCAGCAGCGCCCGGGTCAGCCCTGCGGCCAGGCACAGCACCAGCAGCGGCAGCGGTATCGACAGCACGGTGCCGTGCGCCAGCCGGTCGAGCAGGCGCGGGAAGTCGGACACGATGTAGATGGGTGCACCCCCGTTCGTGGCGAGCTGCTGCACGCTCTCGCCGATGAACAGCACGCCCAGCGTCGCGAGGAACGGGGCGATGCCGAGCCCGGCGATCAGGATCGCGTTCAGGACGCCGACGCAGAATGCCGCCGCGAGGCCACCGAGCAGCGCCGGCACGACGCCGCCTCCGGCCGAGAGGATCGTCGCGCAGACCAGCGACGACAGGTCGGCGGCGGTTCCGACCGAGAGATCTATGCCGCCGGTGCAGACGACCAGGGTCATCCCGAGCGCCGTGATCGCGGGCAGGGTGACGTCGTTGACGAGGATGTGGACGAGGTTGCCCGCGGTCCGGAAGGTAGGCGACGCTGCCGCGAACGAAACCACCAGCGCGAGCATGACGATGGGAAGCACGACGCGGACGGCGCGAGCGAGATCGCGGCGCACCGCGATCGGCGGCGAGGTGACCGACATCAGGCCGGCTCGATCCCGGGCCGCCGCCACGAGCGCTGCGCCGCCGACCGCAGCGCCACCACCGACAGGATCAGCACACCCTCTATCCCGTTCACCCAGTAGCTCGACAGGTTCACCAACTGGAAGCCGTTGACGAGGCAGCCGATGAACAGCACGGCCATGAGGGTGCCGCCGATCGTCGGCTGCAGGCGGCGCGAGAACACCACGCCGAGCAGGCTGGTCAGCACCACCGACAGCAGGATGTCGCCCGATCCGGGCGAGCTGCCGGACAGGCGTGCGGCTTGCACGATCGCCGCGATGCCGACCAGCAGCCCCGCGACCACGTAGGCGCCGGCACCGAGGGCGCCGACCGGCAGTCCCGCCGCGCGGGCCGCCCGCTGGTGGCCGCCGACGGCGCGTAGGCGCAGCCCGAGCGGCGTCGCGTGCATGATCAGCAGCAGCAGGGCGGCGGTCGCGACCAGGATCCAGTCGGTCATCGACAGGCCGAACGCGGTCGCGTCGGAGATCAAGCCGAGCAGCGGTGAGTTCGCCGTGAGCACGGTGTTCTGCGTGATCACCAGCTCCGCGCCCGCGCACACGTTCATGGTGGCAAGCGTGGCGAGCAGCGGCAGCACGCCGAAGCCCGTCACCGCGACGGCGTTGACCAGCCCGACCGTGCCGCCTGCGCCGACCGCGAGCGCCGCCGACAAGGCGTCGCCGTAGCCGGCGTTGCACGCGGCGACGTAGACCGCGTCGCACAGGCCGAGGTTGGCACCGAGCGACAGGTCGATGCCGCCGCGCACGACGTCCGGTCCGCCGGTGATGACGACGATCGTCATGCCGAAGGCGAGCAGTGCCAGCACCGTCGACTGCTCGACGACGTTGGCGAGGTTGACCTCCGTCGCGAAGCCCGGTGCGGCAACCGCGAAGGCGCCGAGGGCGAGTGCCAGCGCCGCGATCGCCGCGGCGCGCACGAGGTCGCGCGTGCCGGGCAGACGGCCCCTGACGGCTCGCCGCGGCGGAGCCCGCGACGAGGCCGCCACCGCTTCGTGCGCGATGGCGTCCGCCTTCATGCGGCGAGTTCCTCCGGCGCCCCCGAAGCCGCCGCCAGGATTTCGTTGGCAGTGGCATCCCGACCGGACATCTCGCGCACGAGCCGACCACGATGCATGACCAGCACGCGGTCGGCGAGGCCGCGAAGCTCCGCGAGGTCGGTCGACAGCAGCAGCACGGCCGCACCATCCGACGCGAGTTCCGCCAGCAGTCGGTAGATCTCGACCTTCGCCGCGACGTCGACGCCGACCGTCGGCTCGTCGAGCAGGAACAGCGTCGCACCGGCGCCCAGCCATTTAGCGAGCGCCACCTTCTGCTGGTTGCCGCCGCTGAGGGCACGAACCGGCGCGTCACGACCGGGCGTCTTGATCGCGAGGCGCTCGATCAGCCGGTCGACCGCGTTCCGCTGCAGACGCCGGTCGATCAGGAAGCGCCGGACCAGGCGGTCGAGGCTCGGAAGCGTCGTGTTGTCCGCCACCGACGCGTCGAGCGCCACGCCCTGCCGACGCCGATCCTCCGGCACCAGGCCCACGCCTTGCCGGACCGCATCGCCCGGCGATCGCAGCTCCGCGGCGCGGCCGCGCAGCAGGATGCTGCCGCGGTCGGCCACCGCCAGACCGAACAGGCAGCCCAGCAGCTCCTTGGCACCCGACCCGACGAGCCCGGTGAGGCCGAGGACCTCGCCCTTGCGAAGCGAGAACGAGATGTCGGTGAAGGCGCCCGCGCGGCCGAGCGACCTGACCTCGAGGACGGACGCGCCGAACCCGCCTGCTCGCTGCGGGAACATGTCACCGATGTCGCGATCGACCATGAGCGCCGCCATGCTTGCGATCGTGCTCCGGCGCGGATCGACGGTCGCGACGTCCCGGCCGTTCCGCAGCACTGTGACGGTGTCGCAAAGGTCGCGCACCTCCTCGAGATAGTGCGACACGTAGACCACCGCCGTGCCCTCGTCGCGCAGCTGCCGGATGATCGCGAACAGGCGATCGGCCTCCGAGCGGACCAGGGACGCCGTCGGTTCGTCGAACACGAGCACGCGCGGCCGCTTCAGCAACGACCGCGTGATCTGCACGATCTGGCGCTCCGCGGCGCCGAGGCAGTCGACCGGGTCGTCGCCTCGAATCGACAGGCCGAAGCGCGACGCGATCGCCTGCTCCGCCCGGCGCCGCATGGCGCGCCAGGACACGAAGGGCCCTTGCCGCGGCTCGTCGCCGAGGAACAGCGCCTCGGCCACCGTGAAGCCGGGTACCAGCAGCGGTTCCTGGTGGATGATGTGCACCCCGAGCCGTTCGATGGCGCGCGGCGACGCGGCGCCGATCGGCTTGCCGCTCACCGCGATGCTCCCGGCCTCCGGCGTCAGCAGCCCGTTCAGGATGTTCACGATCGTCGACTTGCCGGCGCCGTTCTGGCCGATCAGCCCGTGCACGCTCCCCCGTCGCACCACCAGGCTCGCGTTGTCGAGCGCGCGCGTCGCACCGAACGTCTTGACGAGGCCGCGCAGGGCGAGGGCTTCGTCGCCGTCATCGACGAGGCTCGCGGTCAAATCGCACCGTGACGCGGCGGCTTGATCCCGTTCAGGTGATAGTTGCCGATGGCGGCGTACTTCCAGCGGGCGGGGTCGTGCAGCGTGTGGGTGCGCACGTTGCGCCAGTGCCGGTCGAGGTCGTGGACGGCGAGGGTCGAGCGGGTTCCGCCCAGCTCGTGCAGCCGGTTGGCGGCGTTCAGGGCCGCCTCGGTGCCGAGCGCCTTGGCCTCCGCGACCGCGACTGAGGCGCGCGCGACGCTGTCCTGATCGGGCTCGCGGGTCGCCGCGTCGACCAGCTGCCCCGCCCGGATCAGCAGCGCCTCCGCCGCGTTCTGGCGGATCACGAGCTCGCCGACCAGCGACACCGTGTAGGGATCGTCCGAGGCGCGCTCGACCCCGCTGTCGATCCAGGGGCGCGCGTGACGGCGCACGAACTCGATGGTCTCGGCGATCGCCTCGCGGCCGATGCCGATATCGACCGCGGCGTGGATGATCTGCGCCAGCGGCCCCATCGGTGTTGGGCGCTCGAAGGCGTCGCCGAACGGGATGACGTTCGCGGCCTCGACGGTGACGTCCTCGAACACGGTCGTGCCGCTGCCGGTCGTGCGCTGGCCGATGCCCGACCAGTCGTCGTGCAGCGTGAGGCCCGGTGCCGCGGGATCCACCAGGGCGAAGACGATCCGGTCGTCCTGGTCCTTGGCCAGTGCCGCCACCGTGTGCGCGAACAATGCCCCGGTCGAGTAGAATTTGCGGCCGTCGAGGCGCAGCCGCCCGCCCTCGGGCCGCAGCGTGGTGCGGAAGTCGTGCACGTCCTTGGTGCCGACCTCGCTCAGCGCGTTGCCGAAGCGGCCGCCCCTCAGCACGTGCCCGAACCAGTCGCGCTTCTGCTGCTGCGTCGCGGTGAGGCGGATCGCCTCGACGACGAAGAAGTGGTTCTGCGGGATCTGCCCGAGGCTGCCGTCGGCGGCCGAGATCAGCGCCGTGATCTCGGCCAAGGTGGCAGCGCTAACCGCCGCGCCGCCGTACTCGCGCGGCACCGTGATCGCCCACAGGCCGCTTGCCGAGAAGCGCTCGATCTCCTCGCGCGGCAGCCGCCGCTCGCGATCCCGCACCGCGGCCTCGCGGCGGAAATCGTGGGCGAGCGCGCGCGCGACGTCGATCGCCTCGGCGTCGTCGCGTATGATCCGCGCAACCGGGGCGGTGCTCATCGGGCGGCCTCGGCGCCGATGCGCCGCAGAGCGCCAGGATGCGGCGCGGCCAGGCGGGGACCGGCGCCGAACAGCTTGTCGCGCAGCGTGCCCGGGCGATACTCCGTCTTGTAGCGGCCGCGTCGCTGCAGCTCCGGCACCAGGAGATCCGACACGTCGGCGAAGCTCTCGGGGGTCACGACGTAGGCGAGATTGAAGCCGTCGATGCCGGTCTCGGCGATCCAGGACTCCATCTGGTCGGCGACACTCGCGGCGGACCCGACCAGCAGCGGGCCGAAGCCGCCGATGCCGACCCACTCCGCCACTTCGCGCACCGTCCAGGTGCGATCCGGATCGGCCGTCGTGAAGCTCTCGACCGCGGAGTGCACGGCCTCGTTCTTGATGTAGCGGACCGGCTCGTCGAGGTCGTAGACGGAGAAGTCGATGCCGGTCCAGCCCGACATCAGCGTCAGCGCGCCCGCGTGGCTCACGTAGCGGCGGTAGTCGCGGTGCTTCTCCTGCGCCTCGGCATCGGTGCGCCCGACGATCACGGTCGTGAGGTTGAAGATCCGGATCGCCTCAGCACCGCGGCCGGTGTCCGCGGTCCGGCGCCTGATGTCGGAGACATAGCCGCGGGCAACAGCCTTGCTCGGGGCGGCCATGAACACGCACTCCGCATGGCGCGCAGCGAACTCGCGCCCCTTGCCTGACGTGCCGGCCTGGTACAGCACCGGCGTGCGCTGCGGCGACGGCTCCGACAGGTGAATGGCGTCGAGCCTGAAATGCTCGCCCTCGTGGCGGATACGGTGCACGCGCGACGGATCGGTGAACACGCCGCTGGCGCGGTCGCGCAGCACGGCGCCATCCTCCCAGCTCTCTTCCCAAAGCCGATAGACCAGTTCGAGATACTCGTCGGCGATCGCGTAGCGCGTGTCGTGGCCCTTCTGGCGCATGTCGCCCGAGACGCCGCGGGCCGCGCTGTCCAGGTAGCCGGTGACGATGTTCCAGCCGATCCGCCCGCCTGTCAGGTGGTCCAGCGTCGACATGCGCCGGGCAAAGGTGAAGGGTGGCTCGTAGGACAGCGTGCAGGTCACGCCGAAGCCGAGATGCTCGGTCGCCGCCGCCATCGCCGAGACCAGCAGCGTCGGGTCGTTCAGCGGCACCTGCGTCGCCTCGCGCAAGGCCGTGTCGGTGTTGCCGCCATAGACGTCGTAGACGCCGAGCACGTCGGCGAGGAACAGCGCGTCGAACCTGCCGCGCTCGAGGATGCGCGCGAGGTCGGTCCAGTACGACAGGTCGGCGTAGCGGTCGGCCCTGTCGCGCGGATGTCGCCAGAGCCCCGGCGACTGGTGCACGACGCAGTTCATGTCGAAGGCGTTGAGCAGGATCTCGCCCCCGCCCGCCGCCCCATCCTGCGGGGTCATATCCAGGCGTGCCGCGGCGGCAGCACGCCGTTCAGCGCGTGGTTGCCGACCAGCGCGTACTTCCAGCGCACCGGGTCGTGCAGCGTGTGGGTGCGCGCATTGCGCCAGTGACGATCCAGTCCATAGGCAGCCAGCGCCGAGCGCGTGCCGGCGAGCTCGTGCAGCTTGTTGCCGGCGAGCACGGCGATCTCGGTCGTCAGCACCTTGGCCTCCGCCACCTTGAGCGAGGCATGTCCGACCGTCTCCTCGGTCGCCCGCGCGATCGCCGCGTCGACGGCGCGTCCTGCGATCCCAAGCACCGCTTCCGCGGCGTGCAGGCGGATCTGCAGGTCGCCGATCGCCGCGATCGTATACGGATCGTCCGCCGCCCGGTCCTGCCCGCTGTCGATCCACGGTCGCGACAGCGTGCGCACGAAGCCGATCGTGTCGACGATGGCGGCGCGGGCGATACCGAGATCGACCGCCGCCTGGATGATCTGCGACACCGGCCCGTTCGCGGATGGACGATCATAGCCGAGATGCGCCGGCACCACGTCGCGCGCCGCGATCCGCACGTTCTCGAGCGTCACGCTGCCGCTCGCCGTCGTGCGCTGCCCGAACCCGGACCAGTCGTCGGTGATCGTCAGGCCGGGCGAGGCCGGATCGGCGAAGACGAGATAGACGTTGCCGTCCTCCCCGGTGGCCGCGATCGGGATGATGTCGGCGAACAGCGCGCCGGTCGCGTAGAACTTGCGGCCGATGACGCGGAAATCCTCTCCGTCCGGGATGAGGCGGGTGTCGAACGTGCCTGCATTGCGGCTGCCGGCTTCCGAGAAGGCGTTGCCGAAGCGCCTGCCCTCAAGCACACCGGCGTAGAAGCGTCGCTTCTGCTCCTCGTTCGCGGTGACCCGAAGAGCCTCGACCACCCCGAGATGGTTCTGCGGGATCTGGCCGATCGAGGGATCGGCTTGCGAGATGATCGCGATGACCTCCGAGACGGTCTCGAACGAGACCTCCGCACCGCCATAGGCACGCGGCACGGTCATGCCCCACAGCCCGCTCGACGAGAACAGATCGAGCTCCCGTCGCGGCAGGATCCGGTCGCGGTCGCGCTCTACCGCGCCTTCCGCGAGGACAGGCGACAGGGCACGAGCCGCCTCGATCGCTTCCGCATCGCTGGCCAGCACCCTCGCGGGTGGACGCTCGTTCGCACGCTGTGCAGCGGCCGCGAGAGCCATCGCCAGTTCTCCCATGCCCAACACCGCTCCGCGCCCCGCGCCGAGCGGTATGGACCATCACATGCTCCCGTGAGCCGTGCAACCACCGGCTTGGGACAGTAGTATTCCGCCTCGGATCCGCTAATTTGGTGGCGGCGGACGGAGAAGTCACGATCCGGCGATATTCTCTCGTTCTCGAACGTGAATCAGTGCGCTGGCCGCCGAGCCGTCGGGCCATCCGCGGGTGGATCGCGTTCGGCGCCGCCGCACCATCGGGGAGTGGATACGATGTCTGACAGGGTATCGCCGAGAACACCCTCGGATGCGCGCGCGCGGTGGATGCCGGAGACGCTGGCCTTGCACGGCGGCGGCTGGCGCGCCGATCCGGCCACCGGCGCAGTCGCCGTACCGATCTACCAGACGACGTCGTTTCAGTTCCACGACACCGCCCACGCCGCGCGCCTGTTCGGACTGGAGGAGCTGGGCAACATCTATACGCGCATCGGCAACCCGACGCAGGACGCTCTGGAGACGCGCATCACCGCCCTGGAGGGGGGTGCCGCGGCCGTCGCTGTCGCCTCCGGCCAGGCGGCGTCCGCCTTCGCGGTCATGACGGTGGCGCAGGCCGGAGACAACATCGTGAGCTCGACCGACCTGTACGGCGGCACCTGGGCGCTGTTCGCCAACACGATCGGGCGTCTGGGTATCGAGGTGCGGTTCGTCGATCCCGCCGACCCGGAGGCGTTCGCGCAGGCTTCCGACGACAGGACCCGGGCCTGGTACGCGGAGACGCTGCCGAACCCGAAGCTCGAGGTGTTCCCGATCGCCGAAGTCGCCGCCATCGGCCGTCGGCTCGGGATCCCGCTGATCGTCGACAACACCGCATCGCCGATCATCGCGCGGCCGCTCGATCACGGCGCCGCCGTGGTCGTGTACTCGACCACGAAGTTCATCGGCGGCCACGGCACCACGATCGGCGGCGTGATCATCGACGGCGGCACGTTCCCCTGGGAGCGGCACGCGGCACGCTTCCCGCTGCTGTCCCGCCCCGACAACGCCTACCACGGCGTCAACTGGATCGAGGCCGCGAAGCCGCTCGGTCCGATCGCCTTCGCGTTGCGGACGCGTGTCGTGCTGCTGCGTGATCTGGGAGCCGCGCTGTCGCCGTTCTCGGCCTTCCAGCTGATCCAGGGTATCGAGACCCTGCCGCTGCGCATGCGGCAGCACAACGCGAATGCCGGGGCCGTCGCGCGCTTCCTGGATCGCCACGGCAAGGTCTCGCGTGTCGTCCACCCCTCGCTGCAGGATGGGGAGGCGCGTCGACGCGCGGACGCGATCCTGCGCGGGGGCTACGGTGCGCTGCTCGGCTTCGAGCTGCGCGACGGCGCCGAGGCGGGACGACGCTTCATCGAGAGGCTAGGCCTGTTCTACCACGTCGCCAACATCGGCGATGCCCGCAGCCTCGCGATCCATCCGGCGACCACCACCCACTCGCAGTTGACGGAAATCGAGCAGGCGGCGACCGGCGTGTCGGCGGGCTACGTGCGTCTGTCGATCGGCATCGAGCATGTCGACGACATCATCGCGGATCTCGCGCAAGCCCTCGACGCCGCGTGAGCGTCGAGCCGCCGATCCTGCAGGCCCGGGATCTCGCCAAGCGCTTCGGCGCGACGCGGGCACTCGACGGCGTCGACCTCGCGGTGGTGCCGGGCGAGACCGTCGCGCTGATGGGGGCGAACGGCGCCGGCAAGTCGACGCTCGTCAAGATCCTCTGCGGCGCCATGCCGCCGGACCGCGGCAGCCTCGCGATCGGCGGCCGCCCGATCCGGCTCGCCGATCCGGCCGCGGCACGTGCGTGCGGGATCGTCGCCGTGCACCAGGCGGTCGATGCGGCCGGCGTGCCGACCATGACGGTAGCCGAGAACCTCGTGCTCGACGCCCTGTGCACGGGCCGGCTGCCCCGCTTCCTGTCGCGCGCGCGACTGCGCAGCGCGGCGGCCCCGGCGGCGGCGATGGTCGGGCTCGAAGGGAGGCTCGCGGACCCCCTGTCGTCGCTGACGCTCGCGGAACGGCAGCTGGTCGGCATCGCCCGCGGCCTCGATGGCGAGAAACGCGTGCTGATCCTCGACGAGCCGACCGCCTCCCTGTCGGCGTCGGAGGCGTCGCGCCTGTTCGCGGTGCTCGACCGGCTGAAGGCGCAGGGCGTCGCGGTGATCCTGGTGTCGCACCGCGCCACCGATCTACGCCGGCTCGCCGACCGTGCGGTCGTGCTGCGTGATGGGCGGGTGGCCGGGTTGTTCGGGCAGCCGCTCGACCTCGCCGAGGCGCTGCGCGTCATGGTCGGCGCGCTGCCGGACGCAGCTCAGCGCTCGCCGATGTCGGGCCCGGTGGTGCTGTGCGCCGAGCGGCTGCGGATCCGGGAAGGCGGCTCCGCGATCGACCTCGTGCTGCGAGGTGGCGAGGTCACGGTGCTGTTCGGCGCACTCGGTGTGGGCAAGTCGCGGCTGCTGCGGACGCTGTTCGGCGCGATCCCGCCGCGAGGCGGAGCGATGATGCTCCAGGGCGCCGCGTGGCGACCCCGGAACCCGCGCGACGCGGTGCGGGCGGGGGTGTTCCTCGCCGCCGAAGACCGCTGGCGCAACTCGTTCCCGGTCGCCGGCTCGCGCGGCGCCAACATCGCCGACGTCATCGCGCTGCCGCATCTGCCGCGATGGACCGGACCGAGTGGCCTCGCACCGCACAGGCGAGAGCGCGCGACCGCTCTGGACGCGATCGGTCGCCTGGGCATCGTCTGCCAGGGGCCGGCTGACCGCCTTGAGCGCCTGTCGGGCGGGAACCAGCAGAAGGTGGTGCTCGGCCGCTGGTCGGCGGTGCCGGGTCGCGTGCTGCTGCTCGACGAGCCGTTCGCCGGCGTCGACGTGCGGGCCCGTCACGACCTGATCTCGTCGCTGCAGGCCTACGGCGCGGGCACGGCGGTGCTGCTCGCGACCGCCGATGCCGAGGAAGCGCTGCAGGCGGCCGACCGGCTGCTGATCCTGCGTGGGGATGGAATACACGATGTCGGACATCCGAACCGGGACGGTGCCGCTTTGCTGGCGGCAGCCGACGCGATCGAGCACGAGGTCGCCGCGTGAGTGGTTCAGCGCCCGCGACGGCGCTCGGAAGACGCAGCGTCGAGTTCGCCGCCATCGCGTTGCGTCGGCTCGGGCAAACCGCGGTGCTGGTCGTGCTGGCAGCGCTGTTGCTGGCTTTCTCCATCGAGCAACCCGCATTTCTGCGCCTGAACAACCTGCTGGATATCGTGCAGGGCGTCTCGGTGACGGCTCTGCTAGGACTGGGTATCACCCTGTCGCTGGCGGTCGGCGGCTTCGACCTGTCGGTCGGCAGCACCGCGGCTCTCGCCAGCATGATCGCGAGCTACGCGCAGGTGGTGTGGGGCTGGCAGGCGCCGGCCACGGTGGCGCTGGCGCTGCTTACCGGAGCCGCCGTCGGAGCACTCAATGCGCTGCTCACGGTCGTCCTGCGGATCCCCGACCTGCTCGCGACGCTGGGCACGCTGTTCCTGATCGGCGGCCTGCAGCTGATCCCGAGCGGCGGCCGCGCGATCTCGCCGGGGATGCCTTTCGATGACGGCAGCACGGCGGGAGGCGCGTTCGCGCCCGGCTTCCTCCTGCTCGGGCGCGCCCGGCTCGGCGGCCTGGTGCCGGTGCCGGTTCTTGTCCTGCTCGCCGCGACCGCCACGCTCTGGGTGCTGCTGGAGCGTTCCAGCTGGGGCCGGATCGCCTATGCGGTCGGCGGCAACGAGGGGGCGGCCAGGCTCGCCGGCGCCCGCACGCGGCGGGTGCGCACTCTCGCCTACGTCATGTCCGGCACGATCGCGTCGGTCGGCGGCATCCTGCTCGCGGCGCGCGTGGGGCGTGGCGACATCGTCAACGGCGGCTCGCTGCTGCAGGACGGGTTCGCCGCCGCGTTGATCGGCTACGCCGTGCTCGACCTGCGTCGTCCGAACGTGGTCGGCACCACGATCGGTGCCGTCCTCGTGGGCGTGCTGCTGAACGGCCTGACCATGCTGGACGCACCGTACTACGCGCAGGACTTCATCAAGGGCGCCGTACTCGTCGCGTCGCTGGCACTCACCTACCGGCTCGGCCGGGACCGCTACAGCTGAGGATATCCACGATGATGTCGACCCTCGCCAGATCGCTCGCGGCCGCCCTCGTCGCCCTCGCGGCGCTCGGTCGTCCGGGGCTCGCATCGGCAGCCGGCCTGCCCGGCGCGCCGCCGCCGTTCGACAAGGGAAATGTGTCGGTGGCGTTGATCACGCTGCTGTCCGACGGCGACTTCTTCCAGTCCTATGAAGCCGGCGCGCTTCGGCAGGCGCGGAAGCTCGGCATCAATCTGCGGGTGATGCAGGGACGCGGTGACCCGGCAGCCGAGCGCGATGCCGTCCAGCAGGCGATCAACCTCGGCGTGAAGGGCATCGTGATCGATCACGGCATGCCGGAGACGCTGCGCGACGTCGCGGACGCAGCGGTCCGGGCCGGCATCAAGGTGGTGGCGTTCGACGTCGACCTTTCGAACCCCGCGATCCCGCAGGTGCAGCACGACGATCAGGGCCTTGCCCGTGCCGTGCTCGGGCAAGCCCTGCAAGACAACGGCGACCATTTTGCTGCCGGCTACGTCTATGTCGCCGGCTTCGCGCCGCTCGACCGACGCGACCAAGCCTGGCGTCAGTTCAAGACGGCGCATCCCGGCGTTCGTCAGCAGGCGCAGTGGGGCACAGCTGCCTCGCCGGTCGCGTCCTCCGTCGCCGACCAGACGGGAGCGGCGCTGCGCGCACATCCCGACATCTCGGTGGTCGTGGCGCCTTGGGACGAGTTCGCGCGGGGTGTCGCCTTGGCGGCTGACGAGGCTGGGCTCGACGCGAAGCTTCGGATCTACAGCGCCGATATTTCCACCGCCGACATCCAGGCGATGCGGGCGCCGCACTCTCCGTGGGTCGCGACGGCGGCCTCCGACGCAGCGGTGCTCGGCGCGCTCTGCGTGCGCGCGGATGCGATGCTGCTGGCCGGCGAGACGCCGGGCCACGAGATCACCGTCCCGGTGACGCTGATCACGAGCAAGCTGCTCGAAAAGCTCGGCGTGACCACGGTGGAGCAGCTCGAGAAAAAGCTGCCGGCATTCGGCAGCAGCACTGCAGCGACCGCCGCGTGGATGCTGGCGGGCGGATGATCCGGCCGGCCAGGCAGGGCTGCTCCAGGATCCGGGTCCGACAACAGAATTTCGATCAGTCTCCGACGTGACCCGGCGGCTCTCGCGCAGCGGCAGCGTGCTGACGTCATGCGACATCGGAACGCTCCTCGCCAAGAGAAGCGTCAGATTTCTTCATGCGCTGAGACAGAAGTCTGAGCGGTCGTGCTCGTCGTTGGGCTGACCCATCGTGCCGTGCAGTGGCCGCGCATGAACTCCGCACTCGCAGCTCTGGTCGCGCGAGGGGCTGGCTTTCAAATCACGCGGCTACTTCCTGTCGAGATCTACCGGAAGCACTTGTGGATGGGCCTTTGGCTTCTGCAGCAGACGCCCCCAGTGGCACACGTGGTGTTCCGGCTCGTGATGTAAGCCGGTCGCTGGCCGTTCAGGACGACCGAGTTGCTCTGTGGGATTCAGGCCGCCATCTCGGTGACAACCGCGCGGCTGCCTTGCCTGCTGATCCGCAGGATGACGAGGATTCGCCTGGCCCCGGGCTTTATCCTCATTGATTCCAGGTTATCGGCCAGCACTATACCTCTCCGCTTGAGGTAACTACAAAACAGGTCCTGCCACCGCAGCTCCGCATGCGGGACGGTGCGATGAGTATCCGACTAGGAGGAGTCATGGCTCCATGGAACCTGCCATCTTTGGCAGCTGAGTCTGATGCATGGCGTGTAGCAGTTACTCGTTTCACCTTTTCTCATCCAACTTTCCTGCTGGTCCGATTCTTTTGAGGATACAAGCTCGTTTGGCAGCGCGCCGCTGATCATGCCGCACTGTTTGCTTGAAATCTACTTTATGTAGACCCGATGGATCGCTCGTTTCCAGGACTGGATAGTCGCGGTTTCGGCGAGAGCGACCGAGCTGCAATCAAGGCCTGGGGTGTGGGCGCGCAGCCGGGGCGAGAGACATGGTTCGGCACCCTTAGTCTCGCACCGCTAAATGCTCTGGCGATTGTGGTGCTGCACGGGCTTCTTCCTTTGCTTGCCGCGATCGATTACCCGGGTCATCGCCGCGGCCTATGGGGCTATCCACCGCAAGGAACAACATTCCTGGTGGTGGTAAGTCTATACGGGCCTGTGATGTTCAGAATTGCGGACGGCGGAGAGAATATGCGTTTCCGGCTGGCGATAGCGCCGGTCCTGATCGCACTCGCGATCTGCACGCTGACAGCGGGGGTGAGAGGGACGAAGGACGCTTGCTCCAGTTCGAATGGTGCATTCTTCACTCCGAAGTGATCGAGTTGATCGGGCGACATGCGAAGCGTTCCGCATGCGCGGCTGTACACGCCTCCACGCTCAGGGACTGCGCTGATCACCGGCAGTAGATCGCCAGCGAGCGTTGACGGCGGTAGCTTCCGCGGACAGATCGGCAAGGGCACCGGACACGGCCATCGAGCTACGCGACTGCGTCATCCGGTTCCGGGAGAACCGGCGGACAAGGCGTCGGCAGCGTTAAGCGATTGACAACTATCTGGAGCGATACTCACCTGCTGGAGGAGCCGGTGAGCGTATCGTTCGAACACCTCGTTCGTCATGCCGGTCTTGGCGACCGCCTGCTGCGGCGTCTCCTGCATGCCGTCGTCGTCGGTGCTTTCCTGCTCTGGCAGACGGGGCAGTGTGCCCACGCCCAGTTCACGCGGTTTCAGAACTACACGGACGAGCAAGGGCTGGGAAACCTCACGGTCACCGCGCTGGCCCAGGACCCGGACGGCTACATTCTGTTGGGAACGGAGGGCGGCCTCTACCGGTTCGATGGCTCGAGCATCGCGGCTTACGACGCAACCGTCGGGCTGCCCTCGGCTGCCTGGATCCGACAGGTCACGACCGACGGCGCCGGCCGGCTTTGGGTCGTCACGACCGACGGTGTGTTCGTCCGCTACGGCTCGACGTTCAGCAGGATCGACGCCGGCCGGAAGTCGCTGGACTTCGAGTCTTCCCACCTTCTTGCGGTGAGCGGCACGAGCGTCGTGCTCGATGTCGCCGGTACGGTTCTCAGCGCTCCGGTCGACAGCCATGGCGTAGGTAGCTTTGCGCCTCTGTTCGACGCATCGATGCTGGCCGGCGTTCCCGGCTTGGCGGGGGCGCATTTCGTCGTGCGGGACCCGCTTGGCGGGTTGCTGATCGGATGCGGCGTCGCGATCTGCCGGGCGAACGGCGGACGAGTGACCGTATTCGGAGCCGCCGACGGCCTGCCTGCCGATGCCTGGCAGGTCGCGCTCCGGACGCAGGACGGCACGCTCTGGGCGCGCAGCCTCGACCACCTCGCTTGGCGTCGACCGGGTCAAGCCGCATTCGCTGTCGCAACCGTGCCGGGTCAAAACAGCTCCTTCCTCGCCGGCTCCCCCGAGGCGCTCGATCTGATCGGCGATCGGAAAGGCGGCGTTCTCACACAAGGCGATGTTGGACTGATCGATTGGAACGGAGCGGTCTGGCGCAGCTACGCGCATCACGCAGGCGGACTGTCGGCCAACCGCATACAGGCCTTCCTGTTCGACCGCGAGGGGTCTCTCTGGGTCGGCAGCTTCGGGACGGGCGCCTTCCGAAGCGTCGGGTTCGGCGATTGGGAACATTGGACCGCGGACGATGGACTGCCCAGCGACACCGTCTGGTCGATGACGCGGCTCCCGGACGGGCAGTTCTGGGTGGCGACGGACAACGGTAGCGCCCCCCTCGGCAGCAAGCTGATGGGTGTCGCCGGCGGCAACTACATGGTCGCAGCCAGCCACGCGGGCCGTTTGTGGATCGCTCCGTTCGGCAAACCGCTGGTCCGGCTCGATCGCGCACGCGGCGTCATGGAACGTTTCCCTTCGATCGGCGTCGTACGTGCAGCAACGGTCGACCGCGATGACCGGCTCTGGCTGGGCACTCGCACGGCACTTTACGAGGTGGCGGACGCCGACGCTCCGGCATCGAGTACCCGTATCGAGGTCGCGTTGCCGCACGAGATGTGGCAGGTGACGACTGACGCTTCCGGCGTGGTCTGGCTGGTGTCCCACAACGGAATCTTCCGACGCAACGCCGCTGGCCGCTTCGATCTCATTGGCCCCGCTGACTTGCTGAAAGCCGCGCCGATCGACCTTGCTTTCGCCCCGAACGGCGATCTGTGGATCGCCACCGACTGTAATGGAGTACTGCGCGCTCGACTGGTGGCTGGGCGCCTGGAGATGCTCCCTAGCATCGCGGCGCCGGTGATCGGCTCCAACAACATCGTATTCGTGCACCGGGACAGTCGCGGCTGGATGTGGCTGGGCACGGATCACGGGATCGACATGTTCGATGGCCGGTCATGGCGACGTTTCGACAGCAGCACGGGTCCGATCAGCAACGACATGGACTCATCAGGCGTGTTCGACGACGTGGATGGCTCGATCTGGTTCGGCACCAGCCATGGCTTGTCGCATCTGCTCGATCCGGCCCACCTGCCGCCGCCGGTGACGCTGCACCCCATGGTCACCGGCCTGTCGCTGGGCGACCACATCCTGCCGTTGTTGCCGTCGGTTCGCGCCGACTGGAGCCCGGGACCCCTGGTGGTGCGCTACGTCGACCTGGACTACGCCCAGAGCCGCAGCGTGTCGTTCCGCTATCGCCTGCGTGGGGTCGACGACAGCTGGAATGATACGACCGCGCACGAGGTCCGTTACGCGGGCTTGCCCTCGGGTAAGCTTCGCTTCGAGTTGATCGCCGTCGACGCAGTGCATGGCTCGATGTCGGCCGCGATCGGGTTCACGGTCCATATACGGGCGCCCTGGTGGCGCCGCTGGTGGTTCTACGGGCTGTGCTTGCTCGCGGGCGCCGCCACGTTCGTCGGAGCGTGGCAGGCGCGGGTGCGGCTGCTGCTGCGCCAGCGCAAGCGTCTTGAAGAGGTAGTGAGCAAGCGCACGGTCGAGATCGAGCAGGCCAAGGGCGAACTCAAGCGCCTGGCGATGTCGGACGCCCTCACCGGCGTGCCGAACCGGCGCGCGATCATGCTCGCACTCGAGGAGGCGGTCGCGGCGGCGCTGCCGCTGCGGGCGAAGCTGGCTGTACTTCTCTGCGATATCGACCATTTCAAGAAGATCAACGACTGCTTCGGCCATCTTGCCGGTGACGCGGTGCTCGCCGCCTTTGGCAGCAGGCTTGCATCCGCGATCACGCTGCCGGAGGCGGCCGGCCGTTATGGCGGCGAGGAGTTCCTCGTCATCCTGCCGGGGGCGGAAGACGCCGTCGTGCGGCGCGTTGCAGCGATCCATACGGCGATTGCCGAGGCCCCCTATGCTGTCTGTGACCTGACTCGGACCGTGACGTCCAGCGGCGGTCTCGCCTTTCTGCGCGAGACCGATACGGCGCTGACGCTTGTCGCTCGGGCAGACGCAGCCCTCTACAGAGCCAAGGAGAGAGGGCGCAACCGGATCGAGCAGGCACGGTCGGAGGTCACCGCGGTGACCTCGGAGGCCGACGGCACGCAATCACCTCGGCTCTGCTTTGACGGCGAGCCGCCTTATGACCGAACGCTGTTTGAGCAGGAATGCAGCAGCAGCGGGATCTGGAGCGAGACCTGCGTGCAGCCCTGACCGAGGTGAGCAACTACCTAGAGCCGCGGGCGCTAGAGCCGGCCGAAGCGGAGCAGGACCGGCACGCTTTCAAAGGGGATCGGGCAGGACGGCAGCTTGCAGGTGACAGCAGATGCCCAGCGCCAGCGTCTATTCGTCGTTAATCAGATCGGTTTGAGAACCGTCTGATTGACGTGATTGAGCATAAGTAATAAGTCGAAGCCGGTCTACCAATGCCAGGAGTTGGTGTCATATCTTACAATATTGGCTCCAGCGCCGACTTTGAACAAGATGCTGTTTCTTCTATTTCTACTGGAAGCGCAGCGGCAATGGCGACGGCAAGCTTGGCTGGTGCAGTCAAGGATGATCCAGTCCAGGTTCTTTACTTGCAGGAACCTGACAGCTACGCGCCGGTGAGCATCAACGACATCAACCAGGGAGGTCTCGGAGACTGCTTTCTTCTGACCGCCGTCGGTGAACTCGCCCTCGACCGTCCGAATGCGATCACCAACATGATCAGCGTGAACCCCGACGGAACGGAGACGGTGACACTGTATGAAACGGCCGGAGGCGGCGCACCCTCGTTCGGGGACACGACCTTTGTCCGGACGCAGATCACCGTAGACAACACCTTCCCGGACAACTCCGTAAACAGCGGCGGCCAGGATGTCTCTGACGGACAGCAGGAGATCTGGGCCCAGGTTCTTGAAAAGGCCCTAGCCACCTTGTCCGGTGGATACGACGTGATCGATCAGGGCGGCTGGCCGATGTTGGTCATGGAGGAACTGACCGGTCAGGCCGGCGGATGGACATCACCTGCCTCACTTACCGTCCAGGAGCTGCAGGGATACATGGCGGCTGGGGACCTGGTTGCCTTCGATACTCCTGCGTCAGGTACGCTGGCATACGGCCTTGTCGGCGATCACGCGTACATGTTCGAGAGCCTGGTCACGGTGAACGGCCAGGCCATGATCCAGCTCGGCAATCCATGGGGCGACACCGAGCCGCAACTGGTACCGCTGGCTCAAGTCAGTAACGAGTTCGATGAGATAGATGTCGGGCAGGACGCGACTACGCCGACCGCTCCGGTTGCACCGATCGAACTGGGTATTTCTGCCCCGAGCGAGGACGGTGCATCAGGGGGCAGCACGAACCTGTCCGCACCGACGATCGCGGGCATCGCCCAGGACGGCAGCAACGTAGTTCTCTCGGATGCTGACGGCGTGCTCGAAACCGCCGTCGCGGATCAGTTTGGCACCTGGTCGGTGACGCTTCCTTCATCGCCGCGCGGCACGTATGGGATCACGGCGACCGCCACGAACACGTACGGCGAGAGATCGGTGCCGTCTCAGATGTTCGCCCTGACGATCGACACGCTTGTTCCGGACGCGCCGACAGGTCTCGCCCTCGCCGCTTCCGCTGACAGCGGCAGGATCGGCGACAGCATAACCAACAACAACCGTCCGACGATCGACGGCAGAGGTTTGGCGGGCGACAGCGTGAGCCTCTACAGCCTCGGCACGGTCTTGCTCGGCAAGACGATCGTCGGCGCCGACGGGACATGGTCGGTTGCGCCTGCACAGGCGCTCCCGGACGGCACGTACACGTTGAGCGCGACGCAATCCGGTGCCGCGAACACGTCGGCGGCGTCCGCTGCGATGAATGTCACCATCGACACCACGCCACCTGCGGCACCGGCCGATCTCGTGCTCATGACGGGCGGAAGCAGCACCGACGACGCCACTCCCACAATCACGGGAACCGGCGAAGCGGGCGCGACCCTGGTGCTGCGTGACGGCAGCGACGTGGTTGGCTCCGCTCTCGTCGAAGCTGACGGAGCCTGGGCGGTGACTACGACCGCCCTGGCACTGGGTAGTCACTCCTTGACAGCCATCGAGGCCGATGCCGCCGCTAATGTTTCGAGCGCATCAGGTGCGCTGACGATCGACGTCGTGCCTCCGGCGCCCCCATCGAGCGTCACCCTTGGTGGAGGCGCGCAGAGCTATGACGCAGCAGCCGGTCAGAACGTGCAGGCCGGAAGCGGTAGCGACACAGTCACGGCAATAGCCGGACAAGCCACGGTGAGCGGAAGTTCAGGTCAACTGACATTCGTCGGAGGTGTCGCGGCGAGCGTCGTGACCGGTGGTGCGGGCTCGGCGATCGTCTTCGGCGGCACCGGAGGTGGTAGCTACGTCGGTGGTGCGGCCGGGCACAACATCCTCGTCGCGCAGGGTGGCGCGGGTGTCCGGACACGGTTGACGGGCGGCGGAGGCGATGACCAGATCTTCGGTTCTGCATCGGGCGACGATGCGCTGGCTGCCGGGTCGGGGAGGGCCTCGATCCTCGGTGGCGGAGGCCACTCGACGATCACCGGCGGTGGCATGGCCAGCGTGATATTCACCGGAACCGGTACTGCAACGGTCGATGGGGGCAGTGGAGGGCGGGATACGATCGTCGGCGGGTCGGGTGCGTTGGCCGTCACGGCGCAGAAGGGTGACGCCATCTTCGGCAGCTCCGGTAACCTCAGCGTGACAGCCAGCCTGCAAGGAGCGGACTCGGTCGTTGGGGGCGGCGGCATGCTCACCGTTATAGGGCGCGGCGCCAACATGCTCGTGGTGGCGGGCAGCAGCACCTCGAACGTCAGCACGGGAAATGGCGCCAGCCTGGTCTTCGCCGGATCCGGAAATCTGTCCCTGATCGGCGGCGCGGGTTCCATGCAGGTCGTCGCCGGCTCGGGCGCGACGACACTCGACGAGGGCACAGGTGCTACGACGCTGCAGATCGTCAACGGCGCAGCCGGCGGCACCGACGTGATAAACGGCTTCCGACCAGGCACCGACAAGATCGACCTGTTCGGATATCAGGCTTCGCAGCAATCGGTAGCCGCCGTTGGTGGTTCTACGGTGATCTCTCTCGCCGACGGAACTGAAGTCACTCTCGCGAGGGTCGACAACCTCGGGCATGGCTTGATCGGGTGAAGAGGAGACGCGGACGACCGTCGATGCTGCACGCAGGTCCGGACGCACGGCGATCCGGGGCTGGGGCCTAGGTTGCGGCCAGGCTCCGCCGCAGCCGCGTGATCGCGCCCGGCAGGCCGCGCACCTTCAGCACCCGGCCGATCTCGTCGTACTGTTCCGAAAGCACGCGTGCACTCTCGTACACGTCACCGATCAGGCCTTGTTTCGCGTAGGGCAGCACCAGCACGTCCTCCACCATCGCCGCTTCGAAGAACGCGATGATGGTGTCCCGCAACGCACTCACGTCCTCCGGCGCCTGAGCGGAGAGCAGAATGGCGTCCGGATGCTTGGCTAGAAGCGCGGCACGCCCGGCGGCGTCCACCCGGTCCAGCTTGTTCAGCACCAGGCAGGACGGAACCACATCCGCTCCGATCTCGCGCAGCACGCTGCGGCTCACCTCCAGCTGCGCCTCATGAGTCGGGTCCGAGGCGTCGACCACGAACAGCAGCAGCGATGCCTCCAGCGCCTCCGCCAGTGTGGAGCGGAACGAGGCGACCAGATCGTGCGGTAGTTGCTTGATGAAACCCACCGTGTCGGAGACGAGCACGCGCGGCCGCGTCTCGGGCTGCAGCACACGGACGGTGGTGTCGAGGGTGGCGAACAGCTTGTCCTCCACCAGCACCTGGCTGCCGGTGAGCGCCCGCATCAGGGACGACTTGCCCGCATTGGTGTAGCCGACCAGCGCCACCCGCAGCTGGTCACGGCGCGCGGATCGGCGCTGGTCGCTGTCGCGCTGCACCGCCTCCAGCTGGTCCTTCAGCTCGGAGAGCCGGTCGCGGATCTTGCGGCGATCGAGCGCCAAGGTGCTCTCGCCGGCACCCGGCCCCTGTTGACGTCCGCCGCCCGCCGAAGACTCCCGCATGCGGGGAGCCACATAGTTCAGGCGCGCGATCTCCACCTGCAGCTTCGCCTCGCGGGTATTGGCGTGACGATGGAAGATCTCGACGATGACGCCGGTGCGGTCCAGCACCTGAGCGCCGGTGGCGCGCTCGAGGTTGCGGATCTGGCTAGGCGACAGCTCGTGGTCGACGATGACGAACTCGGGCTTGCGGCTGGCATCCGGATCGGGCTCGGTGCCCTCGACGGTGGCGACCGCACTCTCGAAGCGTTGCCGCGCCTTGGATTTCGCCGTCGGTGCCATCGAACCGACCACCCCGCTACCCCCGGTCAGTGCGGCCAGTTCCGCCAGCTTGCCGCTGCCCAGCAGGGAGCCGGCCCCAGCACCCTCGCGCTTCTGCGACACGGTGGCGACCACCTCGTAGCCCAGCGTCTTCACCAGGCGCCCCAGCTCCTCGAGGCTGGCACCATGCGCGACGTCACCGACGTCCGGTGTCTGGATGCCGACGAGGACGGCGAGCGGGATCGGGGGTCTGGTCTTCATGGACGGCAAGCTAGCACGGACCG
The DNA here is from genome assembly GCA_964245755.1 of uncultured Acetobacteraceae bacterium. GTDB lineage: Bacteria > Pseudomonadota > Alphaproteobacteria > Acetobacterales > Acetobacteraceae > Lichenicoccus. The sequence goes on along the minus strand of CAXTNV010000008.1, from coordinate 28,596 downwards.
GTCCGAAGCTTGGAGACGGCGTCTCCCGCTCAAGCGAGGTCCGCATCGCTCAGGAAAAGAGCCTATCAACTTTGACTAGCTTGGCTGATACACCCCGTTGCCCGGATCTCCCGCGGTGTCAGGTCACCTCCGGCTGTGCCAGCAACCGGCGGTCCGGTGCGCGGTCGTCGCTCCGCTCACTGGGACGGAACCTGCGCGGCCCACTGCCGGATCAGGAAGTTCGCGTAGCCGGGCTGCTCGTAGATGCTGGCATGCTCGGCCTGAGGAATGATGCCCAGGCTGGACGTCGGGATCGCCGAGTGGAGCATCTCGCTGATCTCCAGCGCATAGATCGGATCGTCGAGACCGACCAGCACCAGCGTGGGCACGGCGATCGTCGGCAACTCCGCCGTGTAATCGGGGCGTGTCGCCAACGCCTGGGCGCCGCCCTCCACTCCCGGAAGCGATGCTTCGGCCAGTATGTCCATCATCTCGGTGGTGGCGCCCGGAACCAGCAGGCGCTCGAGGCCGGTCAGCATCTGCGGGGTGATGGTGGGAACGATCGAGGGCACTCCCAGGGTCGCCGCCTGAACGCCGAACGCCGGCCACTCTGCCTGTTCCTCGATCGTCGCCGGCATCGCATTGGTGTCGATCAGGATCATGCCGAGGAAGCGCTCCGGCGCCTCACGATACAGTTCCAGCGTGATCTGCCCGCCCATCGAGTGGCCGCCGATGATCGCCTTCTTGATCCCGAGGTGATCCATCAGCGCGATGATGTCCTGCGCGTAGGTCACGATCGAGCCTTGCGCGCTCGGCGTCGTGCTCTTGCCGAAGCCGCGCAGGTCCGGCGTGATCACCTGGAACTGGCTGCTGAGGCCCGACAGCTGGCCCTGGAACAACTCGCCGGAGAGCGGGAAGCCGTGGATCAGCAGCAGTGGCGTTCCCTGTCCGGAGACCTGATAGAAGATGTTGGCGCCGTTCAGCGCGACGAAGCTGCCCTGGCGGGTGTCGGCCTGCTGGGCCTGCGCCACGGTGGGAACGGGCAGCGGCTGCTGTGCTCTCGCCACCGGCGACAGCGCCGCCGTGCCGAGCAGGCTCAGGATCCCGACGGTAATGATCTTGGTCGTCATGCGCACCCTCTACTATCGATCCGGCTGCTGGAGCGAGTAACGTGGTGCACAACATCCTCGTCAGGCCGCGGTTTCTTTGCCACGGCCTGTATTCGACAAGTCAACCTGCACTTGCAATGGATGCGGATTAGTCGATCACAAGTACGCGTCTGCAGCATAGGCAAGGTGACAACACGTAGCACGGCGTGGTGCGGGCTGCCTCGGACTGTCCTGCCGCCCCTGATCGCGGTCCCGGTCGATGCTTGCGCATCAGGACCCGGCAAGCCGTGGCGGCGGCAGGTTGCGCGCTGGATTTGACCCGGCCAGGCGGGCGACGCCGGGGCCGGCGTTGGCCGTCCTCATGACCTGTCCTGGGGAACATAGCCGAGGTAGCGCCCGGCATTCCCGAGGCTCCAGACCATGTCCTCGTTGGCCGACATGGCGTTGACCACGATGGCGGGCGCCGGCCAGGAGGATGCATCCGCCAGACACGCACGCTCGACGATGCGAACCATGTCGCCGTTCGACAACCACATCCCGCGAAACCAGCGATAGGCACGTGCCGCCTCTACGTCGCCGTCCGGAACGGCTTCCCCCGGAACCCCGGTGGCGTTCAGGGTGGAGGGCAGGTTCTCGCCCGGCTGGCACCAGCCGACACGGAGCGACACGGTCGCCAGCCGCCCCTGCGACCCGAGCGCATGCTCCCGGCACAGCCGCTCGCCCATCAGCTTGTGCACCGCGTAGGCGGGGGAGTCGCTGACCTTGCCGCCGGAGTCCACCGCCCGCGTGCCCGGTCTCGGCGGCAAAGCCTCCGTCAGCATCCCGGGTTCGAGGGCTGGTACGGCCTCCTTGTAGCCGCCCATGACGTGGTTCGACGAGATGAACACGAAGCGGGAGAGCGATGCTCCCGCCACACCGAGCAGGTTGAGCGTCATGTCGAATGACGCGGTAGAGTCCTCCCAGCTGGCGGTGGGATAGGGATTCTGTGCCGCGAGATGGATGATCACGTCGACGGCGCTGATCGCCTCGATCCAGCGCTGATCATTACGGTCGGTGAGATCGGCCTGAACCGTCCGCAGCTTCGTCGCGCCGCGCAACTCGCCGCCCGCGAAGGACTGGTCGATCCCGATGATCGAGTGGCACCAGATGGCGGCGTCGAACGCCGCTGTCAGCTTGCGGCCGAGGTTGCCGCTGGCTCCGGTGATGGCGATGCGTCTGCGATCGTCAGGCATGTGCCCTTCTCCCCGTCGAGGTTTCACAGCGTTGCATTCCGGCGCTCACGATCGCGTGGCACGATCGATCAGCATGGCCGCGATGATGATCAGCCCGGTCGCCAGCAGCTGGTAGAAGGCCTGCACGTTCAGCAGCGTGAGCCCGTCGCTCACGGTGCCCAGGATGACCGCGCCCAGCACCGTGCCGACGATGCTGCCCTTGCCGCCCATCAGCGACGCGCCGCCGATCGCCGCGGCGGCGATCGCCTGCAGCTCCCAGAGGTTCCCGAGCGTCGGGTCGGCGGCGCCGAGCCAGGCGATGAGGATCATGGCCGCGATCGCCGCCACGATGCCGTTCATGGCGTAGGCGGCGATCTTGGTGGCGCCGATCGGCACGCCCGAGACGCGCGCCGCCTCCTCGTTGCCCCCGACGGCGAGCAGGTAGTCGCCGAGCGGCGTGTTGCGCAGGATGACCCAGGCGATCGCGGGGCTCGCCGCGCCCCCGCGCCCCCCCCCCCGCCCCCAGCCCCACGGGGCCGGGGACACGC
>CAXTNV010000008.1:13556-25739 GCA_964245755.1 uncultured Acetobacteraceae bacterium | reverse complement strand
GGGGGGGGGGGGCGGGGGGGTGGGGGGGCGCGGTCGCCCGCGGGCGGCGCGGGGCCCCCCGCGACCAGGAGCACCGGCACCGGAACGAAGCCGATCTGCGACGTGAACAGGATCCGGAAGCCGTGCGGCATGCCGAGGATGGGATCGCCACCGGTGTAGATCAGCGCCAGCGCCCGGAACAGGCTCAGGGTCCCGAGTGTGACGATGAACGGCTGCAGCCCGAAGCCCGAGATCAGGAGGCCGTTGGCGCAACCCGCGGCCGCACCGATGCCGACCATCGCCAGCATCGCCACAGGCACCGCGATGCCGAGCTTCAGCAGCGACGCGCCGATGACCGCGGCGAGTGCTGCGGTCGACCCCACCGACAGGTCGATGCCGCCGGAGATGATCACCATGGTCATGCCGACGGCGATGCAGGCGTTGATGCTCGACTCCTTGAGCACGTTGACGAGGTTTCGCCCGGTCAGGAAGTACGGCGTCAGCAGCGAGAACACGACGATGATCGCGATCATGCCGATCAGCGTGCCGGCGTCGCGGACGCTGATCCGGGAGAGCCGCAGGCGCAGCCTGACACCGGCCGGAGCGTGGCTCATGTTCATGGCTTCTCCCGGCTCCCGGATTGCGCCGTCCCCGCGACGGCATGATGCAGGATGGCCTGCTCGCTGAGCTGGTCGTGCGGCAGTTCGGCCACGATCCTGCCTTCCCGCATGACCAGCACGCGGTCGCTGATGCGGATGATCTCGGGCAGCTCCGACGAGACGACGATGATCGTCTTGCCGCGGTCGGCCAGCTGCTCGATCAGCAGGTAGATCTCGTGCTTGGCGCCGATGTCGATGCCGCGGGTGGGCTCGTCGAAGATCAGCACCTCCGAATCCGCCAGCAGCCACCGGCAGATGATGGCCTTCTGCTGGTTGCCGCCACTGAACAGCCCGATCGGACGCTCGATGTCCGGCGGCCGGAGCTGCACATCCTGGGTCAGCTTGCGTGTGGCGCGGCGCAACCGCTCGCGCAGGACGAAGCCGGCCCGCTGCGTATGCCGAAGCACCGGCAGCGCAACGTTGGCGCTGACCGGGCGCAGCGGGATGATCCCCTCCTTCTTGCGGTCCTCCGGCACCAGGCCGATGCCGGCGCGCACCGCGGCGGCGGCGCTGCGGAAACGCACGCTGCGCCCGCGCAGCCGGATCACGCCGCCGTCCGGCCGCTCCAGTCCCGCCAGCAGACGCACCAGCTCGGTCCGTCCGGCGCCGACCAGGCCAGCGATGCCGAGGATCTCGCCGCGGCGCGCCGTCAGGCTGACGCCGCGCACCCGGTCCCGCCATACCAGGTCGGTCGCCTCCAGTATTGTCGTGCTGCCGGTGCGGGCGAGGCGAGGTGGCAGGTCGAGGCTACGGCCGACCATCAGCGAGACGGTCTCGTGCTGGCTCATCGCGGCGAGCGGGAACTCGCCGACCAGGGCGCCGTCGCGCAGGATCGTCGCCGTCCTGCAGAGCCGGAACACCTCGTCCAGCTTGTGCGAGACGTAGATGACCGCGACGCCGCGACCGGTGATGCCCTCGATCACGGTGACCAGCCTCTCGAACTCCTGCGGCGACAGCGCGGAGGTCGGCTCGTCCATGGCGATGATGCGGGCGTCCCACAGCAGCGCGCGGGCGATCTCGACCAGCTGCCGCTGTGCGACGCTCAACCCGCGCACCGGCCGGCCGACGTCGAAATCCGCGCCGAGCTGCGCCAGCACCCGCCGCGCCTCCCGGTGCATGGCCGGCTTGTCTGTCATCACCCCGAACCGGGTCCGCGGCACGCCGAGGAACATGTTCTGCGAGACATCCATCTCCGGAACCAGCTGAAGCTCCTGGTGGATCATCGCCAGGCCGGCGGCGCGGGCGGCCTTCGGACTGTCGATCTGCGCCGTCTTGCCGCCGATCAGGATCTCGCCGCCGTCCGGGCGGATCAGACCGTTCAGGATCTTGAGCAGCGTGCTCTTGCCCGCCCCATTTTCGCCCAGCAGCGCATGCACCTGACCGGGTGCTGCGTGGAGCGACACGTCGGAGAGCGCGCGGACACCGGGCCACGACTTCGATACCGAGCGGAGTTCGAGCGCGAGAGGGACATCCGGCATGGTTCGCTCCCGGTGGGGATTTCCAGTGGGGCGCTGCCGCTAGCGCCCGGAACCCGCATCGGCCAGCAGGGCGTCGCGCGGATTCACCCCCTTGCCGAAATAATGGTCATAGTTCTCCTTGGTGATCAGGGCCTGCGGCGTGGTGACGACACGTGGCAGACTCTGGCCGGCGACCAAGCGGATCGCCACGTCGACCGCGATCTCGCCGGTCACGTCGGGGAAGCTGTCGATGGTGCCGGTGAGCTCGCCGTCGCGGATCGACTTCAGGGCGTCCGTCCAGCCGTCAGTGCCGATGACCGCGACCTTGCCCAGCGCGTTGGCGCTCTTGACCGCCTCGAGCACGCCCAGCGCCATGCCGTCATTGTTGCAGTAGAAGCCGATCAGGTCCGGGTGCTGGTTGAGGATCGTCGAGGCTGCCTCGTAGGATTTCTGCCGGTCCCAGTTGCCCGGGACGCTGGCGACGACGGTGAACTTGCCGCCCTTGCTGACCGTGTCGACGAACCCGGCGGTGCGATACTTCGCCGCGTAGCTGCCGGCGATGCCCTCGATGACTGCGACCTTGCCGCCGTCCGGATGATGCTGGATGAACCAGCGCGCCGCGCGCACGCCGTTCTCGCCCTGCACGTTGCCGACGAAATGCTCGGCATCCGGGAACACCGCATCGTCAACGTCCACCACCGGCACGTGCTGCTGGCGGGCGTCCTCCAGCACCGGCTGAAGGTTGCTGTCGGTGATCGGCGACAGCATCAGCGCGTTGTAGCCCTGGCTGAGCATGTTCTGGGCCAGCGAGAGCTGGCCGAGCTGGTCCTCCTCGTTCTGCGGACCTTGCGCCTGAACGGTCACGCCGACCGGCTTCGCCTCGGTGCGATAGCCGGTGGCGAGCGAGCGCCAGTACTCGTTGATCATGGTCTTGACCACGCCGCCGACCTTGGTTCCGGCCGGCGGTTTCGGCAGGGCGCCGAACTTCGAGTCGAGCTTCGACCAGTCGATGCGGTTGGCATCGGTGTCCGGGTTCAAGGCGGCCGCCTGCGCGGCGCCGGCGCTGCCGAGAAGCAGCGCGCCCAGCAGGGTGCCGATATTGGCGATTTTCATGACGTCTCCCCGTTTCTTGGTGTTTGTCTTCGGCAGGACGCTCGTGCGTTCGGGCTCCCTGTCGTCTACCGGCTCGTCCGGTTCGCCGCGCCGCGCCGGCGCCCGTCGGGCGAACAGCCTGAACGTGATCCCGCAGGACCGGCTTCCAACCCGCCACGCGACAGCTCGCGACGCAGCCACCCGTAGGGATGCGCGCCGACCGGCTGCAGCTGGTGCGCGTCCACTCGGCGCCGCTGCCGCGCCGGCATCATTCCGGCAGAAGCGGGTCGCGGCGAAGCAGCTCGTGGCCGGTTCCGCTCATGCCGATCCGGCGAGCGTCGCCGAGGCGGCGCATCAGCGACGGCCGTCATGCAAGCCTGCCACCATCTCCTTTCGCAGTGCCACAACGTCGAGATCATGATCGAGCTCGACGTCGTCCATCGTGACGATGCTGTCCTTGGTGACGCCGCGCTTCAGCCTCGCGTTGGCGAGTCCGATCGGCAGCGCCCCGATCGCGGTGCTGCGCGAGGCCGGGATCGCATCGCCCCAGACGAGGTAGCCGCCCTCGCCGTCCAGCACCTCGCCGGGCTGCAGATCACGCTTGGCGGTCGCGACCGCATCGCCGCGGAACTCCCTCGGCGTGCCGGTGGCCTCGCCGCGCAGCACGGCGTTCAGGACGCTGATGCTCGCTTCGAGGCCGATCAGGTGGAACGGGCGCCACATCGAGGCATACCAGCCCGACGGATCGGTCAGCAGGCCGTACTGCGCGAAGCACTCGCGCGAGTACTGGTTCGGCGCCTTGAACGTCACGAACACGCCGTAGCGGATGTTGTTGACCACCTCCCGCCCGTCCGGTTCCTGGCTCGCCGCGATGTCGAGCAGCCCGGCCCGCGCGAGCCGGCCGCCATCCGCTGCCGGGCGGAAGACGCGCGCGAGGTCGTGCAGCCCGGCCGGCGGAAAGGCGAGACCCTCGTCGGGGCAGTCGAGGCCGGTGCCGTTGGCGACGGCGGCCATCTCGATCGCGGCCTTGGTGCCGTCGGTGAACGAGTTGTACATCTTCGGGTTGAAATCGCCTTTGGCGACCTGTTCCTCGGACCAGCCAAAGAAGCCCCACACGGTGTCCGGCGTCGAGTAGCGGTAACGCGGCTCGAAGTTCATGCCCTTGCCGGCGGCGACGAGCTCGAAGCCGCAGGCCCGCACCCAGTCGACCAGCTCGCAGATCAGCGCCGGCTGATCGCCGTAGGCCATGCTGTAGACCAGCCCCTTCTCCTGTGCCCGGCGCGCCAGCAGCGGGCCGCACAGCACATCCGCCTCGACGTTCACCATGACCACGTGCTTGCCAGCGTCGATCGCCTGCTTGGCGTGCCGGATGCCCGCGATCGGATGACCGGTGGCCTCGACCACGCAGTCGATGGCGTCGCAGGCCAGCAGCGCTGCGACGTCGTCGGTGACGCAGGTGCCTGCCGTGCGCACCGCGTCTTCCAGGGTCCGGGCCTGATACTGTGCTTCGCTCCAGCCGACGCGCGCCAGCGACGCCCGCACCTTGCCGACATTGAGGTCGGCGATTCCGACGACCTGCAGGCCCGGGATGTGGCGGGTCTGCGCCAGGATCATCGAGCCGAACTTCCCGGCTCCGATCAGGCCCATGCGTACCGGCCGGCCGTCGGCAGCACGTGACGCGAGTTTGCTAGCTAGGTTCACGGCCCGCTTCTCCTCATCATCCGCTTCGTCTAGACGATGCGGGATCCTTGCCTGATGCGTGACGTGCCCGCGTCCCGTGCCTGCCGTTCGAGCCAGGAACGCAGTTCCTCCCAGGTTCGCTGCTTGTGCTCGCGTAGCAGACGCGACAGGCGATGACCGTCGCGCGCCACGAGAGCCTCGATGAATGCCTCGTGTTCCTTGATCGCTGCCCGCCAGCGTTCCGCCCGGAAGTTCGGCATGAACAGGGCGCGCAGGACACGGGCACGCAGCGAACGGTGCTGCGCGGCGAGCTCGGCATTCCCGGCCGCGGCGACAATGAGCCCATGCACCTCCTCGTTGGCCTTGAAGTAGCCGAGCATGTCGCCGGTCTCGAAGAAGCCGAGCATGTCCTCGTGGTTCGACCTGACGGTTGCGATCGCCGCGTCGCTCGCGCGCTCGCAGGCGAGCTCGCCGGCCAGCGCCTCGATGCCGCCCAGCAACTCGATGATGTCGCGCACCTGCTCCACCTGAAGCACGGCGACGCGGGTGCCGCGACGCGGCGTGATCTCGACCAGGCCCTCGCGCGCGAGGATCAGGATCGCTTCGTGCAGTGGGGTTCGCGACACGCCGAACCGCTCGCAGAGCGCGCGCTCGTTCAGGCGTTCGCCGGGCAGCAGCGACCCGTCGACGATCATGTCGTTCAGTCGCTCGACCAGCTCGCGATGCAGTGCGGGGCGCTGCAGCAGGTCCGAGTTCGGGGTGCGTCCCAGTGCAAGCGGGTGCATGGGCGAGCCGTCTCCTGTCACCGATAAATTTTGCATGCAAAATTCATCAGGCGCAAGCGGCGGCGATGAGGCGAGCGGAGCGTCCGGTCCATAGCGCCTGTCAGCCCTCAACCTGTCAGCCCTCAACCCGGCAGGCGCCGACGGGTGCTCCGCATGACCGGGCGCCGGGCGCAGCGCCACGTGCACGAAACCGCGATCAGGCTGGACGCGATCTTCAGCCCGGGACGCGACCACCCGTCGTTGCTAGGTTGTTCGAGGGTGACATCAACCCCGACGCGCGGTCAGCTGCCGCACGCGCCTCCCCTGGCGGATCGGGTGAACCGGGAGCAAGCCATGAAAGCCATCGTCTACGACGCGCCGCGCTCCTTTTCCTATCGCGAGGTGGCTCAACCTTTGCCTGAGCACGACGAGGTGCTCATCCACGTCAAGGCGTGCGGGCTTTGCGGCACCGACCTGCACATCCATGAGGGAGAGTTCAACCCCAACTTCCCGCTGATCCCCGGACACGAGTTCACCGGCGAGATCGCCGCCCTCGGCAGCGCGGTGGGCGACTGGCGGATCGGCGACCGCGTCGTTGCCAACTGCAACCGAGCGTGCGGAACCTGCTTCTACTGCCGGCGCGGCCAGAGCCTGCGCTGCGAGAACCTGGTCGCCTACGGTATCCAGATGGATGGCGGCTTGGCCGAGTTCCTGCGCGTCAAGGCCGTCGAGGTGTTCAGGACCACCCTGTCCTGGCGCGAGGCCATCATGGTCGAACCGACCGCCTGCGCGGTGCACGGTGTGGACACACTCGACGTCAAGCCCGGGGCCGATGTACTCATGTTCGGCGCCGGCCCGACCGGACAGGTGCTGGGGCAGCTGTTGAAGGTCAACGGCGCCGCCAGCCTCACCGTGGCCGCGCCGGCCGGCCCGAAGCTCGAGCTCGCCGGCCGTCTTGCCGCCGACCGCATCGTCGCCATCGACCGTACTGACCCCGAGCAACACCGACGCGCCCTGCGGGACATCAGTCCGAACGGGTTCGACTACGTCGTCGAAGCCACCGGCGCGCCGGAGATGTGCGGTGAAGCGGTGCAGCAGACCCGCCGCGGTGGCGAAGTCCTCATCTACGGCGTCTATCCGGACAGGGCCACCTTCCCGGTCAACCCGTTCGATGTCTTCCGCCGCGAGATCACCATCAAGGGCTCCTTCGCCCAGATCCACGACTTCGGGCGCGCGCTGGCCTATCTCGAGAGCGGGAAGGTGAGGGTGGCGGAGGTCGTCAGCGACGAGTTCGAGCTGAAGGACTGGGATCTTGCCCTGGACAGCGCCTGGAACCGCCGTGGCATCAAGGCTGTGCTGATGCCGCCGGGATCACCCTGAGCGCTGGCCGCGCCATCGCCAGGAAGACGACGACCGCTGGCGCGCGGGCGCTGTCGGCCTTCGCAAGACGCTTCGCCTGCGCCGGAGGTTTTCTGGCATGATGGCGGCCTGCCGCCTTCGCGGCTGGAAGAACCATGATACAGCGCAACTTCCCACAGGTTCCGCCGCCCCGCGCCCGCGTGCCGGCGGCGGAAGCTCCGAGATCGGAGAAGCTGCTCGGGCTTGCCGTCGGCGTGGTCGTGGTGGTTGCCCTCTATCTGGGCCGCGAGGTGCTCATCCCGATCACGCTGGCGGTGCTGCTGAGCTTCCTGCTCGCACCTCTGGTGGCGCTGCTGCGACGGCTCCGCCTGCCCAAGATCCCGGCCGTGCTGCTCGCGGTTGCAGCGTCGCTCGGCGTGATCCTTATGCTCGGCGGGCTGATCGGCACCCAGCTCGCCTCCCTCGCGCAGGACCTGCCGCGCTACCAGAGCACGGTGCAGAACAAGGTGAGCTCGGTGCGCGGCTTCGCCGACGATGAGCTGAAACTGCTCACCGCGCGCTTCGGACATGTTGCTCGGGGCAGCGCCACAGGCGCGACACGCCCGGCTGGACCATCAGGCGAGCAGAAAGCCACGCCCGTCGTCATCCAGGAGCCGCCCTCGACGCCGCTGCAGCTGCTGCAGCAGGTGGTCGGGCCCGCCCTGGGCCCGCTGGAGACCGTGGGCATCGTCTTCGTCGTGTCGATCTTCATCCTGCTGCAGCACGCGGATCTGCGCGATCGGCTGATCCGGCTGTTCGGCTCGAACGACCTGCTGCGCACGACCGCCGCCCTGGATGAAGCGGGCAGCCGTCTGGCACGCTATTTCCTCACCCAGCTTGGCATCAACAGCTCGTTCGGCCTGCTGATCGGCATCGGGCTCTCGATCATCGGGGTTCCCAACCCGACCCTGTGGGGCGTGCTCGGAGCGCTGCTCCGTTTCGTTCCCTATGTCGGGGCGATCATCGCCGCCGTGCTGCCGGTCGCGCTCGCCGCGGCGGTCGATCCCGGCTGGACCATGATGGGCTGGACCGCCGGCCTGTTCCTGGTCACCGAAGGGGTGATGGGGCAGGTCGTCGAACCGCTGGTGTACGGACACTCGACCGGCCTGTCGCCGGTGGCGGTGATCGTGGTGGCCATCTTCTGGAGCTGGATCTGGGGACCGATCGGCCTGATCCTGTCCACGCCGCTTACGCTGTGCCTCGTCGTGCTCGGCCGGCATGTCGAGCACCTCGAGTTCCTCGACATCATCCTCGGCGACCGGCCGGCGCTGACGCCGATCGAGAGCTTCTACCAGCGCATGCTGGCCGGCGACGACGACGAGGTGCTGCGTCAGGCCGAGGGGCTGCTGCGGCTGCGCTCGCTGTCGTCCTACTACGACGACATCGTGCTGAAGGGCCTGAAGCTCGCCGCCGCCGACATCCAGCGCGGGGCGCTGCCACCGGATCGGATCACCCAGATCAAGGCTACGATCCACGATCTCGTGGAGGATCTGGAAGGATACGATGACGTCGACCCAGCGCCTGGAAGCAAGGACGAGGAGCTCGCCGGCACCCAGCGCGAGGACCGCCAGACGCCGATCACGCCGCCCCCGGAGGGCGCCGCTCCCTCACAATCCAGGCGTCCGGCGGCGTGGCAGAGCGCGGCGCCGGTGCTTTGCCTGGCAGGGCGCGGGCCGCTGGACGAGACGGCCTCGCGGATGCTGGCGCAGCTGCTGGGGAAGCACGGGCTCGGCGCCAACGTCGCCGCCTCGACGCAGGCCTCCGGCGCCGAGGTCCAGACCCTGGATCCGACCGGGGTTGCCATGGTCTGCCTGTGCTACCTCGAACTCAGTGGCAACCCCGTCCGGCTGCGCTACCTGTTGCGGCGGCTGCGCGAACGGCTTCCGGGCGTGCTGCTCATGGTCAGTCTGTGGCCGCTCGACTACGAGCCGGCAGCCGACGAGGAGATGCGCCAGCATGTCGGCGCCGACTTCTACGTCAGCAGCCTCTCCGAGGCGGTGGCGACCTGCCTCGACGTATCGGGCGAGCAGGACGGCGACGCCTCTGCCGGCCGGCTCGCGGAGCGGTTGACTCCGCGGGTCGCCGCTACCGGCTGACGCCCGGCGCCGCAGGAGGCCCGACGGGGCAGTCGGGACGATCCTGAGCGATCCCGATCACCTCCGCCAACGCCTCCGGCCCAGAGACCACGCGGGGCACCTTGTTCTGCGCTCCCAGCTTGCCGCGTGCTTCCATCCAGCGAACGAAACTGCCCGGCGCGAGCAGGCGGACCTCCGGATCGCGCAGGCCGAAGCCGTCACCTCGATGCGCGGCGTAGTCCTCGTTGCGCCGCTTCAGCGCCGCATCGAGCGCCTGCGCGTAGCAGGCCGCATCGGCGGCGCCGTCCAACTCCACCGCGAACAGATGGCCGCCGCGGCTGTCGTCGGCGTCGGGCCGTAACGGAGCGACGCTGTACTCGATCACGCTGCGACCGACCGCCGCGGCAGCCTCGTCGACGGCGGCGTCGAGCTCGGCGCCGACGAGGTGCTCGCCCGCGACCGAGAGCGACCACGACGTGCGCCCGGTGACCAGCAGGCGGGGCGGATCGCGCGACACCAGCCGCACCGTGTCGCCGAGCACGTACGACCACAGCCCGGCGTTGCTGGTCAGCACCAGCGCGTACTCCACGTCGAGCTCCGCGTTCGCGATCCATCGCCGTTGCGGCGCGGCGGAGTCAAGCTCGTCGGGCCGCACGAACTCGAAGAACAGGCCGCGATCGAGCAGCAGGCGGAGGCCCTCGCCGTCGCCGCGATCGGCCACGGCGATGAACCCCTCGCTCGCCGCATACACCTCACGGGTGGCGGCGCCGCTGCCCTGCAGCCATTCGGCAAAGCGCGGCCGGTAGGGCGCGAAGCCGACACCACCATGCACCAGCAGCTCAAGCGACGGGAACAGCTCGGAAAGCCTCGCGTGCGGCCGCAGCGAGGCCGCGGTCTCGAAGAACAGCAGCATCCAGCTCGCGGTGCCGGATACGCTGGTGACGTCCGCCTGCAGCGCCAGCGGCGCCAGCCGCGCCATCTTCTCGCGCCAGTCGCCCAGGCGGGAGATCGCGGGCGGCGGCAGCGCCCGGCCGCGGGCCCACCAAGGGCAGCGACCGGCGATCACGCCGGACAGGTCGCCGGCGCGTATCCCCGGTGCCAGATCGTGCAGCGCCGCGGAGCCGGCCAGGAACACGTTCTTGCCGGCCAAAACGTGACTGTCCGGCCGCGCGGCGAGATGCCACGCCAGCACGTCGAGTGCCGCGAGGCTGTTGCTGCGCAGCATCGCCGAGCTGAGCGGGATGCGCTTGGTCGCGGCGGTCGTGGTGCCGGAGCTGTTGGCGAACAAGCGGATCGGCCCCGGCCAGGTGATGCCGCCAATCTCGGGAAACCCCGGCCTCCACCAGTCGTGCCAGAACGCCTCGTAGGTTCGTAGCCGGACCCGGCGCTGATACGCCTGCACGGTGCGGATCGAGGCGAAGTCGTGCGTGCGTCCGAACGCGGTGCGCGCGCCGCGACGCAGCAGCCGCGCCAGGGTGCGGCGCTGCGCAGCCGCCGCATCCTGCCCCTCGAGCGCCAGCCTGCGGCGTGCGGCCCAGAGCTTCAAGATGGGCGAAGGGTCAAGCAGGATCGAGTACCACATGGTGCGGCCAGGCACGTGCCGTCTGCGCCTGCAACGGCAGGGAGAGGGTTTCGCCACGCCGCCAGAGCGGCACCTGGTCGTGGAACGTGTCGCTGCCGAGCCAACCATCCTGCCCGCCGAGCAGCACCACCCGGTTGGCGTCCGGATCGGCCATGTCCGACAGGAAACGCGCCGAGGCACCGTAGGTGACGTCGTGCACGCCGCGCACCGGCCCGTGCCCGGTCTTGTTGAGTGTGTCGTTGCCGCCAGGCGCCGGGTGGCTGCCGAACCGGTAGCGCCGGCCGACCAGCGGAGCGGCGGCGAAATAGTGCCGGACGCGCAGCCGGTGCACCTGCCCCCACACGCGATGGCGGCGCGACAGTGCCAACGCCCGATCCATCGCCGCCAGCGCCAGCGGCCGCAGCGCGGCGTCGGGCAGCCCCAGCACCTCGTCCGCCAGCAGGCGGCGCCCGCTCCAGATCGCGCGCAACGGCGCGAGACGCCCCTGATCCGGCAGCCGGCGGGGCAGCTCGGCCATCAACGCCTCGAACAGCAGCGCCGCTTCTGAGCCGAGGTCGTAGCGCCCGTCCCAGGCCAAGAGGATGGCTCGCGCCGGGTGCTCCGGCAGACGTGCGGCGATCGCATGCACCGTATCGAGCCGTCCCTGCACGTCGGTCTGGCTGCGCGCCAGGTCGTCGAGGCCGAGCCTGGCGTCGCCGCCGCGCCGCCCGCGCCACCCCTGCCCCCCGTCCGGCGGCGCGAAGAGGGAACCCCCCCGCCCCCCCCCCCCCGGCGCCTCGTCGTTTGCCGATGCCACCAGACCCTCGGGCGGATCGACGCGATGCGCGAACTCCGGCGTGTGCGCCATGTGGTCCCAGTCGCGGGCGGCCGCGGCCTGCAGCACCAGGTCGGGCGGCGGCCCGGGAGAGCGGCGCGGGGCCGTGAGGGCCAGCACGTGCCCGACATGCCCGTCCGCGGTCGCATAGAGCATGTTCTGTCCGGGAACGGCGAACCGGCGCAGCGCGTGGGCGAACTGCTCGCCGCTCTCCGCCCGCATCACGCCGAGCATGGCGCTCACCTCGTCCGAGGGCGCGTGGCCCACCCAGCGCAGCGCCAGAGGAGAGGGGTGGCGGAACATCATCCCGTCGCTCACGACCGGCCCGAGCCGGCTGCGACGCAGCGTGATCCGCCGCATGCCGCCGCCGCGCACGCGCAGGGTCACGGCCTCCGCCTCGAGTGCCTCATCGCCGACGTCGAACAGGTCCGATGCGGCCGCGTGCAGGCTGGTGCCGCCCCAGGCGAGGTGACGGCTGCGCCCGATGGCCACCACCGGCAGGCCCGCCGGCATCAACCCCACGACGTTCGTCGTTGGCGACTGCATGCCGACCGCAAGCCACACGTTCGGCAGCGCGATCGACAGGTGGGGGTCGGCGGCGAACAGCGCCGCTCCGCCCGACGCCCGCCAGCCGGCGACCGCGGCGGCGTTGCTGCCGGCGCGCGCCACGGCGCCGGCGAGCG
>CAXTNV010000008.1:0-13546 GCA_964245755.1 uncultured Acetobacteraceae bacterium | reverse complement strand
CGCGGTATCCGGATTGGGCATCCCGCTCTCGACCAGACGCGGCCAGACCGCCCGCCAGGCCGAAGTGGGCAGTGCCGAACGTGCTCGCAGCAGCCGGCCATAGACCAGCCAGCTCACGTCCGCCGCTGCCAGCCGGACAATGGTATAAAGGTCTGCCAGCGTCCAAGGCGTCCTTCCGATGCCGAGCAGCCGCATCTCCTCCGGCAGCACCGGCAGATGCGTGAGCACGTGGTTGACACCGCGCACGAAGCCCTCCGTCCAGCTGCGGGTTTCCGGGGTGATCGCGGCGATGATGTCCGGCACCGCACGGCCGACATCGAGCAGCCGCAGCGCCCGGTCCAGCTCGATGGCCAGCGGTCCCAACAGTTCTGCAAGCCGCCCCTGGGCGGTGTGGCGCATGATCTCCATCTGCGCCAGCCTCAGGTGCGCATGCACCATGCCCAGCCCGACGGCGAGATCGGCGTCCGAGCCAGCTTCGACGAACGCGAGGTGATGCGGGTCCACGTGGATGGTGATCGGTCTGGCGGACGGCGCTGTCCGCGGCAGCATCTCCAGTCGCTGCTGCAGCGTCAGCGGCGGCCGCCGGATCAGCAGCGCCCGGGTTCCGAGTGCTGCGGCGACCGCCAGGTCAAGCAGCCGATCGGCGCTTGTCACCACGCGACACGGTGCGTGGTCGGGATGGCGATGTTTTTCCCTTGGCCTGGTGCGGGCAGGGGAGCGGGCTCTGCAGAGGGCATGATCTTCATCCTCGCGCCGAAGCCTGAGGTCGCTTGCAGCTTCATCCGGCTGCACCGAGCCAACCGGCGCGTCCCACCCGGAGTTGCTGTCTTCTCACCTGAATGCCGATGCGAGGAACCGCTCGAGGTCGGCGTCCGACTGCGACGCGACGGCCGCATCACGACCGATCGGCCAGGGCCGGCTGCCGGTGCAGGCGAGCAGGATCAGGCCGCGGCTGAGCGCGCCGGTCATCGCGATCCCGGTATCGGCGTCGTGTACCGTGCCGTTTTGCCCGACGCGGAAAGCGCAATCCGCGAGGTGCCGGCCGATCAGCCGCGGAGCAAGCTCGCCGTCCCACTGGTGCACCGCGTTCGGAAACACCGTGATGGTGACCGCGCTGCCGCCGCCGCGCAGATCACCCGCGACCTGTGCGCAGCGCGCAGGATGAATGAGCTGATCCTTGCCGCCGTACATCATGAGCAGCGGCGCGCCGGTGGTGCGGCTGTCGTCGAAACGGGCGATGCAGGGGCTGTAGTAGGCGACGTGGGCGGCGAAATGCGGGCCCGACCGCGGCACCAGCCGGTCGGCGACAGTGCGATACATGGCGTATTCCGTCGCCATCCCGCCGTAGGAAAAGCCGACCAGCGCGATCCGAGAGGCATCGATGTCGGGGTCGGCTGCCAGCGTGCGCAAACCCGCATAGGCATCGGCGTCGAACATGGTCTCGGTGATATGCAGCGCGCGGGCGAGGAAGCTGCGCCCGAGATCGGCACGTGCAGCGTAGGTCTCGGGCACCAGGACGGCGACGCCGAGTGCCGCCAGCGGAGCGCCGTAGCGGCGCCCACGCTCGCGGTAATTTCCGACGGACCCGTGCAGCAGTACTACGGCCGGCACCCTGTGCGAAGGCGACGCGCCGGACGGCAGGTAGAGCAGGGCCGGGATGTCGCGCCGTGGCGCACGACCGATCTCCGCCGCGGTGAACGGGTCCGAGCTGTGCAGGATGACCAGGCGTGGCAGCACGGATGCGGTCGCCTCCGGGTCCGGCCAGGGCGTGCGGCCGTCGAAGGCGCAGGCGGCGACCGATAGCAAGTCGAAGAGAAGCGGGAGCAGCAGGACACGTGCGATGGCTTTCAAGCGCTGCGGCATTGATCCTCTCCCTGACAGCGTCGAGCGCGCGCACACCGACCGCCCGGCCGGCGCCGCTGCGGCGGGAGCCGCAAAGGCGAGGTCGGGCCGTGCGGCTGCACCCGATTCGGCGACCAGCAGCATGGCCTGATTGGCCGGAGGCGGTTCACCACGATCGCGCGAAGCCGATCGTCATCGGTGCGGTGGCCGCGGCGGAAGGCCGGCACGTGGAAGCGGCGTCACCCACCGACGGCAGGCGCCAGCGAGGTTGAACGCGGAGCTGTTGCTCCGGTCGGACGGAGCCGTATGAGCGCGGTGCCGGCAAAGGCAGCGCAGGGCGGCAGGTGCGGATCGCAGCGGCGCTGCAGCACGGGCTAGGTTCGCTGCTCGTGGTTCTCGTGGTCGTGCCCCGCCGTGTACCGAAGCAGCAAGGACGTCGACGAGCTTCAACGCCGGGTTCGGCTGCCGTCGCAGGGCATCTGGCGGCCGGGTAGACTGCGCACTCAATCTGCTTCGACGGCCTGCAGCGCAGGTCTTGAAACAGCCCCGAGGCAGGCCCGCATCACCTGCCGGCAGAGCGAAACGCCGTGTCGCGCGAGTGCGTGGTCACCCCCAATGTCGTGGATGGACCTTGGGTGTGCAGTCGATGGCTTGCGGTTCGTGCTCGACGCGCACTTCTCGATCTAGCGCTGCGTGATGTGCTCAGCGAGCCGCGCCGCCAGCCACCGCGTCAGACGGCACGGATCTCCTGGAGGAACTCGGTGACCTCGCCGGACAGGTCGTCTGCCTGCTTAGACAGTCCGGAGGCCGATCCGAGGACCTGGGTCGCCGCCGCGCCGGTGTCGTTGGCCGAGACGCTCACGCCGGTGATGTTCCGAGCGACCGTATCCGTCGCTTCCGCCGTCGACTGAGCGTTCCGCGCGATCTCCAGAGTGGCCGCTCCCTGTTCCTTGACGGCGCCAGCGATCGCCGCCGCGATGTGGCCGAGGCCTTCTATGGTTCCCGCGATCTCCCTGATCGACGCGACCGCGTCGCGCGTAGCCGATTGGATCTCGCTGACCTGCGAAGCGATCTCGTTCGTGGCCTCGGAGGTCTGGGACGCCAAGGTCTTCACCTCCGAGGCCACGACGGCGAAGCCCCTGCCGGCATCCCCTGCTCGCGCCGCCTCGATAGTTGCGTTAAGCGCCAGCAGGTTCGTCTGCCCCGCGATCCGCGAGATCAGCTCCACCACGCGGCCGATCCTGTCTGCCGATCCGGCGAGCGCGCCGACCGTTCTGTCGGTCCGGCGGGCACTCTCCACCGCGCATCCCGTCATCGCCGAGGACTCCTCGATCTGACGGGAGATCTCCGCGACCGAGGCGGTCAGCTGCTCGGCCGCCGCTGCGACCGTCTGCACACCGGAACCCGCGAGCGCGGCCGCGGAGGCGACCTCACCGGCTTGTCGGTTCGTCTGATCCGCCGACGCCGTCATGCCGCGGGCGGTTGCCTCGAGCTCGGCCGAAGCACCGGCGAGAAGGCCGGTCATCGCGCCGGCTCGAGCCTCGAAGCGGTGCAGGAGCTGCTCGATCCGTTCCACCTTTCGATTGCGAACGGCGTGCTCCCGTTCCTGCTCGGCACTGAGCTTGTCGCGCTCGATCATGACGCCCTTGAAGACTTGAACGGCCGACGCCATCCCACCCACTTCGTCGCGCCGTCCGAGATCGGGGACCTCCGTGCCAAGCTCGTGCTCCGCGAGACGCTGCATGGCTCGCGTCATCCGCCGGATCGGGTGAGAGACGTTCCTCACGATGGCGAGAGCTAGGGCGACGCAGATGGCGATGGTCGTGCAGAGAACAGCGAGCACCACGTGCTTGGTCGGCTCGTAGATCGCAGCGCCAAGGCTTGCCGCGCGACGTCCTTCCTGCAGGTTGAAATCCAGGTCGGACTTCGAGGCATCGTATGCCGCTCCGTAGCTTTGGCTCTCCTCGTCGCTGAACAGGTTCTCGGGATCCCCTCCGGGTCCTATGTCGCGGGCGACGATGCTCCCGTGGGCAGCCCAAGCCCGGTCGAAGTCGCGCATGAGTTTCTCATCCGCAGTGCGACGGTGGATGACACGCTGATACTCGGCGCGTAGATGGGTGAGGGCCAGGTTCTCGGCGACGATCCCTTGCTTGATCTGCTGGCGGTCGCCATCAGTGAGCGCGAGCGAGTAGCGCGCCTCCTGCAGGCGTATCTGTTGGATCGTGCTCAGAATCTGGCCCTGGACACCGGTCGCGGGCAGCCAATGATCTCGTATGTTGGCGGCGTGACGATCAATGGCGGCGAGCCGATCGAGCGCGGTCGCGCCGAGGCCGCAGACGAGCGCCAATACGATGCCGAAAGCGGCGAGCGTCTTGGTTTGTATGGTGAACCGCTGGAGCGTCGACCGCACGTTCATCTCCCTGGCCACCTGAAACCGGCGTTGCTCACCCGGTAGGCGGCGGGACTAGAGTAGGTCGAACTGGTTTACATGACGTGAACGGGATGGCTGATGGTCGCAGCTGGCGTGGCAAGCGACGTTCCTCGTCAGGCCGTCGTTCAGCAGCCCCAGGTGCCGAACGCCGAAGATAGCTTGCCGGTGAATGGCGCGCAGACCGCCTCATGTTGCACAGCCGAAGCACCGGCGACGGTGAGTATTGGCACTGGACCCGGATGCACGCGACAACCGCTTCGACTTGAGACTCTTCGTTGTTCCTTGCCCTGTTGCGGAGCGACGACTTGGTGTAGTTCATGGATTGCCGCTCGGCTGCGGAGCAACAGGAGAGATCATGGCGCACAACAAGCTTACCCTGGCGGTCGTCAGCATCCTGGCAGCCGGTGCGCTGGCTCCCGCGCGAGCGGAACCCGGAGGCTGCGTTAAGTACGGGGCGGTGGGCGCGGTGGGCGGCCACGTCGCGCATCATGGTGTCCTCGGCGCCGTAGGTGGGTGTGCGACCGGCATGTACGTCCGTCACAAATATCGCAAGGAAGCGCGGCAGAAGGCAGCCCTTTACGATCAGGAGCACCCAGGTGTGGGGGGCCCTTACGAGAAGAAGGCGACCGCTTACGACATGGAGCACTCGACCTCCCCGGGGAAAATGGCGCCGGGCGACCAGCCTCCGGCGTCGTCCGGACAGGATGACACCCACCTCTAGACGGCAGCATCCGCACTCCATCGCTCGTCAAGCGGGACCGACGTCTGTCTTGGAAACCGGCAGACGGCGCTTGTCGCCTGGCGATGAGGAGGCTGTGCGGGTTCCGCCCATGTCAGGATCACGTGGCCGCCGCGCCTCTCGGTGGACTGCCGAGCTAGGCTCTGCCAGATCCTGCTGCCGGGTGCATCTTAGGTAACGAACGAGCGGAACATCAGGTCTCGGCGCTCCGCACGTCACGACCATGATCGGCTATCCTTTATGCCAGCCGCAGCTTCGCGAACTGCGGCCGTTCGAGCCCTCCGAGCCGTGCCGGCTAGGGCGCAGGGCGTCACGGCGGCGCTGCCACGCGGGTTGAACGGGCCTGCAGCAGCAAGTCCGGCTCGGGCACATCCTCGCCACCGAGGCCGGCAGAAGCCGTCTGGTTTGTCTTGGTCCACCAGGGCGCGGAAGCTTGCCCGCGCCTCGTCACCGAGCCGCTCCGACGAACCGCTGGGCACACCCTGCCTCGAAGCCACCACAAGAAGGCGTGTTGTACTTGAACACAGCTCGGACGGCGTCATACTGCTTGAGGAGACGAGTTGATACTGGAGGAACTGAACGGCTTTGATACGTATGTACTTTATGATGAGCATTGGCTGTTTGCTGTCTTCTTCCCTTGCTGAAGCGGAGGAGGCGGTCGTCTCGAAGCCCGGCATCATGTGCAGCTCTTCCGAGGCGCTCGCCATCCTGACCCTGCATGGAGGCAACAGCCGCACCCATCGCGAGAAGCCGGAAGCGGTTGATCTGGACGTCGCGAGGCGAGGAGGCTGCCAGGATCTGCAGATTGGTCAGAGGCTGAGCGTGCTGGAGCGCTTCCAGAACACCGCGATCGTCGTTCAACCCGCCGGTCCCTGGTTGGCCACAGCCGACAGGTTCGTCGTGCCGCTCATCGACCTCACGCTGGCCCGGCCGGACGGCGGCGTGCGGGTTCCAGACGCGGCCGAGACACCCGCTGATACCCTCCCTGCCTCCCCGGAAGGCGGCTGGTTTATCGCGGACAGCGAGGGAGGCTGCACCGAGTCATTTTCACCGGCGATCGAGGCGAAGATGCTCCACGACAACGGAATCAATGCTCATGTTGAGAATACCTATGACAGCCACAACGTCCCGGTGAAATCCGTCGTCTCGCACGATGTCTCGGGAACAGACTATGCCTACGTCTTCTACGCGACCAAGCGGATGTGCCTGGCAGATGTGCTGAACACCGCGCGCAGGACTGCTGCCGGGCGGTAGCACCGCGGACACAGCCGCCTCGCGAGCAACAACCTAGCTGCTGTCCTTCCTGACCCGCTGACACGTCCTCCGGAGCGCAACCTGTTCAACAGGTCTGGGCGCAGCCCAGTCGCAACCTCGAGTTCGCCATGCTCCGGCGTGATTTATCGGTCAGTTGAAACTGAGCCGACCCAATCACCGCGGGGTGCAACGCTTCACCTGCGTGCGTTGAGCACGTCGCGGGCTTCTCCACGCAGCAGTCGTGGGCAAGCGTGGCAACCAAAAGTTGCGGAGCAGACAGTTTGCCATCGTCGCGCAGGTAGCAGCCGTGGTAGCCGGGGACTTTAAAGTTGGCAGCGGATCCTTGCTCGGCGAGACGGAAGCATGAAACATCCCTCCATGGCGTGGCGGAGGCAGTGCTTAAGCATCACGGCGTCGGCGATCGTGCGCTCGATTTGGCGACTGCGATGCTGATCGCCATCCACCCAGGTATGCACTTCCGGGGGACGCGACCTACGGCCAAGCGCCGAGGCGATAGCGGAGCAGCATTCCCTCGCCTTTATTCGGCGGACGGCGGCATCTCTAGGCTGACCAGAGCTACGCATCGCTGCATGTCAGCTGCTGGGTTAGCCACGCGTCACTGGATGGAAAAAGCGGGAGCTTGCCACTCGGTGCACCTGCGATGACGTCACCGCTGCTCGCGCGTCGCGCCGTCATGCTCGCCGCTACGGTGGCGGGTCTGGGCGTCACCGCAGGCACCGAGGCCGGGACGGGCCCACTGGTGGCAAGCGGCACGGTGTATGAGCACACCGACGGCGGCCGCAGGGCGCTGCCGAACATCCTGGTCAGCAACGGCGAGGACGTGGTGGTCACCGGGACTGACGGAAGCTGGACGCTGCCCTTGACCGACGGCGAGAGCGTGTTCGTCATCAAGCCCACGGGCTGGACCACCGCTGTCGACGCCAGTACCCAGCTGGCCGACTTCGCCTACTTGCATAGCCCACGTGGCACCCCGGCCTCGCTGAACACCCGCTTTCCGGGCCTCCAGCCTACCGGCTCGCTTCCCCGGAGCATCGACTTCGAGCTGCGCCGTCAAGACGAGCTGATGCGGTTCAACGCGCTGCTGCTGACGGATCCGCAACCGGAAAGTGCTGCTGAACTCGGCTATGTGCGCGACGATGTCGTGGCACAGTTAGGCGAGTTCCAAGCCGCGTTCGCCATCGTGCATGGCGACCTGATGTTCGATGACCTCGCTTTCTACGAACGCCTCAACCGCATGATCGGCACCGCCGGAATGCCCTGGTTCGCTTGCCCCGGCAACCACGACATGAACTATGAGGCGCCGGACGACGCGCTCTCGCGCGAGACGTTCAAGCGCTTCTATCGCGCTCGTCACCATGCGTTCCAGTATGGCGGAGCGACCTTTATCCTACTGGACAATGTGGAGTATCTCGGCACCGATCCTGCACGCCCGCTGGGTGCCGGTCACTACCGAGGCAGGTTCGGGACGCGCCAGCTCGCCTTCATCCGCAACCTGCTTGCCCATGTGCCGCGCGACGGCCTCGTTGTGATCTCGCACCACATTCCGCTCTACACGCTGCTCGCCGAGGATACGGCCAACGTCAATACCGATACTTCCGATCTGCTCGCCGCTATCGCCACCCACCCGAACTGCATCAGCTTCAGCGGCCATACCCACACCAACGAACACTGGTATCTCGGCCCGGATGGCAGACCGGCTCCGACCGGGCACCACCACCACGTGCTGTCGGCGGCCAGCGGCAGCTGGTGGAGCGGGCCCAACGATGTGCGAGGCATCCCTGTGGCGCTGGCCACCGACGGTGCGCCGAGCGGCTTCCATGTCCTCTCGGTCGACGGCAACCGAGCCATCGTGCGACTGATCCCCTCGCACGACCCGGCCCGCACGCTGCTGCGTATCGTGCTCGACAGTCAGGCTCACGAGATGTCATCGGAACTGCTGTCCGAATATGAGCCGGGTGCGCTGCTGACGGGTCCGATCGCGGCGGCGCAGCTGAGCTCCACGCGCGTGGTGGTGAATTTCTTCGAGGGCGGACCGCACTCCACCGTGGAGCTCTCGGTCGGCCACGGCGATTTTGCGTTCATGCAACCGGTCATTCGCATCGACCCGTTCGTGCAGGAGGTGTACGGCCGCAACGCAGCAACGCGGAAGCCCTGGGTAAAGCCGGAGCTGTCGTCCCACCTGTGGCAGGCCGATCTGTCCGCCTCACTGGGTTCAGGCACGCATCGGCTGCACGTGCGAGCTACCGACGAATACGGCGTTCGGCATGAGGCGTCGCTGGTTCTCGAGGTGATCTAGATGACCGCGAACGTTCCTTTGATCGAGTTCGACATGTCTGGAACTGCGCTTCCAGGCAAGGAAGGTTGAGCTGCTTCACCGGGAACGTCACGGTGAACGCCACCACACGCTGCCGGCGACGAAGCACTTCTGTCAGCTATGGCCCTGACGATTGAGGCCTTTGAGCCTGCTGACGACGATGGTCTCACGCTCGGCAATTATGCGACTGCTGCAACCGCGATGGCTAATCCGCCCGCACTTACGTCCTGTGCCGCGATGTAGTCAAAGACCTTACGTCGGTGTCCTCAGCGTTCAGATATGAATGCCAAGTATGCATTCGTGTGACTAGCGTCGAGAGAGGATCTGGTGACGATGACGGAGTGCTTGGACATCTCTGCCGTTGGGGCGTTGCTGCCATCATAAGCAGCATGAATCGTCTTGTCCGGTGCCATGTGGAAGACGTTGGTGACTACGCGGCAAGGGTTTCGAGCAGCAGGAGTGGGTAGGGCGCGTTGTGGGCGTGCGACAACAAGACTTACGAGGCGTCGACAGTCGATGCGCTCTCGCGGCTGTCTGATCCGAAGCCGCGATCTCGGAACAGGTAATCTTTGCTGCGTCTACATGGGATAGATCCACATGTTGAGTCGTCGGAAGTCACTGATGGAGATGGTTGCCGAGGAGATCGTGCCGATCGGCATCCAGTGCTTCACCGGCGATCACAAGCTGATCGACGTGCTGGGCAAGACCGGGTTCGACTACGTCTGGCTCGATACCGAACATAGTGCTTTAAACCCGCGGGCGCTGGAGGACACCATGCGCACCTGTGAGGCAGCCGGCCTCATACCAATCGTCCGCATCCCAGATCCTGCCGACGGCACCTCGGCTCGAAGGGCGCTGGAAGCTGGCGCTGAGGCCATCATCATTCCGATGGTGCGTTCCGCTGCTGATGTACTCGAAATGATAGAAGCCTTGACCTTCCCGCCGACCGGCAAACGCGGACTATGCCCGGGGCTTCGCGTACCCGGCTACTCTGTCACCCTTTTCAATACCTACATGCAAGAGAACAACGACAACCTGTACGTCATCCCGATGATCGAAACGGCGGCGGCGCTCGCGAACGTCGAGGCCATCTGCGCCATCCCGCAAGTCAAAGCCCTCGTCTTTGCATCCGGGGAATTGTCGTTTGCGCTGGGCGAAGGAGCGGCGGCTGACAACAGCCCCAAAGTCCAGGAGGCGCAACGAGCAGTGTTCGCGGCCGCAAAGCGGCACGGTGTCGCCCTGATCGGTGGCCCCATCTTCAACCCGACGCCTGAAAGCTGCGGAAAGGCACTGGATACCGGCATCTCAATCCTCTGCATCGGGCTGGATACCATGGCATTCCGCCAAATCTGCGAGACTACGGTTGCGGCAGCAAACGCGGCGGTGGAAGCCCGGCCGACCTATAGTCGCCCACCTTCCCCTCCGAGCGGTTTCCCGCCTGTCGCTGAGCCTCCATGATGACGAGCGCCCTCAGCAGAACCATGACATTTGAACGCAAGGAAAATGACCATGCCAGACGTCAAGCGCCATGTGATCGGGATCAGAGCAGACAAGAAGTCTGGCGTGATCTACAGCAACAACCCCAACAACCAACAGATGCCGGAGATCTTCTGGCGCTCGACGCTTTGGAACACGACGGAGCTACCGGTAGACAACACCATCCGGGGGGACCGCGCGGCTGATGTGACCGCCCGCGAACCCACGGAGAACGGGTTGACATTCCGGGCGCTCGAAATCCCTCCTGATATCAAGGATGACAAGAAACACGTCGAGATACTCCAGGAGCTGAACAAGAAAGTAAAGCAGAAGTATCCACCGGCTGAGAAGGACCTGGCCCGGCACCCGAGCATGCACCGGACCGACACGCTTGATATGTTCACGGTTGCCTACGGCGAAATCTACCTTGTGTCGGATACCGATGAAGTCCTGTTGAAGCCCGGAGACACGGCGATCGTGCAGGGCGTCAACCATGCCTGGGCAAACAAGTCAGACAAGCCGTGCATGATCATCGGCGTCATGGTGCACGCGAAGCCCTATCCTGCGGACATGTATCCCGCCGACGGCCTGTGAGGGAGGCATAGTTCGGCCTTCACCACCGTTGCAGGTCGACTGATGGGCCTGGCTGGCGTCATGTCGATAGTGCCTGCGCACCTGCTGACGACCAGCTCCGAGCCGCGCTTCGGCTGAAGAGACCGGGGCTGGCCCGTTGCTGGTCGGGAGAGGCCGGCGTGATCGCCGGGTTGTCAGGCTCTTCCGTCAAGCGCCTATCACGAAGGACACCACGGGGTCTGGTCGACATGACGCGGCTATCCGGTTCTTCGTGTGAACCGGGTTAGGCCTCGCGGCGGAACGATGGCGCTCATCGTCTTTAGGATCTGGCTCCGCCGCGCATGTGACCTCATCGCCGTCAACAGCAAGCTGCATGCTGAAGCAGGGGTTCAGGAACCATGGCACCACATGATGGTCCTCACATCAGGGGTATTCACCACATCAAGTTGCCGGTCACGGACATAGCGCGCTCGGTCGATTTCTACCATGAGCTTCTTGGACTGCAGCCTGTTCCGGAGCTCGATCACCGACATGCGGCGGACGGATCGCTCTACGCACGAATCTGCGAGGTGCCGGAACTGGGGACGAAGCTGGAGCTGAGGCTCAACCCGGAGCAGGCTCATAACCAGCGCAAGTTCGACCCGATCACGATCGCCGTTGCCGACCGCGCCATGCTGCGGCTCTGGATGGCCCGGTTGGACGATCTCGGGATCAGGCACTCGGGTGAAATCGTTGCCGTCCGAGCGTGGCTTGTCACGTTCGACGACCCCGATCAGCACCGCCTACGCTTCTACACCCTGGAGAGCCACGGGCCAGAGCTACCGCCGGACGAGGACAACGAGTGGCTCAAAGGCTAGACCGAGCGCCCATCGAAGGTGCGCGTTTCGACTGCCGGCGCGGGTCGGGGGCGGCCCAGTCAGTGGATCTGGCGGATCGGCAAAGCTTCTCGATGTGCTGCTGACGACGGTGCAGTAGCAGCCGCCGATCAGGATACCGGCTTCGGTGCCGCGATCTCGTCCAGATCATTCTGGAGCTGAACGACACCTGCCGGACAGCCGCAATGGTTGAGGCGATGCAGGCGCTGAAGCTACGCTTTGATCGACTGGGAGGTGCGCTGGAGCAGATTAACAAGCGCATGAAGCTCCGTATCGGAAAGCGCGGTGAACGCGTTGCGCAAGCGTTCGGCGTTCTCTCGCACGATACGATCGACGGTAGCCCGACCGGCGACGGTGAGCGAAACCAGGACTTGCCGAGCATCTTCCGTGTCCGGCACGGCGATGACGTGTCCCTCTCTGCATAACGTCTCTATCAGTCCGGATACGGTGGCGCGAGAAACGCGGAGCAAGTTGACAACCTCACGTTGTGGCATGGGCATCTCGGTCGCCCAGAGCACCGTGAGAACCTGGAAGCGTCCCGGTGTGAGACCTTCCCGGCTGAGCCATACCGAGAGGAGGTTGTCCATCTCCTGCACGCCGGCGCGCAACCCAAACAGCACATCCAGTGCTAGCGCCTGTCCAGGCGGAAGCAGACGGCGGTGGGCGCGGCGTAGCTCCCCGGGCGGCAACAGCACGTTGCCAGTTCTGCGATTCGGCGGGGGCACTTGAGTTTGTCAGGCTCCTGACTATATTGCGGTCTCTTCGCATCCCTATAACCGATGGGTGGCCGCCTGTGCAGGACGCATCGCAGAATGTTATGACAGCAGCTCTCTCCTGCGGCCGATGAACGCGGAGCGTCCAGCGCCTCGCGCGGGAAGCATCGCGCCATCCCGGGCGTGCGACTGATGGGCGTGGGTCAATCTACCGCGGAGCGTCCCTTGCTGAACTGGGACGACGTCCACGTCTTCCTGGTAATTGCGCGGTCACGCACGCTGAGCGCTGCAGCACCGAAGCTCAATCTGAGTCAACCGACCCTAGGCCGCAGGTTGAAGGCCTTCGAGCGCCGCATCGGTTGTCCCTTGTTCATTCGCACGGCCGATGGACTTCAACTGACCAACGATGGCAACTCGATCCTGAGCGATGCCGAGACGATGGAACGATCGGCGTTCGCGCTGCAGCGGCGACTGACCAGCGAGACGAAAGGGCTCGTGGGATTGCTGCGCATCGCATCCCGCCAGTGGATCCTGCATCACATGCTCGGTGTCCCGCTGTCGATCTTCGCTCGGTCGCACCCGGAGCTGATCCTGGACTTCGTCTATGACAGTCCGTCCCTCGACCTCACCCGCCGTGATGCCGATCTCGCTTTCAGGTCGCCGCCTGCTGGTCAGCAAGCCTTCACCGACCCTGACATCATTCAGCGCAGTCTCATGCGCATTCAATATGACGTGTTCGCGTCCCGCGGCTACCTCGCGGAACGTGGCGGGTGGCCGATCGATGGTCGCGACAGGGGCCATCGCCTGATCGTCGGTAACGGTGTGACCTCTGAGCCGGCGCGTGAGGGGTGCTGGTTGAGGGAACATTTTCCAGGAGCGCAAACGAGCCTGCACTCCAGCTGCCGTGACACGCAAGCTCTGGCATGTCTGCAAGGGGTCGGCCTGGCGGTGCTTCCGCGCTCCGTCGGCGAGAGCCTCTCGCTGGAGCGTCTGGATATTCGGGACAAGGTGCCGGACGGCACGATCTGGTTGGGCTACCACCGGGACCTGCGTTCGATGGAGCGGCTGCGCGAACTCATCAGGCACGTCGTCCGGTCGTTCCAGAAGGAGTTCTGAGGCAAAGCGGCTACGGCATCGTGCCGGCGGCGGCGCTGTCCAACGCGGCCGGCGCCGGCGGTAGGCCTGATGGCAACTCCGGAACCGGTTCGGTAACCCGTTCCCAGCCGCCGCCGAGGGCGACGTAGAGGCCGACCACGTCGTTGACGAGTGTCATGTCGGTTTGAACCAGCTGTTGCTGCGCGGAAACCA
>CAXTNV010000007.1:36229-56669 GCA_964245755.1 uncultured Acetobacteraceae bacterium | reverse complement strand
CTGCGGCGGCGTCGTCTGGTAGAACACCCGGCTTCCCCGCACATCGAGGGCGGCGAAGTCGTTCGCCGGGATCGGCAGCGGCGTCACCCGGTCCATCAGCCCGTCGAGCTCGACCGGCAGCGGCTTCGAGGCGCCGGGCTTCCAGCCGCCCGCTCCGGCAGCGTCGTGATCCTTCCTGTCGGCTTCCCACACGCCCTCGTCGGAGCGCGGCGCGAACGGCCCGGCCTGGGCGTGCGTCAGGGTGGCAACGTAGATGCCGCTTTGCTTGATGGTCGCGACGTTGAATTCGCTCTCCGAGAAGGTCGGGTTCTGGTGGCGGGTGGACAGGAAATACAGGCTCCTGCCGTCCGGCGAGAAAGCCGGCGACTGGTCGTTGTCGTCGGGGCGGCTGACCAGAGTGGCATGGCCGCCGGCGACGTCGTACAGGTAGATGCCGCGCTGCTGGTTGCGGCGCAGCAGGCTGTAGGCGAGCCACCTGCCATCGGGCGACCAGCTCTGGTCGTGGATCTCGCGATAGGGATCCTGCGCCACCTGCCGCGGCGGCGAGCCGTCGATGCCGGCGATCCACAGCCGGTGATCGTTGTCGGCAAAGGCGAGCCTGCTGCCTTCCGGCGACCACAGCGGCGTGTAGAAGAAGCCGGTCGCGAAGTGGGTCAGCACGCGTTCCGCACCGCCCGCCGACGGCCGGATCGCGATCTGCTGCTCGCCGCTGCCGTCGGTGCTGTAGGCGACCAGCTTGCCGTCGGGCGACCAGCTGGGATGGTCCTCGTCGGCCCCGCTGGTGCGCGTCAGGTCGCGGATCGCGCCGTGCTCCGCGGGCACCGTGAACAGGTCGCCGCGGGCGGAGAACAGCGCCCGCTTGCCGTTCGGCGACAGCGCGTAGTCGACCTGCTGGGCAGTGTCGGTGTCGCGAATGGCGTCGCGCACGCGGACGGTGCGCGGCCCGGTTCGGGTGCCGTCGTCCGGCACGCGGACGTCGAGCTGGTGCAGCGTCTCCGACGGCAGGTCCAGCACGAACAGGTGGCCGCCCTGCTGGAAGGTGATGGCCTCGCCCGACCCGTCACCTCCTGACCCGGCACTGCCCACGGAAGGGAAGTCGATGTCGTAGTCGGTGAAGCGGGTGACCTGGCGGAACTGCTTGCTGTCCAGGTCATAGCACCAGATGTTGGCGCGTCGGTTGCTGTCGCGGTCGGAGAGGAAATAGATCTTCCGCCCGACCCACATCGGCGAGGTGTCGGTGCCGCGCCAGTCGGTGATCCGGGTCAGGGCGTGGCTGTCGAAGTCGTAGGTGTAGACGTCCTGCGCCAGCCCGCCGTCGTAGCGCTTCCAGGTGCGGAAATCGCGGAAGATGCGGGTGTAGGCGATCGAGTGGCCGTCGGGCCCGTAGCTGATGAAGCCCGCGCGATCGAGCGGCAGCGGCGTCGCGAGCCCGCCCGACACGGGCACCATGAACGGCAGCGAGATCCAGCTGTTCCAGGCGCGGGCGCGCGACAGGAAAACGATGTTGCGCGAGTCCGGGGTCCAGGTCACGACCATGTTGTCCGGACCCCAGCGGGTCGGGGCGCGCGGAACGATGTCGGAATGCGCGGTGAGCCGGCGCGCGGGACCGCCGGCGGCAGGAATGACGTAGACGTCCTGGTTGCCCTGGTAATGCGCGGTGAAGGCGATCCACTTCCCGTCCGGCGAGTAGCGCGGCATCAGGTCCTGACCGGCATCGGCGGTCAGCCGGCGTGCCGT
Source organism: uncultured Acetobacteraceae bacterium (assembly GCA_964245755.1). GTDB lineage: Bacteria > Pseudomonadota > Alphaproteobacteria > Acetobacterales > Acetobacteraceae > Lichenicoccus. The sequence goes on along the minus strand of CAXTNV010000007.1, from coordinate 54,932 downwards.
GCCGCCGGTGCGGTCCACGACCCACAGGTTGCCGTGCGCCACGAACGCAACCTGGTCGCCGTGCTGGGTCGGGAAGCGCATCAGCGCCCGATCGTCCTGCACTGGCGGCACCTGGGCCGCCGCCGCGGCGGTCAGCAGGAATTGCGCCGCGCACGCGGTCGCCACTCGGATCGATCGTCTCATCATGCACTCCTGTCCGGAGCATTCTAGGTAGAATGTGCGCGCAGGCCAGACGAGCGCCGGCCGAAAAGCCCCTACGGGACCCTTGCCCGCCGACGGCGGCCTCGCTAGGCGGAAGGCGGATCGGCGCCCGCGATCCGTCTGCCACGGGATCTGCCTGCATGACGCCGCACCTGAAGCGCCTCGAGAACGAGAGCATCCTGATCCTGCGCGAGGTCGCCGCGGAATCCCGCAATCCGGTCATGCTGTACTCGATCGGCAAGGACTCCGCGGTGATGCTGCACCTGGCGATGAAGGCGTTCTACCCGGGCAAGCCGCCGTTCCCGCTGCTGCACGTCGACACCACCTGGAAGTTCCGCGACATGATCCGCTTCCGCGACGACACCGCGGCAAGGCTCGGCATGACGCTGCTGGTGCACACCAACGAGGAGGGCCGCGACCAGGGCATCAACCCGTTCGACCACGGCTCGTCCTACTACACGCACGTGATGAAGACCGAGGCGCTCAAGCAGGCGCTGACCCGGCACGGCTTCGACGCCGCATTCGGGGGCGCCCGGCGCGACGAGGAGAAGAGCCGTGCCAAGGAGCGCATCCTGTCGTTCCGCGACGCCTCGCACGGCTGGGATCCGAAGAACCAGCGCCCGGAGCTGTGGAACCTGTACAACACACGTGTGCAGCCCGGCGAGACGATGCGCGCGTTCCCGCTCTCGAACTGGACCGAGCTCGACGTGTGGCAGTACATCCTGGCCGAGCGGGTGCCGATCGTGCCGCTGTACTTCGCGGCACCACGCCCGGTGGTGACGCGCGACGGCATGCTGATCATGGTCGACGACGCGCGCATGCGGCTGCGTCCAGGCGAGACGCCGGAGACCCGGATGATCCGGTTCCGCACGCTGGGCTGCTACCCGCTGACCGGTGCCGTGGAGTCCGAGGCCGATGGGCTGGAGGCGGTCATCGCCGAGATGATGGTCTCGCGCACCTCGGAGCGGCAGGGGCGGGCGATCGATCACGACGAGGCCGGCTCGATGGAGAAGAAGAAACGCGAGGGATACTTCTGATGCCGGCCGACATCGTCTCCGCTCCGGCGCCGCCCTCCGGCGCCGGCACGCTGCTGCGCTTCCTGACCTGCGGCAGCGTCGATGACGGCAAGTCCACCCTGATCGGGCGCCTGCTCTACGACACCAAGCGCATCCTGCAGGACCAGATGACGGCGCTGGAGCGCGACAGCGCGCGCTTCGGCACCACCGGCGGCGACCTCGACCTGGCGCTGCTGGTCGACGGGCTGGAGGCCGAGCGCGCCCAGGGCATCACCATCGACGTCGCCTACCGCTTCTTCGCCACCGAGCGGCGCGCCTTCATCGTCGCCGACACCCCGGGCCACGAGCAGTACACCCGCAACATGGCCACCGGTGCCTCCACCGCCGATCTCGCCGTGCTGCTGGTCGATGCGCGGCACGGCATCATGACGCAGACCCGGCGGCACGCCTTTATCGCCAACCTGCTCGGCGTGCGACACCTGGTGCTGGCGGTGAACAAGATCGACCTGGTCGGCTTCGACCGCGAGAGGTTCCGGGAGGTCTCGGCGGCGTTCGAGGCGATGGCGTCGGGATTCGGCTTCGCCAGCCAGCGCGCGATCCCGATCTCGGCCCGCTACGGCGACAACGTCACCACGGCCAGCGCCAAGCTGGGTTGGTACGAGGGGCCGACGCTGCTCGCGCACCTGGAGCAGGTGGAGACCGGCACGGTGGATCATGCCGCGCCGTTCCGCATGCCGGTGCAGTGGATCAGCCGGCCGGATCTCGATTTCCGGGGCTTCGCCGGCACCGTCGCCGGCGGCACCGTGCGCCCGGGCGACGGCGTGGTGGTCGCGGGATCGGGACGGCAGAGCACGGTGCGCCGGATCGTCAGCCAGGACGGCGACCTGACGCGCGCGGTCGGCGGCGACGCGATCACGCTGACGCTGTCGGACGAGGTCGACATCTCGCGCGGCGACGTGCTGGCGGCGCCCGACGCACGCCCGGAGGTGTCGGACCAGCTCGCGGCCCACATCGTCTGGATGGATGAGGCGCCGCTGCTGCCCGGACGCTCCTACCTGCTCAAGATCGGCACCCGCACGGTGAGCGCCTCGGTCAGCGCGCTCAAGCACAAGGTCGACATCAACAGCTTCGAGCATCTCGCCGCGCGCGAGCTCAGGCTCAACGAGATCGGCGCCTGCAACCTGTCGCTGAGTGCCGCGGTGGCGTTCGAGCCGTATGCGCAGAACCGCACCATGGGCGCCTTCATCCTGATCGACCGGCTGAACAACCGCACCGCCGGCGCCGGCATGATCGAGTTCGGGCTGCGCCGCGCCACCAACATCCACCGCCAGGCGACCAGCGTCAGCAAACAGAGTCGTGCCGCACTCAACGCGCAGAAGCCGGCGCTGATCTGGTTCACCGGCCTGTCCGGCTCGGGCAAGTCGAGCGTCTCCAACCTGGTGGAGGCGGCGCTGCACGCGCAGGGACAGCGAACCTACCTGCTCGACGGCGACAACGTGCGGCACGGGCTGAGCCGCGACCTCGGCTTCAGCGACGCCGACCGGGTTGAGAACATCCGGCGCGTCGGCGAGGTGGGCAGGCTGTTCGTCGATGCCGGCATGATCGTGCTCGCCTCGTTCATCTCGCCGTTCCGTGCCGAGCGGCGCATGGTGCGCGACATGCTCGAGCCGGGCGAGTTCATCGAGGTGTTCGTCGACACGCCGTTGGAGGTGTGCAAGGCGCGCGACCCGAAGGGGTTGTACCGCAAGGCGATGGCGGGCGAGATCCGCCACTTCACGGGCATCGACTCGCCGTACGAGGCGCCGGAACAACCCGAGCTGCTGCTGGAAGGAACCAGCGCCTCGGCGCAGTCGATGGCCGATCGCGTGCTCGACCTGCTGCGCGTGCGCGGCATCATCGGGAGCGCCGCGCCAGATCCCGCCGCGCCAGATCCTGCCGCGCCAGACCCTGCCGCGCCAGATCCTGCCGCTTGAGGCCGTCCTTCCCCGCGGCCGTGCGGCCGGCCGTCCCGGCCGGCGCGGAGCGGCGCCCCGCGGACACGGCCGGCGGGCTGAAGCGGTCGCTCGACCTGCCGATGGTGTTCTGCCTGGCACTCAAGCAGGTGATCGGCGGCGGCGTGGTGGTGCTGACCGGAACCGCGATCGGCCTGGCCGGGGCGGGTGCGGGTCTCGCCTACCTGCTCGCCTGCGCGGTGGTGCTGCTGGTGAGCCTGCCCTACGCCGTGCTCGGCGCCGCGGTGCCGGTCACCGGCAGCCTGTATCGCTGGCCGGCGCGCTTCATTGATCCGGCGGCGGGCTTCCTCGGGTTCTGGATGGTGCTCGGCACCCACGTGAGCCTCGCCGCCTACGCGGCGACCTTCGGTGCGACGCTGCACGCGCTGCTGCCGGTGGTGCCGGTGCGGCCGGCCGGGCTCGCGGCACTCGGCTTGGTGCTGACGCTCAACCTGCTCGGCGGCGCGGTCTCGGCACGCGTCGGCATCCTGATCACGCTCGCGGTGGCGCTGGCGCTGGTCGGCCTGGCGGTCGTCGGCCTGCCCGACATCGAGCCGCGGCGCCTCGCCGACCTGCTGCCGCACGGCTGGCACGGCCTGCTCGCCGCCGCGGCGTTGCTGACCTTCCCGATCAGCGGCGCCACCCTGGTCTCCGAGCTCGGGGGCGAGATGCGCCGGCCCGCCCGCGACATCCCGCTGGCGATCCTGGGAGCCACCGCGGTCGCCGCCCTGCTCTATGTCGCGGTGACGCTGGTCGCGGCCGGACTGCCGGACGCGCGCCTGACCGGACCGCGCTCGCTGGATGCGGTGGCGCAGGCCGTGATGCGCCCCGGCGGCTTCCTGCTGTTCGGCCTCGGCACCGGCATCGTCAGCATGCTCGGCATCATGAACGCGCACATGCTCTGGGGCAGCCGCAGCGTGCTCATGGTGTGCCGCGACGGCTGGCTGCCGACCCGGTTCGGCCGACCCAACCGTGCCGGGGCGCCAGCCTGGCCGCTGCTGCTGCTGGCGACGATCGGAGCGACGCCGGTGCTGGCCGGCTTCGACGTCACCACCATCATCCGGATCAGCGCGCTGGGTGCCGCGGGCTCGGCGATCCTCTCGGTCGCCTGCGCGCCGCTGTTCGCGCGCCGCGATCCGGTGGCCTACGCCGCTTCCCCGCTCCCGGTCCCCCGGCCTGCCCTGCTGACCGCGTCGGTGGCCGCGATCGCCTCGCAGCTCGCGAGCATCGCGTTGCTGCTCCGCGACCTGCCGATCCGGCTGATCCTGCTCTGGCTCGGCTGGCTGGCGCTGGGCGTCGGGATCATCGCGCTTCGCCGCCGCCTGGTTGCCGCGCACCAGGCCTGAGCCGCCCCGGCCTCACCTGGGCTGGGCGAGAAGCGTCTCGCCGTCCGGGCCCATCTTGATGGTCGGGCCTTTCAGGAAGCTGCTCGGGGGGATCGCCCGGTCGCTCGCGACCGGCGTGACGGTCGCACTCCAGGTCACGAAGTGCTGGCTCGGATCGTCTATCCAGCGCGTGGGTATGCCGGGACCGGAGATCTGCCTGCCGCGGCACAGCCTTCGCCTGACGGTGACGACGAAGCTGTCTTCCTTCTCCCGCTCGCCGTTGATGACCGGCGGCGTCGGTGCAAGGCCGTTCTCGGTGGGCGGGAAGGGCAGGTAGTACGCTCTGTAATCACATGCGTTCGCCGGAGGTTCGAGCATCGGGACGTTCGGCGGCGAGGCTGCAGTGGCGGCCGTGAAGGCGGCGACAAGGAGGAACATCTAAGGAGACCTTGCGGAGACCTGGCGAGAATCGTCTCTATAATGAGAGCGAGCGTCGGCGCATGCCAGCTTAATCGCTCCGGGCCGCAGGCCATCTGCCGGCCGAGCGGCGCGAGCGGGGCTCGTCACGACCTCCCGGCGTGCTTCCCCGGCCGGAAGGCAGGGCATGATCGGATCGATCATATCCTGCCCGCCGAAGCCTACCGCCTCGGCGCGAGCGTCAGGGTCAGGCGGGCGAACGCGCCGCCCACCGCCGGACGCGCGGCGAAGCCGTTGAACGAGCTGTCGGGGTCTTGGAGGTCGGGGTCGTGAAGGTCGGGGTCGTGGAGGTCGGGGAACGGCACGGCCGAGCAGGTCACGTTCGCGTAGTCGTAGACCTCGTCGATGATGTCCTGGGTGAGCATGGGGTCGTTGCTGCTCGCCGCGGTCCACAGCTTCAAGTCCGCCTTGCTGAAGCAAACCGGCAGATCGTCGATGCTGCGCGGATCCAGCTGGATGCCGGTCGGGCGCTCCTGGGTCTTGTGGTATTCAGGCTACTCGTTGAGTGCCGCCCGCGGGATCAGGTGCGAGCCAAGAAGCTAGCAGCGACTGGCGTTGTGCTTGAGGCTCCAGTAGCTGTGCGGCTCGCCGGTGGCGTCGGCGCTTACTGGCGGTAGATGGCCTAGTGCGCGGCGGCATACACCGCCGCCTTCGCCCTGCCGGTGTGCCGCATGTAGGCGTCGGCCGCGATCAGCATGTTGGCAGGCCCCCCACCGGCATGTTCTCGCCGCGGCCGTCATTGCGCCCGGCTGCGCTCGGGCAGTCGGCGCCGAGGTCGCAACGCCTTGTTGATCGCCCGCCGCCGGTTGGTGTCGCTGGTGTTGGCGAGTGGCCGAAGCCCGCGAGCTGGCTTCGCACCGCGCTGTCGGTTCCTGACCGGGTGGTGAGGCTGCCCGATGTCGCGGTCGCGAACAGCACGGTTCCCCAGGAGGGGTAGTCGTTCACCTGGCTGAACACGGCGGGCGAGTTCGGGGTCAAGGTCCAGCTGGAGAGGGTCCGTTCCTGCTGCTGCCGTCGAGGGTGCGGTTGATCGTCTCAGGCGCCCCAGACGAGTACTCGCGACCGTCGGTCTGCCCATCATCCCCGCGGTAGCTGGCGGCCTGAGCGGGGAGGCGACCAGCGTCTTCTCAGGCAGCGCGAGCTGGCGGCGGTGCAGCGCCAAGCGGCAGATCAATCTGCTTGCCGAACTCCGGGCGACGCCGACCGCGCGAGCGAGTTGATGCAGGACGCAGCTGCACGCTTGCCGATTGCGCGTGCTATTCATCAATGAATGTCGCGCAGCTGCGTTGGTTCACCCGGCTGACGCATGCGTTGTCTGAGCAAGCCGAGAACCGCGCTGACACGGTCGCCTTTTACACCACCTAGCATGACAAGCGCGGCACTCCGCGCGCTGCGTGAGACAAGAGGCGACATGCAGACGTTCAGGGTGCGAGAGTTCGTGGACGAGGACCTAGGGGGCGTCGCGCGCCTGGCGCGATAGCTGGGCTTCCACCGGTCTATGCGACGGTGACGACCTTGGCCTCGAGCAGTTCGAACACCGCCTTTCGACCGAGGGCAGGCAAACGTGGTCGATCCAGGTGGCCGTTGTCGAGAATGATCTTCTCGGCTTCATGGCTTGTCAGAAGGAGCCGAAGTGGCTGCGCCGGTTGTTCGTCGCACCGACAATGAAGCGGCTCGGTATAGGCACGCTCCTCCTGGACCGGGCTGAGCGACATATGCCTGACGGGTTCTGGCTGCGCACGAACGTAGACAATGACGCGGCGAGGCGGTTCTACGAGATGCGAGGGCTGCGTCTTGACGTCGAGGTGCTGCACCCGACTTCGGGCCACAGGATGGCTCAATATCTCTGGACTCCGATGCATCGAAACTAGGAATACCGGCGGTCAACGGCGCTTGTTCGAAGTGTTCGCAAAGCACAGCGCCAACGCGGCAGTCCTGATGTTCAATGGCGGCCCGACCTCGGGTGAAGCTGTCGGCAGCGCAGTTCCATCTCGAGGCACCGGCCGCGAATGCCGCGCGCAGCATCACGGCAAGGCATCGCGGCGGCAAGCTTGATCGCCGTCCGATCGGTGCGCACGGCAGCATCGCTGTCAACTGCAGTTCCTCGATGCCGCACCGGCGCGCGCCGCCGGTCGCCTCAGACGTTCTCGGGAGCGATCGACATCAGGCTGGCGTTGCCACCGGCGGCTGCGGTGTTGACACTGAGGCTGCGCTCGCGCAGCAGGAACTCCAGCGGATACTCCTCGCCGTCCTCGATCCCGCGCGACGACAGCGCGAACACGGTGACGATCTGACCCGCGCGCCGCGACATGCGCACGCAGAACTCGCGCAGCGCCTCGCCCTCGCCTTCGAACAGCGCCAGCGCCAGCGCGACCGGGGCCTCGCCCGACGCATCCGCGTCGCACCAGTGCGGGCGGAGCGCCTCCGGAAGTGCCTCGAGGAACGACGCGAAGCGCGACGCCTGCTCGATCACGGCGACGTTGCCGGTGGCGAACAGGGCGGCCATCTGCAGCGCCAGCCCGTCGCGGGTGCGAGGCCGGCACAGCGCCGCGCCGGCGGCATGCAGGCTGTAGCTGTTGCGCTCGCCTACCGGTCCGGCCAGCACCAGCTCGGCCGACAACGGGCTGCGCGACGCCAGCGCGCGGGCGCGCGCGGCCAGGCGGAGGTCGCCACCGGCCTCGAGATGCTCGGAGAAGCGGAGCAGCGCCGCCGTCGCCGGACCGGCGGGGAGGCACGTCCCGGCCGGTGCCCGCGCCAGCAGCCGGCGCAGGATGAGCGGGCCTCCCGCCTTGGGGCCGGTGCCGGACAGGCCGTGGCCGCCGAACGGCTGCACGCCCACCACCGCGCCGACGATGTTGCGGTTGACGTAGAGGTTGCCGGCCTCGGCGCGGCCGATGACGGCGTCGACCGTCTCGTCCAGCCGCGTATGCAGACCGAAGGTCAGCGCGTAGCCGGTGCCGGCGATGTCGTCGAGCAGGGCGGCAAGCCCGTCGCGGCGGTAGCGCAGCACGTGCAGGACCGGGCCGAACACCTCCTCGCGCAGGTCGCCGACCCGGTCGATCTCGACCAGGGTCGGCGGCACGAAGCTGCCGGCGTCGCAGTCATCCGGCAGCGGCAGCGCCTCGACCGGATGACCGGCACGTCGCATCGCCGCCAGGTGCGCCGCGATGCCGTCGCGCGCCGCCTCGGTGATCACCGGGCCGAGATCGGTGCGTAGCCGTTCCGGCGACCCGACGCGCAGCTCCGCCATCGCACCGCGCAGCATGCGCAGGGTGCGGTCGGCGACGTCGTCCTGCAGGCACAGCAGACGCAGCGCCGAGCAGCGCTGCCCGGCGGAGTTGAACGCGGACTGGATCACGTCCGTGACCACCTGCTCGGTCAGCGCCGAGCTGTCGACGATCATCGCGTTCTGCCCGCCCGTCTCGGCGATCAGCGGGATCGGGCCGGCGTCCGGACCCAGGCGGGATGCGAGGCTGCGCGCGATGCTCCCGGCGACCGCGGTCGAGCCGGTGAACATCACGCCGCCGAGCAACGGCTGGGCGACGAGGGCGACGCCGGTCTCGCCGTCGCCGGGCACCAGCTGCAACGCCGCCTCGGGAACGCCGGCCTCGTGCAGCAGACGCACCGCCTGTGCCGCGATCAGCGGAGTCTGCTGAGCGGGCTTGGCCAGCACCGCGTTGCCGGCGGCGAGTGCCGCCGCCACCTGTCCGGTGAAGATCGCGAGCGGGAAGTTCCAGGGGCTGATGCACACCACGGTGCCGAGCGGGCGGCCCTCGAAGTCGCGACGGATGCCGGCCGCGTAGTAGCGCAGGAAGTCGACCGCCTCGCGCACCTCGCCCACCGCATCGGGCAGGCTCCTGCCGGCCTCGCGCACGATCAGCCCGAGCAGCGCCGGCATCGCGTCCTGCAGCGAGGCGGCGGCGCGGTCGAGCACCAGCGCGCGCGCCGCCGGCGCGGTGGCGCCCCACGACCGTGCGCCTGCAGCGGCACGCTCGAACAGGGCCGGAACGGCCGCGGCCGGGGTATGGCGCACCTCGCCGACCCGGTCGTGCCGATCGGCGGGATTGAGGATCGGGATCGGCTCGCCGGCATCCGCAGCTGCACCGAGCGCGGCGGCCGGTGGGCCAGCGGTCCAGAAGCGAGGCGAGCGGCGCAGGGCGTCGCAGAGCCAGGCCAGGCTATGCTCGCTGTTGAGGTCGAACCCGGCGGAGTTGCGGCGCTCGTCGCCGAACAGGTCGCACGGCGCGGCGATACGCGGCTCGGGCGCACCGACCGGCGCGGTGGCGGCCACGCGACGCGCCGGATCGGCGATCAGCTCATCGATCGGGATGGCCTCGTCACCGATGCGGTTGACGAACGAGCTGTTGGCGCCGTTCTCCAGCAGGCGGCGCACCAGGTAGGCGAGCAGCGTCTCGTGGGTGCCGACGGGGGCGTAGATACGGCAGGGGCGGTTCAGCGCGCGGGCGCCGACCACTTCCTGGTACAGCGGCTCGCCCATGCCGTGCAGGCACTGGAACTCGTACTGCCCGGGGTGGAAGTCGGGGCCGGCCATGGCGTGGATGCTCGCCAGGGTGCGGGCGTTGTGGGTGGCGAATTGCGGGAAGACCGCGTCAGGCGCCGCGAGCAGGCGGCGCGCGCAGGCGACGTAGCTGACGTCGGTGTGCGACTTGCGCGTGAACACCGGGAAGTCCTCGAGCCCGTCCTGCTGCGCGCGCTTGATCTCGCTGTCCCAGTAGGCGCCCTTGACCAGGCGCAGCATGATCCGGCGCTCCGTGCGGCGGGCGAGGTCGATGATCCAGTCGATCACCATCGGGGCGCGCTTCTGATAGGCCTGCACCACGAAGCCGATGCCGTTCCAGCCCGCCAACGTCGGAACCCGGCACAGCGCCTCGAGCAGGTCGAGCGAGAGCTCCAGCCGGTCGGCCTCCTCGGCGTCGATGTTCAGGCCGATCTCGTAGCCATGGGCGAGTTGCGCCAGCGCGACCAGGCGGGGCAGCAGCTCGTCCATCACGCGCTCGCGCTGCGCCCGGCCGTAGCGCGGGTGCAGCGCCGACAGCTTGATCGAGATCCCGGGACCCTCGTAGATCCCGCGTCCGGCGGAGGCGGTGCCGATGGCGTGGATCGCCTGCTCGTAGTCGCCGTAGTAGCGCGCCGCATCCTCGGCGGTCAGCGCGGCCTCGCCGAGCATGTCGTAGGAGTGCCGGAAGCCGCGTCGCTCCGGCTTGCGGCTGCGCGCCAGCGCCTCGCTGATGGTCTGGCCGGTGACGAACTGCTCGCCCATCATGCGCATCGCCCGGTCGACGGCGCGCCGGATCACCGGCTCGCCGCCGCGGCCGATCAATCCTGTCAGCGAGGCCGCGAGACCAGCCTCGCCGCCGGTGGCGGTCAGCCGGCCGGTGACCACCAGGCCCCAGGTCGCCGCGTTGACGAACAACGAGGGCGAGCGCCCGAGATGCGCCTGCCAGTCGCCGGTGCTGATCTTGTCGCGGATCAGCGCGTCGCGTGTCGCGCGATCCGGGATGCGCAGCAGCGCCTCGGCCAGGCACATCAGCGCCACCCCCTCCTGGCTGGAGAGGTCGTACTCGCGGATCAGCCCCTGCACGCCGCCCTGCGCCGACTTGCCGCGCATCGCCGTCACCAGCGCAAGCGCCAGCGCGTCAGACGCCGCCGCGGCCGGGGCCTTGAGCGTGGCGTCGGCGAGCAGTGCCGCTACCGCCTCGGTCTCGGGGATGCGGCAGGCATCGGTGATGCGCTCTCGCAGCGCACCCTGCGGCCGGATCGAGGCGGCGAGGTCGAGGAACGGTCGCGGCGGCTGGTCGACTGCCGTGCCGATGGTCGTGCTGGTCATGGGACCGTATCCTGACGGCAGGGCGACGCAATTTCGCATCGCGGCGAATCCGGTGCAACCGTTTCCCGCGCCGGCCGCCGGTCGGGCCCCGGCTCGGCGCCGACAGGCAGCACGACGCTTCATGAGGGAGATCCACGGGATGCAGCAGGCCGAGACCGCGATCGCGAGGCACCGGCAAGTGCCGGCCCTGGCAGCCTCGCTCCGGCCGCGTCACGTCGCGATGATCTCGCTCGGCGGCGTGGTCGGCGCGGGGCTGTTCGTCGGCAGCTCGGCGGCGATCCAGCTCGCCGGGCCGGCGGTGCTGCTGGCCTACCTGCTGGCCGGCGCGATCTCGTTCCTGATGATGCGCATGCTGGGCGAGATGGCGGTGGCGCGGCCGGGATACGGCTCGTTCAACGGCTATGTCCGGCTGGCGCTGGGCGCGCGCGCGAGCTTCGTCAGCGGCTGGCTGTACTGGTATTTCTGGGTGATCGTGGTGGGTGCCGAGACCATCGCCGGCGCCTCGCTGATCCACGATTGGATCCCCGCCGGACCGGTGTGGGCGATCGGCCTCGTGCTGATCAGCCTGATGACGCTGAGCAACCTGATGTCGGTGCGCTCGTACGGCGAGTTCGAGTTCTGGTTCTCGCTGCTCAAAGTCGGGGCGATCGCGCTGTTCGTGCTGGGGGGTGCCGCCTGGATCGCCGGCGCTGCTGCACCGCACGCGGCGCTCGCCAACCTGACCGCGCACGGCGGCTTCGCGCCGCACGGCTGGCTCGCGGTGCTGGCGACGGTGCCGGTGGTGGTGTTCTCGCTCACCGGCTCGGAGATCGCCAGCATCGCGGCCGCCGAGTCCGACGATCCGCCGCGCAACGTCGCCCGTGCCGCGCGGAACGTGGCGCTGCGCATCGTGATGTTCTACGTCGCGGCCATCCTGGTGATCCTCTGCATCGTGCCGTGGAACGGGGTCCGCTCCGGACACTCGCCGTTCGTGGCCGCGATGGACGTCATGGGGTTGCCCGGCGGCCGGACGGTGATGCGCCTGATCGTGCTGGTCGCCGTGCTGTCCTGCCTGAACTCGGGCCTGTACGTGACCTCGCGCATCCTGCGCGAGCTCGCGGCCCAGGGCGACGCGCCGGCGGCGCTGGTGCGCACCGGGGCGCGCCAGGTGCCGATCCTGGCGATCCTCACCGGCAGCTTCTTCGGCTTCGCCGCGTGCATCGCCTCGATCATCTCGCCGGACCTGGTGTTCGCCTTCCTGCTCAACACCTCCGGCGCGGTGATCCTGGTGATCTACGCGATGATCGCGCTGGCGCAGATACGCGCCCGACGCGCCATGCAGGCGCGGCACGAGACGCCGCGCTTCGCGATGTGGTGGTTTCCCTGGCTGAGCTACGCCGCGATCGCCGCGATGCTGTCGGTGCTGGTGACGATGGCGATCCTGCCCGAACAGCGCGCGGAGGTCGGCGCGAGCCTGCTCAGCGTCGCGGCGGCGGTGGCCGCCTGCGCGCTGCGGCATCGCCACGCGAGCCCAGGGAACGACGCGAAGGCCGCGTAAGACGTGAACCGACGCTGCACTCGGACTCAGGGTGCCGGTGGTGCTGCGAGCGGGGACGCTGATGCCTCAGGTCCGGCCGATGCTTGGCCATGCTGGTCAGCCGACGGAGACTTGACCAGGATGCTAGGTAGTGGTCGTGGAACGGTTCCGGACCGGCTCCGTATCGGCCGGATGAAAGGCGAGCAGTTCAAAGATAATCTGTTCGCCGTCCCATTTCGCTCATGCCAGGCTCTCGCGCATGATCCGAAGGAACGCTTCATCCTTCGTTTTCCGGATAAGCTCAAGTGCAAGGTCCCAGAAACCGTATAGCCCTGCTAGCGCAGCGGCCGTACACGCTTCCTGCATCGGCAGCCAATCGGCACCCGTCCGCGGGTAGGTCGCTCGGACGTATTGGGCCTGAGCCCAGAAGATCTGACCGTTAGGTATCGACGCAACGACAGAAGCACTCGGCTCAGTGGCGATCAGGAAAGACGACGATGCCAAGGGAGTCGCTTCAGGCGCGTAATGGACCAAGTTCTCCAAGCGCCAGAGTACAAACCCGTGGTTCCGTAGGAATCTATCGATATCGCAAAAGAGGCCTTGGTTTTGATACAGCGGATTGAACTCAACCTCGATGTCGATGAGGCGGCATGCCTTGAGAGCCCGCTTGGATCCGCGGAGAATGGCAAGCTCAGAGCCTTGCGTGTCCAGCTTGATCGCGGCGACATCGGTGACACCTTCCTTTGCCAGAACCCTGTCAAGCTTCTGACATGACACGCTGATTATCTTCTCAGGCTTCGTGATGGCGAGTGGCGGATAGTGCTTGTAAAGCGCCTCGATTGGCCGGTGCAGCGAGCTGCACGCTGGTTCAGCAGTCATGTAAAGATCGCGCCGTACGGATCGTTCGGCTAGCGCGTAGGGAAGATACCGGATGTTGGGTGAACGTCCCGTGTTCAGCCGCTCACACTCGCTGGCGTCCGGCTCGAAGCACAGGATGTCGGCCTCATCTTCGAGCCGCAACCAACGCTCACTTACACCCCAGCGAGCACCGACATCGACGAGGAAAAATCTCTTTTGCGCACGCTCCCGTAGAAGCCTGAGCGTATCGACTGCAGTCATGCCTGGAGTTTCCTCATCGATGCGACGTGGCCCGGTCATCCCTTGCCGAGAACTGCTTTCGCGCATCAGCTCAGTCGCCAGAGCCTCTTCCAAGATGCCGGGGCGTGAACGAGGCTTCCCGACCTAGCGACGGCGGCTCTGCGGCGCAGCCCACTAGGACGGCGCCGCCTCCGCGCCCGCCATACCGGCGATCGCGGATGCGACCGCAGCACCGAGCCGATGATGCTGATCGGCATCGAAGTGGACGCCGTCGACCGGGCTCACGCGGATCACCGAGCCGGCATCAAGGAAGCTCGCGCCGTGACGCAGTGCCACCGCCCGGTAGAGCGGCGCCAGCGCGCGCGACTTCGCGGCGCCCCCGGCCAGGATCGCGCCGAGTGCCCCCACCTCCTCGATCGGCGTCGGCGCGATCAGCAGCAGGCGCGGCGGCGGCCCGAAGCTGCCGGTGCAGAGCAGGATCTCCCGCAGCAGCCGCTCGATCGAGGCGGCGATGTCGGCGGGCGTCACCGAGAAGCGCGTCTTGAGGTCGTTGGTGCCGAGCATCAGCACCACCAGGTCGAGCGGCACGTGGCTCTCCAGGCAGGCGCGCAGCGTGCGCAGGCCGTTCTTGTGCATGCCCTCCACCGGGTCGTCATGCACCGTGGTGCGCCCGGGCAGCCCCTCCTCGATCACCACCCGGTCGGCGCCGAGCGCGGCCCGCAGCACCCCGGGCCAGCGATCGGCGGCCTCGAAGCGCTGCAGCACGCTGTTCTCCTGCATCGGCCGCGTGCCGTGGGTATTGGAGTCGCCGTAGCAGAGGATTGTATAGGGGGGCATGGCCGAGTTCCTTCCGCGTCGCCGCCCCCGCTGCTACCACGGATCGAGGCCGCGGTGACCGAGGTGACCCTCGACTACCTGGATGACGGCCAGGCGGTGGCGTCGCCGGAGCGGGTGCTCGGCGTGGTGGCGCTGTGCGGCACTGCCGCGGCCGACCTCTCGGTCGGGCTGCCGGCGATCGGCGGCGGTGGCCTGCGCGAGGTCTGGCGCACCACGGATCTGGTGGAGCGGCGCGGCACGATAGGCGGGGTGCGGTTCGCGCGCGCCGGCGGGCTGTGCTTCGGCATGCTGCGCACCCCGGTGCCTCCCGGTGGTGCGGCGGCGGCGGCGGAAGCGGCGTATCGCTCGATCTTCTCGCTGATCGAGCGCGAGGGTTGCCCGCACCTGCTGCGGGTCTCGAACTACCTGGCCGACATCACGCGCATCGAGGGCGGCGAGGAGCGCTACCGGGCGTTCAACACCGGGCGGCAGCACGCCTTCGCCGCCCGTGCCCGCGATGCGAGCCAGGCTCCGGCCGCGTGCGGACTGGGCTGCGGCGGCGATGCGCTGCTGATGTTCTTCCTTGCCGGCGACCGGCCCGGGCGCAACATCGAGAACCCGAGGCAGGTCAGCGCCTTCCGCTACCCGAACCGCTACGGCGAGCGCGCGCCGCTGTTCGCACGCGCGACGCTGGCGTGCGGCATGCTGTTCATCTCCGGGACCGCCAGCATCGTCGGACATGAGAGCCGCCATGCCGGCGACGTCGCCGCGCAGACCGACGAGACGCTGCGCAACCTCGAGGCGCTGCTGTCGCAGGCGCGCACCCTGGGCTGCGCGCTGACGCCGGCCGAGCTTCGTGCCAAGGTGTACCTGCGCCACGCGGACGATCGGGAGTTGGTGGGCGAGCGCCTGCGCGCGGCCGGGCTGGCCGCCCCGGTGATGCTGCTGCAGGCGCAGATCTGCCGGCCGGAGCTCGATATGGAGATCGAGGCGCACGCCTCCTGGAGCACCGGACCATGAGCGACACCGGCGAGATCCTGCTGCGCCTGGACGGATGGCTCGCGCGGATCACGCTGAACCGGCCGCAGGCGATCAACGCGCTGAGCCTGGGCATGGTGCGGACCATGCAGGAGGCGCTGCAGCGCTGGCACCGGGACCCGCGAGTGCGTACCGTGCTGATCGACGGCGCGGGCACGCGCGGGCTGTGCGCCGGCGGCGACATCCGTGCCGCATGGCAGAGCCTGCGCACGGACGCAGCACTCGCCGACCGCTTCTGGGCGGAGGAGTACGAACTCGATGCCGCCATCGCCGCCTACCCGAAGCCGGTGGTGGCGTTCATGGACGGGGTGGTGATGGGAGGCGGGGTCGGCATCTCGGCGCACGCGCGGCATCGCCTGGTGACCGAGCGCAGCCGGGTCGCGATGCCCGAGACGATCATCGGCTTCACCCCCGATGTCGGCGGCAGCTACCTGCTGTCGCGGGCGCCCGGCGCGGTCGGGCTGCGCCTCGGGCTGACCGGGCGCGCGGGCGACGCGGCGGATGCGATGTTCTGCGGTCTCGCCGACCGCATGGTGCCGTCGGGGCGGCTGGCGGAGCTGGCGGCGCTGCTGTCGCACCAAGCACCTGCGCAGGCGATCGAGGCGGTGGCCATCGCGGCGCCGCCACCGGCGCTGGCCGCGCAGCGCGGCTGGATCGACCTCGCCTATGCCAGCGACAGCGTCGAGGCGATCCTGGCGGCGCTGCAGGCGCGCCCGGAACGGCAGGCGGCCGCGGACCGCGCGGATCTCGCCGCCCGCTCGCCGATGGCGCTGAAGGTAACGCTGCGCTCGATCCGAACCGCGGCCGGCCTGCCGGACCTCGCCGCCTGCCTGGCCCAGGAGCTGCGCCTGGCGCGGGCGCTGACCCGGCGGCACGACTTCGCCGAGGGCGTGCGCGCCCAGCTGATCGACAAGGACCGCGAGCCGCGCTGGTCGCCCCCGAGCCTGGCCGAGGTGACGCCGGCGATGGTGGATGCCTGCTTCGCGGCGGATCCCCGCTGAGGGGTGTCAGCGCTTCGGCGCACCGCCCATGCCGGCGAACACCTGCCGGTCGCGGTTGTCCTGCATCAGCATCGAGAAACTCGGGATCTTCTCGAAGCCGAGGCCCTGCGGCACGCCGGTGTCCGGGTCCTGGCGGATCTTGCCGTAGCTCTCGCTCGCGACCTTCTCCCATTTGCCGGCGGGCTTCTTGACCTCCAGGCTGACCACGGTCGCCTTGAACACCATGCGCACGATGGCCTCGCGCGGCGCGGACGGCTTGGTGAGGCTCGGCGCCCCGGCGAGCAGCTGCCAGCCGCTCGACAGCGCCCAGCGGGTGAGTTCGTCCTTGTCCATGGCGTGCCGCCCTGTTCTGGGGGTGTCGGGATCGAGGTGCCGGATCATCGCCCCGGCGTGTCTGTCGCACCCGCCGACGCGTCCTGGTCCTGCGCCAGCACGCGGCTGCGCAGCACGTCGAGCGCCAGCAGGGCTCCGTCCTGCTCGAAGTGCCAGAAGGTCCAGCCGTTGCAGGACGGTGCCTGGGTCAGGGCGGCGCCGACCTTGTGGATCGAGCCGCGCACCGCGCCGGCGACCAGGCTGCCGTCCGGCGAGATGGTGGCGCTGATGCGTCGCTGGCGGTCGGTCAGGATGGTGCCGGCGCGTATCACCCCGCGCTCGACCAGGTTGCCGAACGGGATGCGCGGCACCTCGCGCCGGCCGGCGGTGGTCATGGCGCTGGCCGCCGGCAGCGGGCGCTCGCGCCGTACCCGCCCGATCGCGGCCTCGGCGTAATCGGGGTGACGCTCGATGCCGATGAAGTGCCGGCGCAGCCGCCGCGCCACCGCCGGCGTGGTTCCGGTGCCGGCGAACGGGTCGAGCACGATGTCGTCGATGCCGGTGCTGGCGAGCAGCACCCGGTGCAGCAGTGCTTCCGGCTTCTGGGTCGGATGCAGCTTCAGCCCGTGCCGGTTGCGCAGCCGCTCCGGGCCGGTGCAGAGCGGCAGCAGCCAGTCGCTGCGCATCTGCACGTCGTCGTTGAGCGCCTTCATCGCCTGGTAGTTGAAGCGGTAGCGGCTGTCGCGGCCGCGCGCCGCCCAGATCATCGTCTCGTGCGCGTTGGTGAAGCGGCGGCCGCGGAAGTTCGGCATCGGGTTGGACTTGCGCCAGATCACGTCGTTCAGGATCCAGAAGCCGAGATCCTGCAGGATCGTGCCGATGCGGAAGATGTTGTGATAGGAGCCGATTACCCACAGCGTACCGTCCTTGCGCAGCAGCCGACGCGCCTCGGTGAGCCAGGCGCGGGTGAAGCGGTCGTACTCGCCGAAGTCGCCGAACCGGTCCCAGGCATCGTCAACGCCGTCGACCAGGCTGTCGTCGGGCCGGCGCAGCTCGCCGCGTAGCTGCAGGTTGTAGGGCGGATCGGCGAACACGCAGTCGATCGAGGCGGCGGGCAGCATGCGCATGAGCTCGACGCAGTCGCCGAGCAGGACCTGATCGAGCGGGAGTTCCACCGTCTCGGCACTTCTCAGCGGTCGGTCAGCACGCGGGCTGCTCCAGGGGCGCGGAAATGGTCGCGTCGGAGAGCCGGCGCACCAGACCGAAGCCCGCGCGATGATGCCGGCTCGGGCCCACCGCGCCGAGCGCGCTGCGATGCGCAGCCGTGGCGTAGCCCGCGTTGCGCTCCCAGCCATAGTGCGGCAGGCGGGCGGAGAGGCGGCACATCAGTCGGTCGCGCATCTGCTTGGCCACGATCGAGGCGGCGGCGATCGACAGGCTGAGCCCGTCGCCGCCGACCACGCACTGCACCGGGCAGGAGAGCGGCGGCGGCCGGTTGCCGTCGACCAGCACCAGCTCGGGCCGGACCGCCAGCCGTTCGACCGCGCGACGCATCGCCAGCAGGCTGGCGCCGAGGATGTTGAGCCTGGCGATCTCGTCGACCGAGGCGGCGGCAACGGCGATCTCGACACCCTGGCAGCTGCGCATCGCGAGCAATGCCGTCGCGCGGGCTTCCGCGCTGAGTCGCTTCGAATCGTCGATCAGATCGGCCAGCCCGCTTGGCACGCTGCCGGGGAAAAGCACCGCGGCGGCGACCACTGGGCCGGCCAACGGGCCTCGGCCAGCCTCGTCGACCCCGGCCACACGGCCGCCGTGCAGCGCTTCGCGCGTGTAGTCCGGCATCTCCACCCCACCCCGACGCCACCGCGCGACACGACCCCGCGAGGGACCGAATCGCGCCGCGGTCGTTCAAGCTGGCATGGACATCAACCGGCGCGCCACTGCAAGCCGCTCAGGACTTGCGCGAGGGGATCACCAGCAGGCCGAGCAGGAAGCCGGCACCGGCGGCGAGGCCGACCGCGATCAGCGGACGGTCCCGGATGGTCGAGACGATGCCCTCGAGCT
>CAXTNV010000007.1:0-36169 GCA_964245755.1 uncultured Acetobacteraceae bacterium | reverse complement strand
GTCCTGGGCGTCGTCGAGGGTGTCGCCGAACTCGCGCTGCACCTTGCCGGTGAGCTAATCGACCTTGCCCTCACCCTGCAGCCCGGTATCGCCGGTGAGGCCGCCGGCAGCGTCCTTGAGCTTGCCGACGCCCTCGGTGATGGCGCCCTCGGTTGTGTTCTCGTCCATCTGCTGGCCCTCCCTGCTCGCCCCGCCCGGTCCTGCTTGCTTCGCCGGATCGCTCGTCAAGGCGAAACGAGGCCCCGGTCCCGCGAGTTCCATCCACCGAGTTCCATCGCCGGACGCGCGGTGGCATGCCGAGGCGGGGCGCCGACACCCGGGGCGGAGCGGACGCGACGGAACAGGCTAGGGATCGTGGCGATGCGCGGTAGGCGATGAGACGGCGGTTGACCGCGCCGGGTAGCAACCTGTCGGCGCGCGCCCGCACCACCGCGCTGATCATCGCCAGCGCCCTGTTCATGGAGCAGCTCGACTCCACGGTGCTGACCACCGCGCTGCCGGCAATGGCGCGCAGCTTCGGCGTCGACCCGCTGCACATGAGCACGGCGCTGACCTCCTACCTGGTGGGTCTCGCGGTGTTCATCCCCGCCAGCGGGCGCCTCGCCGACCGCTTCGGCAGCCGCACCGTGTTCCGCGGCGCGATCGGGCTGTTCATGGTCGGCTCGGTGCTCTGCGCGCAGGCCCCGGGGCTGACCGCGCTGGTGCTGGCGCGCCTGCTGCAGGGCGCCGGCGGGGCGATGATGGTGCCGGTCGGGCGGCTGGTGCTGCTGCGCACGGTGCCCAAGAGCGAGCTCGTCTCGGCGATGTTCTGGATGCTGCTGCCGGCGACCATCGGGCCGCTGTTCGGGCCGATCGTGGGCGGATGCCTGACCACCTACCTCTCCTGGCGCTGGATCTTCTACATCAACCTGCCGGTCGGGCTGCTCGGCATGGCGCTGACCAGCCGCTTCATCCCGCAGCTGCGCGAGACCGCGCGCCGCGGCTTCGACGTGCTTGGCACGGTGCTGTCCGGCACCTCGCTCGCCTGTCTGATCTTCGGCCTGGAATCGGCGAGCCGCGGCAACGCCTCGATCGGCCCCACCGTCGCCACGCTCTCGGTCGGCCTGGGCGCCGCCGTGCTGTATTTCCGCCACGCGCGGACCGCCGAGAACCCGATCCTGGACTTCTCGCTGATGCGGGTGCCGACCTTCCGCATCTCGGTGCTCGCCGGCGCGATGGCGCGGCTTGTCGCCGGCGGGGCGCCGTTCCTGATCCCCTCGATGCTGCAGCTCGGCTTCGGGCTCAGCGCCGCGCAGAGCGGGCTCGTCACCTTCACTGGCCCGCTCGGCGCGCTGTCGATGCGCCTGGTGGTGCGCCGGGTGCTGCGGCGGTTCGGGTTCCGCGCCACGATGGTGCTGAACGGGGTCAGCGCCGGCTTCCTGATGCTGGTCTGCGCCGGCTTCCGCCCCGGCTGGCCGTTCTGGCTGCTCTCGGTGATCCTGTTCCTGAACGGGGGCGCGCAGTCGCTGCAGTTCACCGCGATGAACACCATCGCTTACGCCGACGTCCCGACGGAGCGCTTGAGTGCCGCTACCAGCTTCTATGCCACCTTCCAGCAGATGACGCTGACGCTCGGCATCTGCGCCGCCGCCGGCACGCTGGCGGCTTCGCGCGCCCTGGCCGCAAGGCCGGAGCTGGCGCTCACCGACTTCAGCGCCGGCTTCGCGGTGGTGGGAACGCTGGCGCTGCTGGCTTCGCCGATCGCGTCGCGGCTGTCACCGGATGCCGGCAGCGAGCTGAGCGGGCACCGCACCGGGTTGGCGCCCTCGGCAGCCGCCTCCTCATGACCGCGGCGCGCATGAAAAAGCCCGGGGCCTGACGACCCCGGGCCGGAACGATGCAGCGCCCGGATCGACGCGGCGGCCGGATCAGTTGCTGGAGCGCACCGACCACATGCTGCCGTAATTGCCGGTGCGCGGGGCGAAGATCTCCCGCACGCTGCCCAGCACATCGGTCTCGGACTGATCCGGGAGGCGGGCTTCCTCGTTGGCGAGGGCAGCGACTTCGAGGGCGAGCAGCTTGCGGAACATGAAGATCTCCTTCGTCCGACCGAGGCGACCGATCCGGAGCAAGCCCGGTCGAGGTCGCCATGAGGTGAAGAACCACGGCACGCGGTTGAGCCGGTACTTTCCTAGCACCGCCTTTCTGCTGCCACAATCTCGCCGTGATGCGCTCACGCAGCCGTGCAGGGTTGGTCGAATGGTCGCGCGGCTCCGCTTCTGCCCGTCTTGCGCAAGGCGCGCCGGAGCACGTCACAATTCGGAACCGGATCATCAGGTCGCGGCCGGTGCCGGCGCCGGGGCTTTCTGTTACTGTCGCCGCCGAGAAGGAAGCTGGCCGCGCGCCACGTCGGCGCTCGCGAGCCAGGGATCCGGCCGGGAAGCATGATGGACGAAGCCAACCTACCGACCCGCACGCGACCGCCGGGCCCGCGACACGAGGACCCCCGGGAGGATGTGGGGCGCGGCGAGGTCGGCCCCGGACCGTCGCCCGTGGGGCCGCGGCCGGCCGGCCTGCCCCCCGGGCCGCCACCGGGCATCCCCCGTCGTCGGCGTCGCCTGCTGCCGTGGATCGTGCTGGTGCTGGCGGTGGCCGCAGTGGCCTGGGCGCTGCTGCGTCCGCATCCCAAGCCGGAGGGCGCGGCGGGCGGCGGCGGGCGGCATCGCGGCGCCGTCGGCGCCGCCGCCGCGCAGCCGGTGCCCGCCGGCGCCGCCCGCATCGGCGCCATGCCGCTGCTCCTGCCCGAGCTCGGCACCGTCACCTCGCTCGCCACCGTCACGGTGCAGTCGCAGATCTCCGGCTACCTGCTGCAGGTGAACTTCCAGGAGGGCCAGGAGGTGCATCGCGGCGACCAGCTCGCCCTGATCGATCCGCGGCCCTACGAGGCGACGCGCGACCAGTATCTCGGCCAGCTCGCCCGCGACACCGCGTCCCTGAACCAGGCGCGCGTGGACTACGCCCGCTACCAGGGGCTGCTGCGCCAGCACAGCATCGCAAAGCAGCAGGTGGACGACCAGCTCTACCAGGTCGGTCAGTTCGAGGGCACGGTGCGCACCGACCAGGCGCAGATCGACAGCGCCAAGCTGAACATCGCCTACTGCCATATCTCGGCACCGGTGGACGGCCGGGTCGGGCTGCGTCAGGTCGATGCCGGCAACTACATCACCCAGGGCCTGACCAACGGGCTGGTGGTGCTGACCATGCTGCACCCGATCTCGGTGATCTTCTCGGTGCCGGAGGACAGCCTCGATACGATCAGCACGCGGCTGCGCGGCGGGGCGGTGCTGCCGGTGGAGGCCTATGACCGCACCAACACCACCCACCTCGCCAGCGGCCACGTCGCGGTGCTCGACAACGTGGTCGACACCACCACCGGCACGGTGAAGCTGCGCGCGGTGTTCGACAACGCCGACGGCCGCCTGTTCCCCAACCAGTTCGTCAATGCGCGGCTGCTGGTGGACACCGTGCACGGCGCGGTGCTGGCGGCGTCGAGCGCGGTTCAGACCGGACCGCAGGGCCAGTTCGTCTACCTGATCAAGGCGGACGGCACGGTCGCGGTGCGCAACGTGACCACCGGCGCCGCCTCGGCCACCGACACGGTGATCGCGAGCGGCCTGGCTTCGGGCGACCGCGTGGTCACCGACGGCACCGAGCATCTGCGCGACGGCTCGAAGGTGATGATCCCGACGGCGGCGCAGCAGGGCCAGACCGACACCCACGCGGCCAAGCCGAATCACCATCGCCATCGCCCGGATCAGGCCGCCGAGTAGCCGGCTTTGATCTCGCGCATCTTCATCGAGCGGCCGGTCGCGACCACGCTGCTGATGCTCGCCATCCTGCTGGCGGGCCTGCTCGGCTACCAGTTCCTGCCGATCTCGGCACTGCCGCAGGTCGAGTACCCGACCATCCAGGTGCAGACCTTCTATCCCGGTGCCGGGCCGGAGGTGATGGCGACCGCGGTGACGGCGCCGCTGGAGACGCAGCTCGGCCAGATGCCGGGGCTCGACCAGATGACCTCGCGCTCCTCGGGCGGCGCCTCGGTGATCACGCTGCGCTTCGGCCTCAGCATGAGCCTCGACGTCGCCGAACAGGAGGTGCAGGCGGCGATCAACCAGTCCAACTCGCTGCTGCCGTCCGATCTGCCGGCGCCGCCGATCTACGCCAAGATCAACCCGGCCGACAGCCCGATCCTGACGCTGGGCATCACGTCGAACACCCTGCCGCTGACCGAGGTGGAGGACTATGTCGACACCCGGCTGGCGCAGAAGCTGAGCCAGGTCAGCGGCGTCGGGCTGGTCACGCTCACCGGGGGCAACCGGCGGGCGATCCGGGTCAAGGTCAACACCCGGGCGCTGACGGCACGGGGCCTGGGCATCGACGACCTGCGCACCACCATCGCCAACGTCAACGTCAACTCGCCCACCGGCACCTTCGACGGCCCGCTGCGTGCCTCGCAGCTCAAGATCGACGGGCAGATCACCGCACCGGAGCAGCTGGCGAACCAGGTGGTCGCCTACCAGAACGGCGCGCCGATCCGCCTCGGCGACGTCGCCACCGTGGTGGAGGGGCCGGAGAACACCCAGCTCGCCGCCTGGTCCAACCAGAGCCCGGCGATCATCCTCAACGTGCAGCGCCAGCCGGGTGCGAACGTGATCGGCGTGGTCGACGACATCAAGTCGGTGCTGCCCGATCTCGAAGCCTCGATGCCGGCCGGCATACGCATCACGCCGCTGACCGACCGCACCACCACCATCCGCGCCTCGATCGCCGACGTCGAGTTCGAGCTGATGCTGTCGGTGGCGCTGGTGGTGCTGGTGATCTTCCTGTTCCTGCGCAACCTGCCGGCGACGCTGATCCCCAGCCTGTCGGTGCCGCTGTCGCTGGTCGGCACCCTGGCGGTGATGTACCTGCTCGGCTTCTCGCTCGACAACCTGTCGCTGATGTCGCTGACCATCGCCACCGGCTTCGTGGTCGACGACGCCATCGTCATGATCGAGAACATCGCCCGCTTCATCGAGATGGGCGAGAGCCGCATGCAGGCGGCGCTGAAGGGTGCGGGGCAGATCGGCTTCACCATCGTCTCGCTGACGGTGTCGCTGATCGCGGTGCTGATCCCGCTGCTGTTCATGGGCGACGTGGTCGGGCGTCTGTTCCACGAGTTCGCCATCACCCTGGCGGTGACCATCGTGATCTCGGCGCTGGTCTCGCTCACCCTGGTGCCGATGATGTGCGCGCGCCTGCTGCGCGAGGAGCCGCACGGCTCCGGCAACGCGGTGTCGCGCCGGCTCGAGGGGGCGCTCGACCGGCTCATCGCCGGCTACGGGCGGGCACTCGCAGTGGTGCTCGACCACCAGCCGCTGACGCTGGTGGTGACGCTGCTGACCGTGCTGCTGACCGTGGCCCTTGCGGTGGTGATCCCCAAGGGGTTCTTCCCGGTGCAGGACACCGGCGTCATCCAGGGCATCTCGGTCGCGAGCGAGACCACCTCGCTGCAGGCGATGAGCACCCACCAGCAGGCGCTCGGCCGCGCCATCCTGTCCGATCCGGACGTGGTCAGCCTGTCTTCCTTCATCGGCGTCGACGGCCAGAACATGACGCTGAACTCCGGCCGCTTCCTGATCAACCTCAGGCCGCACGACGACCGCGCGCTGTCCTCGCAGGGCGTGATCCAGCGCCTCGGCCGCGAGGTCGCCGCCATCCCCGGCGTGCGTCTCTACATGCAGCCGGTACAGGATCTCTCGCTCGACACCGCCATCTCGGCCACCGAATACCAGGTGGTGCTGGAGAACCCGGACGCGACCGCCTTCAAGCAGTGGGTGCCGCGGGTGATGGACCGGCTGCAGCAGGAGCCGACGCTGGCCGACGTCGCGAGCGACATGCAGGCTGACGGCCTGACCGCCTTCATCACCCTGGACCGCGCCACCGGCGCGCGCTTCTCGATCACGCCGCAGACCATCGACAACGCGCTCTACGACAGCTTCGGCCAGCGCCAGATCTCGACCATCTACACCCAGTCGAACCAGTACCGGATCATCCTGGAGGCCGATCCCCGCTTCCAGTCCGACCTGTCCAACCTGGGCCAGATCTACCTGCCCGGCACGTCCGGCACCACGACCGCCGCCACCGCGACCGGGGTCGCGCACTCGCCGACCGGCGGCCTGGTGCCGCTGACGGCGGTGGCGTCGGTGCACCTGCGAACCTCGCCGCTGCTGATCAGCCACCTCGGCCAGTTCCCGTCGACCACCATCTCGTTCAACCTGGCCCCCCAGGCCTCGCTGGGGCAGGCGGTGGACGCGATCGAGCGGGTGGAGCGCGGGCTGGGGCTGCCGGCGAGCTTCACCACCTCGTTCCAGGGCACAGCGGCGGCGTTCCAGAGCAGCCTCGGCAACGAGTTCTTCCTGGTGCTGGCGGCACTCGCCGCGGTCTACATCGTGCTCGGCGTGCTCTACGAGAGCTTCATCCACCCGGTGACGATCCTGTCCACCCTGCCCTCTGCCGGGATCGGCGCGCTGCTGGCGCTGATGCTGGCGGGGATGGACCTGGACGTGATGGGCATCATCGGCATCGTGCTGCTGATCGGCATCGTCAAGAAGAACGCGATCATGATGATCGACTTCGCCCTCACCGGCGAGCGCGAGGGCGGCCTGTCGCCGCGCGAGGCGATCGCCAGGGCCGCGGTGCTGCGCTTCCGGCCGATCCTGATGACCACGCTGGCGGCGATGCTGGCCGCACTGCCGCTGATGCTCGGCACCGGTACCGGCTCGGAACTGCGCCGGCCGCTCGGCGTCGCCATCGTCGGCGGCCTGCTGGTCAGCCAGCTGCTCACCCTGTTCACCACCCCGGTGATCTACCTGTTCATGGACGGGCTCAGCCGGCGCAGCCGCCGCTTCTTCGCCCGGCGTGACGTCGCGCCCCCCGACGCCGCGGGGCACCCGGCGGAATGAACATCTCGCGTCCCTTCATCCTGCGGCCGGTGGCGACCACGCTGCTGACCGTGGCCCTGCTGCTGGCCGGGATGTTCGCCTACACCAAGCTGCCTGTGGCACCGCTGCCGCAGGTGGACTTC
This sequence comes from uncultured Acetobacteraceae bacterium, assembly GCA_964245755.1. Lineage (GTDB taxonomy): Bacteria > Pseudomonadota > Alphaproteobacteria > Acetobacterales > Acetobacteraceae > Lichenicoccus. The sequence goes on along the minus strand of CAXTNV010000007.1, from coordinate 29,064 downwards.
CCCACCATCATGGTGGAGGCGCAGCAGCCGGGCGGCTCGCCCGACGAGGTCGCGACCTCGGTCGCGGCACCGCTGGAGCGCCATCTCGGCCAGATCGCCGGCGTCACCGAGATGACCTCGCAGAGCACCCAGGGGTCGGTGCGTGTCATCGTGCAGTTCGACTTCTCGCGCGACATCAACGGTGCCGCCGGCGACGTGCAGGCGGCGATCCAGGCGGCGCGCGCAGACCTGCCGACCTCGCTGCGCAGCAACCCCGAGTACTTCAAGTTCAATCCGGCCAACTCGCCGATCATGGTGCTGACGCTGACCTCGGACACGCGCACCATGCCGCAGCTGTTCGACTACGCCACCAACGTGCTGCAGCAGAGCCTGTCGGCGATACGCGGCATCGGCCGCACCGAACCCGGCGGCTCGTCGCTGCCCGCGGTGCGCGTCGAGATGAACCCGCTGCCGCTGTTCAAGTACGGCATCGGCTTCGAGGACGTACGCGCCGCCCTCGCCTCGGCCAACGCCGACAGCCCGAAGGGCTTCATCGACCAGGGCAGCCGACGCTACCAGCTCGACACCAACGACCAGGCCAGCCGTGCCTCGGACTACCGCGACCTGATCATCGCCTACCGCAACGGCTCACCGGTGCGGCTGCGCGACGTCGCCGAAGTCGACGACAGCGTCGAGGACCTGCGCAACATGGGTCTGTCGGACGGCGTGCCCTCGGTGATCGTGCTGATCTACCCGCAGGCCGACGCCAACATCGTGCAGACCATCGACCAGATAAAGGCGATGCTGCCGCAGCTGCGCGCGGCGATGCCGGGCGGAGTGAAGCTGAACCTGGCGATCGACCGCTCCGCGACCATACGCGCCTCTCTGGCCGACACCCAGTTCACCCTGGCGGTGTCGGTGGCGCTGGTGATCCTGGTGGTGCTGGTTTTCCTGCGCACGCTGCGCTCCACCCTGATCCCGGCGGTGGCGGTGCCGACCTCGATCATCGCCACCTTCGCGGCGATGTACCTGATGGGGTTCTCGCTCGACAACCTGTCGCTGATGGCGCTGACCATCGCCACCGGCTTCGTCGTCGACGATGCCATCGTCGTGCTGGAGAACATCGCGCGACACATGGAAGCCGGCATGGGGCGGCTCGAGGCGGCGCTGCAGGGGGCGCGCGAGGTCGGCTTCACCGTGCTCTCGATCACCGTCTCGCTGGTCGCCGTGTTCACCCCGATCCTGCTGCTCGGCGGCATCGCGGGGCGGCTGTTCTTCGAGTTCTCGATGACGCTGACGCTGACCATCCTGATCTCGTTCGTGCTGTCGCTGACCACCGTGCCGATGATGTGCGCGCTGCTGCTGCGGGTGCGGCCGCACGGCACGCTGCCGGCGCCGCGCCAGGTGGGTCCGATAGGCCGGTTCTTCGGGGGCCTGTCGTCGCGCATCGAGATCGGGCTCGCCGGCATGCAGGAGGGCTACGAGCTCAGCCTGTCCTGGGCGCTGCGGCACCGCCGGCTGGTGGCGCTCACCCTGCCGCTGACCATCGTGCTCACCGTGCTGCTGTTCCGCGCCATGCCGAAAGGCTTCTTCCCCAACGAGGATGTCGGGCTGCTGATCGGCACAATACGCGGCGAGCAGTCGATCTCGTTCCAGAACATCAGCGCCAAGCTGGTCGACGCCGAGCGGGTGATCATGGCCGATCCCGACATACAGAGCGTGTCCGGCTACACCGGCGGCGGCGACCACGGCTCGAACACCGGCATGGCCTTCATCCAGCTGAAGGACATCCACCTACGCCACGACAGCACCGACGAGACCATCGCCCGCCTCACCCGGCACCTGTCGCACATGACCGGCGCGCAGTTCTTCTGCCGATCCGCCGCCGACGTGCGCGCGGGCGGGCGACAGAGCAACGCCAACTACCAGTACACGCTGCAGGCGGACTCGTCTGACCTGCTCTACGAGTGGATGCCGAAGCTGGAACGCGCGCTGCAGCGGCGCCCGGAAATGACCGACGTCAGCTCCGACGTGCAGCAGGGCGGCCCCGCCACCGAGGTGGTGATCGACCGAGACACCGCGGCCAAGCTGCAGCTCACGCCGCAGCTGATCACCAATACCTTGTTCGACGCCTTCGGCCAGCGCAGCGCATCGGTGATCTTCAACGCGCTGAACCAGTACCACGTGGTGCTGGAAGTGGCGCCGCGCTTCTGGCAGAGCCCCGACATCCTCAGGCAGATCTGGGTCAGCACCGCCGGCGGCACCGCCAACGGCAGCACCGCGAGCAACACCATACGGGTGGCCTCGCCGAGCAACGCCGCCAGCGCACGCGGCGGCGGCTCCGGCGCGCAGACGATCGGCACCCAGACCTCGGCCGTGCTGACCACGTCGACCCCCGGCGGCGGCACCAGCTCGCAGGCCGCCCCCTCGGTGAGCAGCACCCAGTCGGGCACCACGATCTCCACCAGCTCGCAGTCGCTGCAGAACAGCATCAGCAACAGTCTGGCCAACGGCCGCGGCACCTCCAACGGGTCGGCGGTGTCCTCCTCGGTGGAGACGATGGTGCCGCTGTCGGCGGTGACCCGGATCGTCAGCTCCACGACACCGCTGCAGGTCAACCACCAGGGCAACTTCGTCGCCGCCACGGTCTCGTTCAACATGGCCGCCGGCAAGTCGCTGTCGGACGCCTCGCGGATCATCCAGGAGACGATGCTCGCGATCCACATGCCGAGCGCCATCCACGGCGGCTTCGCCGGCACCGCGGCCCAGTTCCAGAAGACACTGGCGAGCGAGCCGCTGCTGATCCTGGCCGCACTCGCCGCGGTCTACGTCACGCTGGGCGTGCTGTACGAGAGCTACATCCACCCGCTGACCATCCTTTCCACGCTGCCATCGGCCGGGGTGGGCGCGCTGCTGGCGCTGCAGATGTTCGGCGAGGAGTTCTCGCTGATCGCGATGATCGGCGTGATCCTGCTGATCGGCATCGTCAAGAAGAACGCCATCCTGCTGGTGGACTTCGCGCTCAGCGCCGAGCGCATCGACGGACTGCCGCCGCTGGAGGCGATCACGCGCGCCTGCCAGCTGCGCTTCCGGCCGATCATGATGACCACCTTCGCGGCTGCCCTGGGCGCGCTGCCGCTGGTGTTCGGGCACGGCTACGGCAACGAGCTGCGCCGCCCGCTCGGCCTGTCGGTGGTCGGCGGCCTGATCGTAAGCCAGGCGCTGACGCTGTACACGACGCCGGTGGTTTATCTCTACCTCGACCGCATGCGACACTGGTGGAACGCACGCTGGCAGCGGCGACGCCGCGCGGGCCGCAGCCCATTGCCACAGGATGCCCCTGCCGAATGAGATCGCGACCGTTCCGAGGATGCCGCACCCGGCGGGCCCGGTGGCCGGGTGCTGTCCTGGTCGCGGCCACCGGCCTGTGCCTGGCCGGCTGCATGGTCGGCCCGGACTACCACCGCCCGCGTGCCATCGTGTCGGCACGCTTCAAGGAGCTGCAGCCGCCCTCCGGCTGGCAGCGTGCCACCCCGGCGGCCGCCGAGCTCGATCGCGGCCGATGGTGGACGATCTACGACGACCCGGTGCTGGACGGGCTGGAGGCCCAGGTCAGCCTGTCGAACCAGAACGTCAAGAACTTCGAGGCGAACTACCGCGCGGCCCGGGCAATTACCGACGAGGCGCGCGCGAGCCTGTTCCCTACCCTGAGCGCCTCGCCGAGCGTGACCCGCAACTCCACCGGCCTCGGCAGCTCGCGCTCGTCGTCGGGCCTCGCGAGCCTCCCGGGCGAGGCGAACAGCTTCACCTCCACCACCTACCAGCTGGAAGGCACCGCGAGCTGGGATCTCGACGTGTGGGGGCGGATCCGCCGCCAGGTCGAGAGCGACGTGGCAGGCACCCAGGCCAGTGCCGCCGACCTCGCCAACGCCACGCTGTCGTATCAGGCGACGCTGGCCACCGACTACTTCAACCTGCGCGCGCAGGATCAGCTGCAGGACCTGCTCGACCGCACCATCGCCAGCTACGAGCGCTCGCTCCGCATCACCCAGAACCAGTACGACGCCGGGCTCAGCACGGCGACGCCGATCGCGCTGCTGCAGGCGCGCACGCAGCTCGAGCAGACGCGCTCGCAGGCGATCAATGTCGGCGTGCTGCGCACCCAGTACGAGCACGCGATCGCGGTGCTGATGGGCCGGCCACCGGCAGACCTCACGCTGCCGCCGGCGCCGCTCGCCCGGGAGGTGCCGGCGACGCCGGTGTACCTGCCGGCGACGCTGCTGCAGCGCCGTCCCGACATCGCCTCGGCGGAGCGCGCGATGGAGCAGCAGAACGCGCTGATCGGCGTCCAGATCGCCGCGTTCTTCCCCGACATCAGCCTGTCGGCGGCCTACGGCTACAGCGGCAACCCGATCGGCTCGCTGATCCAGGTCGCCAACCGCACCTGGTCGCTCGGCGCCAGCGCCACCGAGATCCTGTTCCAGGGCGGCCTGCGTTCGGCCGAGGTCGACCAGGCACGGGCGCAGTACGACGCGGCGGTCGCGACCTACCGGCAGACCGTGCTGACCGCGCTGCAGGACACCGAGGACGCACTGTCCGGCCTGCGCATCCTGGCACAGCAGGCGGAGGCGGAGGCGCGCGCTGTGTCGCTGTCGGAGCAGGCGGTGACCGTGGCGTTGAACGAGTACGAGGCCGGCACCATCGACTACACCACCGTGGTCACCAGCCAGGTCACCGCGCTCAGCAACGAGCAGAACGCGCTGGCGATCCAGCAGCAGCGCCTGACCGACAGCGTGTCGCTGGTGCAGCAGATGGGCGGCGGCTGGCAGGACGCCGACCTGCCTAGCCGGAACTCGCTGCAGACCAACGACCCGCTGATCCCCTCCTTCCTGGAAGGCCCGCATTGACCGCACCGCACGGCGACCAAGCCCCGGCTCCGGCCTCGAGAACCCGTCCCCGCGGTCGAGGAGCGCGCATGCATCGTCTGCTGCTCGGTGCCACCGCGATGCTGCTCGCGATCGCACCGGCGCGCGCCGCTGAGGGCTGCTTCGAGGCGCTCGCGGCGACGCATGACGGCAGCTACGGCGCACCGCTGCACGCCGAGCCGACCCCGGACGGCAGGTCGGTGCTGTTCCTGCGCAGCGGCCCCCGCGACACGCGGCTGCGGCTGTTCCGCTACGACGTCGCCACGTCTGCGACCACCGAGCTCGCGCGTCCGGCCGACGCCCCCGAGCAGCTCTCGGTGCAGGAGAAGGCGCGACGCGAGCGCGCCCGCATGGCGCTGACCGGGATCACCGACTACGCCCTGTCCCGCGACGGCGGCACCCTGCTGGTCAGCGAGGCCGATCGGCTGACCCGCCTGAGCCTGCCCGGCGGCGAAAGCGCTCCGGTTCCGGGCAGCGGCTGGATCGCGCCGCGCCTGTCGCCCGACGGCCGTTTCGTCGCCGCCGTACGCGGCGACGACCTGCACGTGATCGAACTCTCCACCGGCCGCGACCGGCAGCTCACCGCCGGCGGCAGCGACACCCTCTCGCGCGGCCTCGCCGAGTTCGCCGCCGCCGAGGAGCTGGACCGGGCGGACGGCGCCTGGTGGTCGCCCGACAGCGGCACGCTGCTCTACGAGGAGGCCGACAGCAGTGCGGTGGAGCAGCACTTCATCGCCGATCCGGAGCACCCGGCGTCGGCTCCGGTCGAGTTCCGCTACCCGCGCGCCGGCACCGCTAACGCCCGCCTGCGGCTCGGCCTGATCGGGCGCGACGGCGGCGCCACGCGCTGGATCGACTGGGACAGCAGCGCGTTCCCCTATCTCGCCCGGGTGGTCTGGCCGCAGCACGGCAGACTCTCGCTGGTGGTGCTGAACCGGGCGCAGACCGAGCAGCGGGTGCTCGCGGTCGATCCGGCGACCGGGCACGCCACCACCCTGCTGGCGGAGCGCGATGCGGCCTGGATCAACATCTCGCCCGGCCTGAACTGGCATGCGGGAGCGCTGCCGCGCTGGCTGCCGGACGGCTCCGGCTTCCTCTGGGCGGCCGAGGTCGATGATCGCTGGCGGCTGGAGCTGCGCCACGCCGACGGCAGCCTCGACCACGCGCTCACCGGCGCGGAGCTGCCGTTCCTGTCGCTCGAGGACCTGGACGCGCGAGCCGGGACGGTGACGGTGCTCGCCGACCCGGACCGCCTCGGCGCATCGCTCTACCGCATCTCGCTGCGCACCGGTACGGCCGCGCCGCTCGCGACCGAGCCCGGCCTGCACGATGCGCGCTTCGCCGAGGACGGCCACGCGATCTTCACCGACGCCTACGAGGCAGCCGACGGCAGTGCCGCGACGCGTGTCCGCGACGCATCCGGGCACGTGCTCGGCACGCTGCCGAGCGTCGCCGAGCCGCCTCCGATCGCCATCCACATGACCTTCACGGCCGCGGGTCCGCGCCGGCTCGACGCCCTGGTCATCCGGCCCGACGGGTTCGCCCTCGGACGGCGCTATCCGGTGATCCTGTCGGTCTATGCCGGGCCATCGGTGAAGATGGTGCAGCGCGCGCCGCACCGCTACCTCGAGGAGCAGTGCCTCGCCGACCACGGCTTCGTCGTCGTGGCGCTGGACGGACGCGGCACTCCCGGTCGCGGCCACGACTGGGAGCGGGCGACCAAGGGCAACCTCATCGACCTGCCGCTGCGCGACCAGGCCGACGGCCTGCGGGCGCTGGCGAGCCGCGTCCCGGCGATGGATCTCCGCCGCGCCGGCGTCACCGGCTGGTCGTTCGGCGGCTACTTCACCGCGATGGCGACGATCCGGCGGCCCGAGCTGTTCCGCGCCGGCGGCGCCGGCGCCCCGGTGGTGGATTTCGCGGACTACGACACCGCCTACACCGAGCGCTATCTCGGACTGCCGTCGCAGGATCCCGAAGGCTACCGCGCGAGCAACGTGCTGACCTATGCCGCCTCGCTGTCACGGCCGCTGCTGCTGCTGCACGGCCTGACCGACGACAACGTGTATTTCCAGAACACGGTCAAGCTCACCCAGGCGCTGATCGCGGCGGGACGGCCGTACCAGCTCCTGCTGCTTCCTGGCACCCACATGCTTTCGGACCCGAAGCTGCGTGCGCAGGTGGCGGAAGCGCGGGCGGCGTTCCTGGCCGCCCGGCTCACAACGCCGGCACCGCCTCGCTGACGCTGCGGATCCTGCTGGAGACGCGGTAGCCTGCGGGCGCACCGGCGAGAGACGACATGGCATCGAACCCGAACCTGCCGCAGCAGCTCACGATGTCGCTCGGCGGCGAGAGCATGGCGTTCACCGTGCAGGCCGAGGGCAGCCGGATGTCGCTCGACGAGGCGGTCGGGTCGGGGCTGTTCGAGCTGCCCGACGAACCGGGCATGGTGCGGATCCCGATCAGCCTCAGCGTGACGATCCCCGGCCACCTGCTGCAGCCGCCGGCGGCCGATGCGGACGCGCGGCCGGAGGCGGCAGCGGCGGAGAAGATCGCCGCGGGCTTGCGCCACGCCACGGTGCCGGACGCCGGAGAGGCCGCGACGTTCCGGGACATGCTCAGGGCGACCCGGCCGGGCCGCGGTCCGGCGGCGGGGTAGCGCGGTTCGCGCCGGCCCGAGGCCGCCTATGCATCACGCGGCGGGCGGTCGGTGGCGAGCACCGAGCGGATCTTCGAGGCCAGCGTCTGCATCGCGAACGGCTTGGCCAGCACGTGCAGGCCGGGCTCGAGCTGGCCGTGGCCGACCAGGGCGTTCTCCGCGTACCCGGTGATGAACAGCACCTTCAGCTCCGGCCGGCTGCGTCGCGCGGCATCGGCCATCTGCCGGCCGTTCAGCCCGCCCGGCAATCCGACATCGGTGATCAGCAGGTCGACGCGGGCGGCGGACTGCAGCAGCCGCAAGCCGTGCGCGCCGTCCGCCGCCTCCAGGGTGGCGTAGCGCAGCTCCTGAAGCACCTCGGTGATCAGCATGCGCACCGTCGGCTCGTCATCGACCACGAGCACCGTCTGGTCGGCGCCCGGATGCGCCGCCAGGCCGGCCGCCGTCGGCTGCTGCAGCGCCTCTCCCTGGAAGCGCGGCAGGTAGATGCTGACAGTGCTGCCCTCGCCGGATGCCGAGGCGATCCGCACCTGGCCGCCGGATTGCGTGGCGAAGCCGTAGATCATCGACAGGCCGAGCCCGGTGCCCATGCCGATCGGCTTGGTGGTGAAGAACGGGTCGAAGGCGCGCGCCATCACCTCCGGCGCCATGCCGCTGCCGGTGTCGGTGACGCAGATCACGACGTAGTCGCCGGAGGGCAGGTCGTGCGCAGGCGCATCGTGCTCATCCAGCACCGCGTTCGCGGTCTCGATCGTGAGCCGTCCGCCATCGGGCATCGCGTCGCGCGCATTGATGCACAGGTTGAGCAGCGCGTTCTCCAGCTGGTTGGGGTCGCACAGGGTGGGCCACAACTCCGACGGCAGCACCGTCCCGAGGCTGATCTGCGGCCCGACGGTGCGCTGGATCAGCTCGCCCATCTCGACCACCAGGGCGTTGGCGCCGATCGGCTTCGGGTCCAGGGTCTGCCGTCGCGAGAAGGCCAGCAGCCGGTGCGTCAGCGCCGCGGCGCGGCCGGCGGCGCCGAGTGCGGCGGTGGCGTGGCGGTCGAGCTCGCCGACCCGGCCCTGCGCCAGGCGCGTCTTCAGAAGCTCCAGGCTGCCGGTGATGCCGGTCAGCAGGTTGTTGAAGTCGTGCGCGAGGCCGCCGGTGAGCTGCCCGACGGCCTCCATCTTCTGCGCCTGACGAAGCTGCGCCTCGGTGGCGCGGAACTGGGAGATGTCCCGGCCCTCGACGACGATGAACTCGATCCGGCCACGGTCGTCGCGCACCGGGTTCAGCGAGAGGTCGTAGATCCGGTCGCGATCGCCGGGCAGCCGCAGGTCCAGCTCGACACGCGCCAGGGAGCCGGAGAGTGCCTCGCTGAAGGCGTTGCGGAACTGCTCGGCCGGCCCCGGCAGGCGGCGGAACCAGGCCGACTCCCAGATCGGTATTCCCTGCCCGTCCGGCGCGACGGCCGCGTCGAGGGCTAGCGCCGCCCGGTTCGCCTCCAGCACCGTGCCGTCCAGGGCGATGAGCCCGATCAGCTGGGTGGTGGAGTCGAAGATGCCGCGGAACCGCGCCTCGGCGAGCCGCACCGCGCGAGCACGTTCCTCGACCCGCTGCTCCAGGCCGTCGTTCAGCTCGCGCAGATCGCGCTCCGCCTGCCTGCGCCTGGTGATGTCGCGTCCCACCGCGACCAGGCGCTCCGGCCTGCCATCGGCGCCGGGGAGCGGCCAGACCACCACGTCCCACCATTTCAGCGTGCCGCGATAGGTCGCGCAGAAGCCCTCGAAGCGGCCGGTTCCGCCGGCGCGGGCCTCGGCCAGAGCGTCAGCGGCGGCTGCATGGTCGGCATCCTTCCACAGCGTCAGCCAGGACCGGCCGAGGAGCTCGCCCGGCTCGGTGATCTCCATGCTCTCGATCCCGCCCGGGCTGACGAACTCGGCCACGCCGTCGAGATCGAGCACGACGATGCAGTCGCGGCTCGAGTTCAGGATCAGCGTGTTCAGGGCCTGCGCCTCGCGCAGCGCGATCTCGGCCTGCCGGCCGACGCTGACGTCGCGCGAAACCGAGAGCAGGCGCTCCGGCCTGCCGTCCGCGCCGAGGATCGGCGTCACCTGCACGTCCCACCAGCGCGGCGAGCCGGCCATGGTCGGCGCAGTGCCCTGGAAATGTCCCAGACCACCGGCCTTGGCGGCTTCCACCGCCGCCCGCGCGTCCAGGCCGCGGTCCGGCCAGAGGTCCGGCCAGGGGCAGCCCCGGATCTGGTTGAAGTCGCTCACCTCCATGATGCGCTGTCCGCCCTCGCTCATGAAGACGAGGTTGGAGTCGAGGTCGAGCACCTTGATGCAGTCACCGGATGCGGCGAGCACGCTGCGCAGGAACTCCGCATCCGCCCGGTGTTGCTCGTCGGCCAGACGCTGCGCGGTGCGGTCGCGCACGATCTTGATGAAGCCCTGGACGATGCCCGCCTGGTCCTTCAACGGCACCATCTCGCCGCTGCCCCAGAAGCGCGAGCCGTCGCGGCGCCGGTGCCAGCGCTCGTCGACGCCGCGCCCGGCCAGCAGTGCCGCCTGCAGCTCCGCCTGCGGCGCCCCGCGGTCCTGATCCTCCTGGGTGAAGAACAGGTGCGCCGGCTGCCCGATCATCTCCGCCTCGGTCCATCCGAGCAGCCGCTGCGCCCCCTCGTTCCAGACCGTCACCAGTCCGCCGAGGTCCATGGCGATGATCGCGTGGTCGACCGCACTCCGCAGCAGAGCCTCGAAGAAGCGCTCCCGCGCCGAGGGTTCTTGTTCCGGTGCGGGGCGATCCGTCAGCGGCGGCACGATCACTCCTGGTTCAGGCGGGCCCGCAGGCGCTGCGACAGCGTGCCTCGTGTGGGCCGCGGCATCGCGGCGCCCGTGCGGTCGGAAAGCTGCTCGATCAGGCGGCTGGCGATCAGGCCGCGATGGCCGCTGTGCCAGTGATCGGCGGCGTCGTTCGCCGGCATCCAGCCCGGCAGCGGCAGCAGCAGCGCCGCGCCGAGCCCGTCCAGCAACGGCTCGTAGGTGGCGCGCAAGGCCACCAGGGTTTCCTGGGCGTCAGGGCCGCCGCTCCAGTTCAGCCCGGCGTCGGCGAACAGCATTTCCATGCGCGCGTAATCCTCGGGCGGCATGCGGTTGCCGCCATCGTAGCGCGACGGCCGCACGCCCAGGGAGCGCGCCATCTCCACCACCACCTGCCGGGCCATGGTGAACGTCATGCGCGCCTGCAGCGGCGGCAGTGCCTCGACGCCCACCAGGATCAGCGCGCAGGTGTCCATCACCGCGGTGATCGCGGCGAGCCACGACTGGTTGTCATGCTGAGAGCGGTAATAGACCAGCATCGGGTAAGAGAGATGGCTCTCCAGCAGCTCCGACCCCCAGACTTCCCACTCCCGCAGCAGCTCGTCCAGCTTGTCCAGGCCGTTGCCCTCGACGTGACGGATCAGCATGGTGCACGCGGTGGGCGGCGAGCCGGCCCGCGCGTCGAGCTGGATCACGTGCGCTTCCCGCCTGGAGAACAGCTGGTAGAGCACCGGCAGGTAGCCGATCACGACGGCGATGAAGCCGATGCCGGTGCCGGCTTCGAACACCGCGAGCGCGCGCGCAGTACCGGCCTGCGGCACCACGTCACCGTAGCCGAGGGTGAAGAAGGTGACGCCGCTCATGTAGACCTGCGTCGTCAGCGGCGAGCCGGCGCCGCGACCGTGCCCCTGCAGAACCCAGTCCAGCAGCCCGAAGGCGGTGATCAGGATGCTGGCCCACAGCGCGAACAGCACGATCATGGACAGGGCGCCGAACACGCTGAGCACGCGCTCGCGGACGTGGCCTGCCGGAAGGCGCAGGGCGACGGCGCTCCAGGCAATCCAGCTCGTCCTGAAATAAAGCCGGGTCAGGCGGAAGCGGCGCTGCACGCGGCGCGGAAGCAGCATGACCTCGAACGCATCCTGCAGCACCAGGGCGAGCAGGCAACCGGCAAGGAGCAGGGTCAGGGCCGAGAGCATGGCGCTCCGATCAGGCGGCGGCGTGTCGCGGTGCGGGAGGCGGTCGGCGCGGCGACGCATGCCGCAGTCCGCAACCCCCCGGGCGGGAAGGAGCATGGCGGCGGGCAACGAGGTGGCCGGGCGATGACGAAGCGGTGTCGGATGGCACCCACGCGAGATCCTAGCTGAGCCGGCCGCATGGCGGCCACGCCTATGTGGATGGGCCGCCGCCACAGGCAAATCATCGATGCGGCAGAACTCGACAAAGCCCCGGCCGTTGCCCCCGGCAGTCGAGGCTCGTCAAGGCGGCGGAGCCGCGTGCCGGGAACGATCGCGCAGCGGCGCCCGGCCGGGTTCGGCCGCCGGCGGCGCATCATAGCTGGCTCTGTCCAGCGCACTGGCACGAAGGGAGATCGTCATGGGTATTCTGGATTCGGTGATCGGCGGCCTCATGGGCGGCGGCGGCGCGGCCTCGCCGATGGGCGGCGTGCTGATGAACATGCTCGGCGGGGGTGGCCAAGGCATGGGTGGCGGCTTGGGCGGCATGGCGGGCCAGGCTATGGGCGGCGGCATGGGCGGCGGCCTCGGCGGCCTGCTGCAGAACTTCGAGCAGGCCGGTCTGGGCCACATCGCCCAGTCCTGGGTGGGCAACGGACCGAACCAGCCGGTCTCGCCGCAGCAGCTGCAGGGCGTCTTCGGGCAGGATCAGGTGCAGAGCATGGCCAGCCAGGCCGGCATGGCGCCGAACGACTTCCTGTCGCAGCTCAGCCAGCACCTGCCGAACGCAGTGCATGGCCTGACGCCGAACGGGCAGCTTCCGGACGAGGGCGCCGTCTCCGTCTGAGCGAGATTTGTCCAGACGTTTTTTGAAACCGTCGACCGGGGCGCATCACGGTGATGCGGATGCGCCCCGCCTTGCCCCTGACGCCCTAGAAGATGGCCTTGCCGGCCATCACGCCGAGCACCAGGAACAGCAGAAACACCACGATGCAGATGAAGAACAGGATCTTGGCGATGCCCGCCGAGGCGGCGGAGACGCCACCGAAGCCGAAGATGCCGGCGATGATGGAGATCACAAGGAACAGCAGGGCGAGCTTGAGCATGGAGTGAACTCCGGCTGGATCGGATGGGCCCGCGCCGCGCGCCGCGTCGCGGGCGTGGCTGCCGCTGGATCAGCGTCGCGCGAAGATGCCGCCGACGATGAAGCCGATCACGCTCGCGACCAGGATCGCGATCAGCGGCTGGTCGGCGGTGAAGTCGCGCGCGGTGTCCAGCGCCTCGCCGTAGAACCCCTGGGCCTGTCCCGCGACCTGCTTGGCCTTGCCGCGCGCCTGCGTCGCACCGTCGCCAAGCAATCCCCCCATGCCGTCCTGCACCTTGCCGATCGTGTCCTCGGCAGCGCCCTCGATGCGGTTGGTGTCGACCATGCGTGATCCTCCTCCGGTTCCGCGGCACCGGTGTGGTGCGCGTCTCGCGGACAGCACAACGCGCCATCAATCGGCTGGATGCGCCGGATTTCCGCAACCGCGCCGGTGGCGTCACCGTCAGCTGTCGCAACCGCAGGCGTCCGACCGCCGATCGTGAATCAGCTGCCGCATGCCGCTTCCATCCGGTCAGGTGCTCGAACAAGGTTCGCTGCAGGGTCTGGTCGGGGAAGCTCCCATCGACACTGCCGTGGCGGAACTGCCGTGGCGGAGACCGGCGACGCCGGTGCGCGGCCGGCCGCGTCGGATCAGAGCTTAGATCGAGCCGTCGCAGGAGCCGCCATCGCTGCACGCCTCAGGTCGAGGGTGCGCGGCAGCTCCGGTCCCGGCTCGAGGCGAGGCTCCTGCATGCTCCCCGGCGTGTGGCCGAACGGCTGGAACCGCTCCCGCCGGCGCGCCTCTGCCTCGTTGGCATTGACCGGACGCGTCTCGTAGCTGCGGCCGCCGGGATGGCGGACGTGGTGGGTCAGCCCGCCGATCGATCGTCCGGACCAGCGGTCGAAGACGTCGAAGGTCAGCGGCGCCTGTGCCGGCAGGGTCGGATGCAGGCAGAGCACCGGCTCGCGTGCCTTGAAGCGCACGCCGGCGACGTGTTCGCCGGCACGCGCGGTGGCCGCGAGCGGCACCCCGATGCCGTTGCAGCCCAACACGTAGCGCTCCGCGTCCCAGCCGCGCACGCGCACCTGCAGGCGCTCCACGGAACGATCGACCCGACGCATCGTGCCGTCCGCTGGCCTCGTGGCCCCGCCCAGCACCGGCCAGGGTTCCAGCGCCTGATGCAGCGCGAGCTCGATGCCGCGCAACGTCAACGAGCCGATCAGCGGGAAGCGGAACGCGTGGTGCGGCGCGAAGAAATCCGCCTCGAGCCGGATGCCGGAGCCGGCGAGGTCCTGCAGCGCGTCGAGCAGGTCCTCGTGCACGTAGTGCGGCAGCATGAAGTCGTCGTGCAGCCGGCTGCCCCAGCGCACCAGGCGACGCTCGTACGGCGTCTGCCAGAAGCCGGCTACGGCGGCCCGCAGCAGCAGCGCCTGCGCGGCCGCCATCTGCGGATGCGGCGGCATCTCCAGCGCCCGCAGCTCGACCAGCCCGAGCCGGCCGCCTTCATCCTGCGGCGGGTGGAGCCTGTCGATGCGGAATTCGCTGCGGTGGTTGTCGCCGGTGATGTCGGCGAGCAGGTTGCGCAGCACCCGATCGACCAGCCACGGCGGCCCCTGGGGCTCGGGGCGGATCTGCGCCAGCGCGATCTCCAGCTCGGCGATGCCGTCCTGCCGCGTCTCGTCGGTGCGCGGACTTGGCCCCGCCGGGCCGATGAAAAGGCCGGCGAACAGGTAGGACAGGCTCGGATGGTTGTGCCAGAAGCCGAGCAGCGACTTGAGCAGGTCCGGCCGGCGCCGGAACGGGGAGTCCGACGGCCGGGCACCCCCCATCACCAGGTGGTTGCCGCCGCCGGTGCCGACGTGCCGGCCGTCGATCATGAACGTCTCTGCGGCGAGGTCAGCGTGCCGCGCCGCTTCGTAGAGCTGCCGCGTGCGCTGCACCTGCTGGCTCCAGCTCGCCGAGGCCGGCATCCGGATCTCGATGACGCCTGGACCTGGGGCCGCCGAGACGCTCTGCAGGCGCGGATCTCGCGGCGGCGCGTGGCCCTCCAGGATGACCCTGCGGCCGGCCTCGGCCGACGTCGCCTCGATCGCGGCGACCAGGTCGAGCCACTCCTGAAGCGCCCGGCGCGGTGGCAGGAAGACGTGCAGCAGGCCATCGCGGCACTGCACGTCGAGCGTGGCGGGCACGGTGCCGAGCGGGTCGCGCGCCGCCTCGGCGGCATCGGCGGCGAGCGGGGAGAGGCTCCGCAGCGCCAGTCCGAACCCGGTCGAGCCATCGCCCGGCAGCACCCGCTCGGGATCGAGCCGCAGGCGGACCGCGAGCGCGCGGACGAAGTGCAGCGCGTCGGCGGCGGAGGCGTCGTCCTCGTCATCGTCCGCGGCGAGCAGGGCCTGGTTCTGCCAGACCGCGACGCCGTCCTCGCGCCAGTGCGCCCGCAGCGTCCAGGGCAACGGCGCCGGTCGCGGCAGCGGCTCGGCGTGATCGTGCGTTGCGACAGAGTGCTGCAGCACCGCTCCCGGCGACCACAGCGCCGCCAGCCGGCGGATCAGCCGAGCGGCCTGCCTGCGCCCGGTCGGGCCGGGGGCGATGTCGTCACACTGCTCGGCCTCCGGGCCGGCGAGGGCGAAGCTGGGCCTGCAGCCCATGGTCAGCCGCACGTCGCAGGCGGCCAGCAGCCGGTCGACCGCCTCGCCGCGCTGCATGATCGCCTGCCAGGTGGCGTCGCCGTACGGCGCGGTGCCGCGCGGCGTGTCAACGATGCGGGCCACGCCCACGGCGAACTCGAACCGCGTCTCGCAGGGACCCACCAGCCCGCTGATCGCGGCGGCCGAGGCCGGCTCCGGGCTCGCCGCGAGCGGTATGTGGCCCTCGCCCGCGAGCAGGCCGGAGGTGGCGTCGAAGCCGATCCAGCCGGCGCCGGGCAGGTAGATCTCAGCCCAGGCATGCAGGTCGGCGAAATCGGCTGGAGCGGCCTGGGGCGCGTCCTCCGGCGTGTCCAGATCCCGGCCGAGCTGGATCAGGTAGCCGGAGACGAAGCGCGCGGCGAGGCCGAGATGGCGCGCCAGCTGCACCAGCAGCCAGGCGGAGTCGCGGCACGAACCGCGGCCCTGCGCCAGCGTCTCCTCGGCGCTCCACACGCCCGGCTCCAGGCGCACCACGTAGTCGACCCGGTCGCGCAGCCGCGCGTTCAACGCCACCAGCATCGGCACGGTGGGCCGGGTATCGCGCGACACCGCCGCCAGCAGTTCGCGCAGCAGCGGGCCCGCCGGCAGCGGCGTGCGGAACGCCAGCAGTTCGGCATCGAGCAGCGCACCGTAGGCGAACGGCCACCGCTCGGCTTCCGCCTCGAGAAAGAAGTCGAACGGGTTGATCGTCGCCATGTCGGCCAGCAGGTCGACCGTGACCTCGAACCGCTCGACCTGATCGGAAAACACCACGCGCGCGAGGAGATTGCCCTGCGGGTCCTGCTGCCAGTTCAGGAAGTGGCCGTCCGGCTCGACCTTGAGCGCGTAGGACAGGATCGGCGTGCGGGTATGCGGTGCCGGCCGCAGGCGGATGACCTGCGGACCGAGGATGACGGGGCGGTCATAGCGGTAGGAGGTGCGGTGGGTGAGGGCAACCTGGAGGGTCACGCGGAGGCGGATCTCCCGGAAAACCCGAGCTCAATCCCGGAGCGCGGGACTCGGCGACGAGCGTTCGCCTACGCCTGCAGGCCGTCCTCGAAGTCCGGAACCGCCGGGCGCGGACCGCTATCCTGCCCCTTGGCCGAGACGTCACGATCGATCAGCTCGATCACCGCCATGTCGGCGGCATCGCCGTGGCGCATGCCGGCGCGCAGCACCCGGGTGTAGCCGCCGGCGCGGCTCTTGTACCGATCGGCGATGGTGGAGAACAGCTTGGTCACGATCACGTCGTCGCGCAGCTGCGCGTAGGCCTGGCGGCGCGCGTGCAGCCCGCCGCGCTTGCCCAGCGTGATCAGTTTCTCGGCGACCGGCCGCAGCTCCTTCGCCTTTGGCAGGGTCGTGGTGATCTGCTCGTGCTTGATGAGCGCCACCGCCATGTTGCGAAACATCGCGAGGCGATGGGACGATGTGACGCCGAGCTTACGGCCGGCAACCCCGTGACGCATGGTTCAGGCTTCCTGTGGTCGTGCTTCGCCGTGGCCGGAGCAGCTTGCGCCGCTCCGGTGGGTCGCGGGTGGTCAGAAGGGCTCGTCGAGCCTTTTCGCGAGGTCCTCGATATTCTCGGGCGGCCAGGTCGGCACGTTCATGCCCAGCGACAGCCCCATGGAGGTGAGCACCTCCTTGATCTCGTTGAGCGACTTGCGGCCGAAATTCGGGGTGCGCAGCATCTCCTGCTCGGTCTTCTGCACCAGGTCGCCGATATAGACGATGTTGTCGTTCTTCAGGCAGTTCGCCGAGCGCACCGAAAGCTCCAGCTCGTCGACCTTGCGCAGCAGGTTGCGGTTGAACGGCAGGTCGTCCTGCGGCTCCTCCGGACGCACCGGGCGCGGCTCGTCGAAATTGATGAACAGCTGCAGCTGGTCCTGCAGGATGCGCGCAGCGAGCGCCACCGCATCCTCCGGGCTGACCGCGCCGTTGGTTTCAACCGTGAGCAGCAGCTTGTCGTAGTCGGTGACCTGCCCGACACGCGTCGGCTCCACCTTGTACGAGACCCGGCGCACCGGCGAGTAGATCGCATCGATCGGGATCAGCCCGATCGGCGCGTCCTCCGGTCGGTTGGCGGCGGCCGGCACGTAGCCCTTGCCGAGATTGACGGTGAATTCCATGCCCAGCTTGATGCCGTCATCGAGCGTACAGATGACGAGATCGGGGTTCATCACCTCGATGTCGTGGCCGACCTGAATCTGGCTCGCGCGCACCTCACCCGGACCCGTCGCGGTCAGCACCATGCGCTTGGGTCCCTCGCCATGCATGCGCAATGCGAGCTGCTTGATGTTGAGCACGATGTCGGTGACGTCCTCGCGCACCCCGGCGATCGAGGAGAACTCGTGCAGCACCCCGTCGATCTGCAGCGCCGTCACCGCCGCGCCCTGCAGCGAGGAGAGCAGGATGCGCCGGATCGCGTTGCCGAGCGTCATGCCGAAGCCGCGCTCCAGCGGCTCAGCAACGACGGTCGCGGTCCGCGCGGGCTCGGCGCCCGGCTCGACTTCCAGCTTTTCCGGCTTGATCAGGGATTGCCAGTTCTTCTGGAGCACCAAGTTGGTGACCTTTCTCAACGAGGGCGCCGCTCGCGGCGGCGACCGTCATGCCCCGGCCCATCGGACGGGGCAGCATCGGGACCCCGGCTCGGCTGTGACCGGATCGGGGTTAGGATCGCCCGCTCAGACCCGTCGGCGCTTGCGCGGACGGCAGCCGTTGTGCGGGATCGGCGTCATGTCGCGGATCGCGGTGATCGAGAAGCCGACCGCCTGCAGCGCACGCAACGCGCTCTCGCGCCCGGATCCGGGACCGGAAACCTCGATCTCGAGTGTCTCCATGCCGTGCTCGCGCGCCTTGCGGCCGGCATCCTCGGCGGCCACCTGGGCGGCGTACGGTGTCGACTTGCGCGACCCCTTGAAGCCCTGGCTGCCGGAAGACGACCAGGCGATGGCGTTGCCCTGAGCGTCGGCGATGGTGATCATCGTGTTGTTGAACGTGGACAGCACGTGCGCCACGCCGGAGATGATGTTCTTGCGTTCCTTCTTGCGAACGCGCGGTGCTGCGGCGGCTTTCGCCATGGTCTGTCCGTCCTGACTATGTGCTGGAGCGCGTGGTCGCGTCGGGCGCTGCGATCGCCGCTACTTGGTGGCCTTCTTCTTGCCGGCGATCGCCACCGCCTTGCCCTTGCGGGTGCGGGCGTTGGTGTGGGTGCGCTGGCCACGCACCGGCAGGCCACGGCGATGCCGCAGCCCACGGTAGCATCCCAGATCCATCAGGCGCTTGACGTTCATCGCCAGCTCGCGACGCAGGTCGCCCTCGACGCGGAACTCGCGGTCGATCAGCTCGCGTATGCGCAGCACCTCGTCGTCGGACAGCTCGTTGACCCTGCGCTCTGCCGGGATCGACAGGGTGGTGCAGATGGCACGCGCCTTGGTCGGTCCGATGCCGAAGATGTAGGTCAGGGCAATGAGGACCCGCTTGTTGGTCGGGATGTTCACGCCGGCAATACGCGCCACGCCAGTCACTCCTCGTGCACCCGGCGCGAACCGGGCGGTAAAGCTCTGCCCGCCAGGGGCACATCGTCGTCCCCGGCGGCGGAAGATCGGATAAACGCCGGACTCACGCGGCGCACGGGACGCCACGGCGCGGATCGGGCTGAGGGCGCGCACTATACGTGCAGCGCCTCCCGAGTCAATCGCGCGGGATCAAGTCTTCGTGTGTGGCCTCGCGGATCGCGACGTCGATCGCGGCGCTGACGGTGTCGATCTCGGCCATCCCGTCGATGTCGAACAGTCGGCCCTGCGCCTTGTAGTGCGGCAGGATCGGCGTGGTCTGCGCACGATATGCCTGCAGGCGCGCCGCCACGGTCTCTCGCCTGTCGTCGGCCCGGCGGATGAACTGGTGACCGCCGCACACGTCGCAGGTGCCGTCGTTGCGCGGCTGCTTGAACCTGTCGTGGTAGCCCGCGCCACAGGTCGCGCAGGTGAAGCGTCCGGCGATGCGTTCGACCAGCTCCGGCTCGTCGACCTGAAGCGCCAGCACGGCGTCGATCTTCAGGCCGAACTCGGCCATCAGCGCGTCCAGTGCATCCGCCTGCGCCTCAGTGCGCGGAAAGCCGTCCAGGATGAAGCCCTTAGTGCAATCGGGCTGCCGGATGCGCGCGCGCAGCATGGCGATGATCACCTCGTCCGGCACCAGCGAACCGGCATCCATGATCGCGCGCGCCCTGCGCCCGATCTCGCTGCCGGCGGCTACCTCGGCGCGCAGCATGTCGCCGGTGGAGATCTGCGCGATGCCGTATGCACGTTCCAGCCGCTTCGCCTGGGTCCCCTTTCCGGCGCCGGGCGGCCCGAGGAAGATCAGGTTCATCGAATCCTCGTCCTGCCGCGTGACTTGCGGATCAGGCCTTCGTACTGGTGCGCCAGCAGGTGGGAGGCGATCTGCGCGCGCGTGTCCATCGCCACCGAGACGATGATGATCAGGCTGGTGCCGCCGAAGTAGAACGGCACGCTGTAGCGGCTGATCAGGATCTCCGGCAGCAGGCAGACCACCACCAGGTAGAGCGCGCCGATCGTGGTCAACCGGGTCAGGATGCGGTCGAGGAAGGCGGCGGTGTTGGCGCCGGGACGGATCCCCGGCAGGAAGCCGCCCTGCTTGCGCAGGTTGTCGGCGGTCTCGACGGGATTGAAGGTCACCGCCGCGTAGAAGAACGAGAAGAAGATGATCATCGCCGCGTAGAGCAGCATGTAGAGCGGCTGCCCGTGCGCGATCATCTGGCCGAGGGTGGCGAGCCAGCCGGTGCCGCCACCGTTGGCGGCGAAGCCGGCGATGGTCGCCGGGATCAGCAGCACGGAGGAGGCGAAGATCGGCGGGATCACCCCCGAGGTGTTGACCTTCAGCGGCATATGGGTGGAGTCGCCGCCGAACATGCGGTTGCCCACCTGACGCTTGGGATACTGGATCGTCACCCGTCGCTGCGCCTGCTCCATGAAGGTGATGAAGCCGATCACGCCGACTGCGATCAGCAGGAACATGGCGACGAAGATCGGCGACAGGCCGCCGGTGTAGCCGAGCTGCAGCAGGGTCGCGAGCGCGTGCGGGAGGTTGGCGACGATGCCGGCGAAGATGATCAGGCTGATGCCGTTTCCGACGCCGCGCGCGGTGATCTGCTCGCCCAGCCACATCAGGAACATGGTGCCGCCGACCAGGGTCACCACGCAGGAGAACCGGAAGAACATGCCCGGGTCGATCACCGCGGTCACGCCGCCGGCGCCGTGCATGTTCTCGAGCCCGACCGAGATGCCATACGCCTGGAACAGCGCGATCAGCACCGTCAGGTAGCGCGTGTACTGGTTGAGCTTCTTGCGCCCCTGTTCGCCTTCCTTCTTGATCGCCTCTAGGGTCGGGATCGCGGAAGACATCAGCTGCACGATGATCGAGGCGCTGATGTAGGGCATGATGTTGAGCGCGAACACGGTGGCGCGGCCGAGCGCGCCGCCGGTGAACATGTCGAACATTCCCAGGATGCCGCCCTGGTGCTGCGCCAGCAGCTGCCCCATCACCGAGGCGTCGATCCCCGGCACCGGGATGTAGGTGCCGAGCCGGTAGACGATCAGCGCGCCCAGCGTGAACCAGATCCGCTTCCACAGTTCGCTCGCCTTGGACAGCGCACCGAAATTCAGGTTCGCTGCCATCTGCTCGGCCCCGGAGGCCATGCGCGCATCCCTTCTCACGAGAACAGCGCCTCCTGAGGAGGCGCTGCCTGTTCTGATCTACAGCGGAGACGGATTTTAAAGGCTCAGGCTCCGACCGGGTCAAGGCCCCGCGAGAGCGGCCTCGCCTCAGCCAGCCTCCGCCGCCTTGACGTGCGGCGGCACCGACACCTTGACGCTGCCACCGGCCTTCTCCACCGCCGCGACGGCTGCCGCAGAGGCCCCGGAGACGTCGAACGAAACCGCCCGCGTCAGCCCGCCGCCGGCGAGGATGCGTATGCCGGCATACTTGCCGCTGCCGACCAGTCCGGCGCGGCGCAGCACCGCCTCGTCGACCGGCTGGCCGGGATCGAGCTTGCCGGCGAAGATTGCCTTCTGCACCGCTCCCAGGTTGATCGGCGCGTAGATCTTGCGGAACAGGTTCTTGAAGCCGCGCTTGGGCAGGCGGCGATAGATCGGCAGCTGGCCGCCCTCGAAGCCGTTCAGCGACACGCCCTCGCGTGCCTTCTGACCCTTTACGCCCTTGCCCGATGTCTTGCCCTTGCCGGAGCCGATGCCGCGACCCAGCCGCTTCTTGCGGTAGTGGGCGCCGGCGTTGTCGCGCACTTCGTTGAGGTTCATCTTATCCCTCCACCTTCACCAGGTGGGACACCTTGCGGATCATGCCGCGCACCGAGGGCGTGTTTTCCAGCTCGCGCGTCCTGCCCATCTTGTCGAGCCCGAGGCCACGCAATGTCGCCTGCTGACCCGGCTTCTGACCGTTGCCGGACCCGGTCTGGGTGACGCGCAGCTTGTCGCCGGCCAGCCTGGTCAGCGCCGCGAGGGTCTCAGACATGCGCCGCACCCTCCGTGACGGCCTCGGCGCCGCCGCCATCGCGCTTGCCCAGGATGTCCGACACCTTCTTGCCGCGACGGCTCGCCACCGAACGCGGGCTTGCGCAGCGGGTCAGCGCGTCGAAGGTCGCCTTGACCATGTTGTGCGGATTGCGGCTGCCGAGCGATTTGGCCACCACGTCGCCGATGCCCAGGCTCTCGAATACCGCACGCATCGGGCCGCCGGCGATGATGCCGGTGCCGGCCTCTGCCGAGCGTAGCACCACCTTGCCGGCGCCGTAATGTCCGGCGACGTCGTGATGCAGCGTACGTCCCTCCTTCATCGGCACGCGGATCAGCGCCCGCTTGGCGCGCTCGGTCGCCTTGCGTATCGCCTCCGGCACCTCCCGCGCCTTGCCGGCGCCGAAGCCGACGCGGCCCTTCTGGTCGCCGACCACCACCAGGGCGGCGAAGGCGAAGCGGCGTCCGCCCTTCACCACCTTGGCGACGCGGTTGATGGTGACCAGCTTGTCGACTAGGTCGTCGCCGTCGCGATCGCGCTCGCGACCGCCGCCGCGGCCACCGTCTCTCGAATCACGTGCCATGCGAGAGAACTCCTTCAGAAGGCGAGGCCGCCCTCGCGGGCAGCCTCCGCCAGCGCCTTGACGCGCCCGTGATAGAGATAGGCGCCGCGGTCGAACACCACCTGGCTCACCCCGGCGGCGACCGCACGCTCGGCGACCAGCTTGCCGACGGCGGCGGCTGCGTCCGAATCCGCACCCGACTTCAGCCGCTCGCGCAGGTCGTGGTCGAGGCTGGAAGCGGCGGCGACAGTGCGGCCGGCGACGTCGTCGATCACCTGGGCATAGATGTTCTTGCCCGAGCGGAACACCGACAGCCGCGGACGGCCACCGGCCTTGCGGCGCAGCTGGAAGCGCAGGCGGATACGCCGGCGCTCCCGCAGATCCTGTTGCGTGCCCATTACTTCTTCTTGCCTTCCTTGCGGCGGATGACTTCCGTGTCATAGCGCACGCCCTTGCCCTTGTAGGGCTCGGGGGGGCGGAAGTTGCGGATGTCGAGCGCCACCTGGCCCACGCGCTGCTTGTCCATGCCCTCGATCGTCACCGCTGTCGGACGCGGCGTGGTGATCTTGATGCCCGACGGGATCGCGTAGACGATGTCGTGCGAGTAGCCGAGATTCATCACCAGGTTCGTGCCCTGAACCGACGCGCGGTAGCCGGTGCCGGTGATCTCCAGCGTCTTGCTGTAGCCGGTGGAGACGCCACGGACCATCGACGCCACCAGCGCCCGCGTGGTGCCCCACATCATGCGCGACGGTGCTGCCTTGCCGCGTGGCACCACGCTGACCCGGTTCTCCTCGACGGTGGTCTCGACATGCTCCGACAGCGGCAGGCGCAGCGCGCCCAGCTTGCCGGTCGCGGTCAGGACGCCACCCTCGATCGCGACCTGCACGCCCTGTGGGATCTCGACGGGGTATTTGCCTACACGTGACATGATGCCCCCCTCAGAACACGCGACACAGGACCTCGCCGCCGACATTGGCGGCGCGAGCCTCTGCATCGCTCAGGACGCCGCGCGGCGTCGACAGGATGGAGACGCCGAGGCCGGCATAGACCCGCGGCAGCTCCCTGATCTTGGAATAGACCCGGCGGCCCGGCTTGGAGACGCGATGGATCTCTTTGATGACGGGCTCGCCGTCGGTGTACTTCAGCTCGATGCGCAGCTGCGCGATGCCCGGCCGCAGCTCCTCGGCCTTGAAGCCGCGTATGTAGCCCTCGCGTCGCAGCGCCTCGAGCACGTTGGCGCGCAGCTTCGACGCCGGCGCCACACAGGCGGCATGACGGCTGCGCTGCGCATTGCGTATGCGGGTGAGCATGTCGCCCAGGGGATCAGACATCGACATGGGTCGTCTCCCTTACCAGCTCGACTTGACCATGCCAGGGATCTGGCCGCTGCTGGCCAGGTCGCGCAGCACGATGCGGCACACCTCGAACTTGCGATAGTTCGCGCGCGAGCGGCCGGTGACCTTGCAGCGCAGCTTGACGCGCACCCGCGCGCCGTTGCGCGGCAGCTGCGCCAGCTTCATCGACGCCTCGAACCGGTCCTCGACCGGGAGCGTCCGGTCCATGACGATGTTCTTGAGCGCGACCCGCTTGCCCTTGTCGCGCGTCGCCATCGCGGTGCGCTTGAGGTTGCGGTTGACGGCGGATGTCTTTGCCATGCCTTGTTCTACCCTCCGGAACCTGCCGGGCTCGCCCGGCGGTTTTCCAATTCGAATTCAGTCGGGACGACGCCTATGCCGCGAACGGCAGGTCGAACGCCTTGAGCAGCGCCTTCGCCTCGGCGTCTGTCTTGGCACTGGTGACGAAGATGATGTCCATGCCGCGTATCTGGTCGACCTTGTCGTAGTTGATCTCCGGGAACACGATCTGTTCCTTGAGACCCATGGCGAAGTTGCCGCGACCGTCGAAGCCCTTGTTCGCCGCGAGGCCGCGGAAGTCGCGCACGCGCGGCATCGCGATGGTCACCAGCCGGTCGAGAAACTCGTACATCCGCGTGCGACGCAGCGTGACCTTGCAGCCGATCGGCAGGCCTTCGCGGATCTTGAAGCCGGCGATCGCCTTCTTGGCGATCGTCTTCACCGGCTTCTGGCCCGCGATGAGCGTCATCTCGGCGACCGCGGCGTCGAGCTTCTTCTGGTCGCCAGCGGCCTCGCCCACGCCCATGTTGATGACGATCTTCTCCAGGCGCGGCACCTGCATCACGTTCTTGTAGCCGAACTGCTCACGCAGGCTCGCGCGCATCTCGTTCTCGTAGCGCTGACGCATTCGCGGCAACGGGCGTGCAGCAGTCGATGCTGTCTCGCTGGCCTCAGACATGCTCTGCCTCCTCAGCCTTCGATGATCTGCCCGGTCGCCTTGGCGACGCGGACCTTGCGGCCGCCCTCGAGCACCCGGAAACCCACCTTGGTGGGCTTGCCGCTCTTGGGATCGACCAGCTTCAGGTTGGACAGGTCGATCGACGCCTCGCGCTCCACGATCCCGCCCTGTTCGCCGGCACCACGCGGCTTGGTGTGCCTTTTCGCGATGCGCACGCCACGCACAACCGCCCGTCCGGCGGCCGGCAGCACGCTGAGCACCTCGCCCTGCTTGCCGCGATCCGAGCCGGTGACGACGACGACCTGATCGCCCTTGCGGATGCGCGCGGCCATCACAGCACCTCCGGCGCGAGCGAGATGATCTTCATGAACTTGCGCGCCCGCAGTTCGCGCACCACCGGCCCGAAGATGCGCGTGCCGATCGGCTCGGACTGCTTGTTGATCAGCACGGCCGCGTTGCGATCGAAGCGGATCGCGCTGCCGTCGGCGCGACGCACCGGAAACGACGTACGCACCACGACCGCCTGATGCACGTCGCCCTTCTTCACCTTGCCGCGCGGGATCGCCTCCTTGATGGAGACGACGATGACATCCCCGACCGAGGCGGACCTCCGCTTGGAGCCGCCCAGCACCTTGATGCACTGCACCCGACGCGCGCCGGAGTTATCCGCGACGTCCAGGTTGGTCTCGACGATGATCATGACTCAGCTCCCCATCGTCTGCGGGGCCGGCTGCGCGGCGTCCGGCGCCGGCGCCGATGTCGCCGCGACCAGCCCGGCCGGTGCGGAGTCGTCGCCCATCACCTCGCCGTTGCGTGCCACCACCGTCCAGGTCTTGCGCTTGGAGATCGGGGGGCACTCGATGATCCGCACGGTGTCGCCCACCTTGCACAGATTGGCCTCGTCGTGCGCCGCATACTTCTTCGAGCGGCGGATGAACTTCTTGTACAGCGGATGGATGACGCGCCGATCGACAAGCACCGTCACGGTCTTGTCCATCTTGTCGCTGGTCACCCGACCCGTCAGGACGCGCCTCGGCATCGTCCAACTCCTCTCAGGACTTCGACGCGGAGGCAGTGGCCCCCGCGCGCTTTGCATGAACGACCGTCTTGATGCGGGCGATCTCGCGACGCACCTCGCGCACGCGCCCGGCTCCCTCGTTCTGGCCGGTGGCGCGCTGGAAGCGCAGATTGAACTGCTCGCGCTTGAGGTCGAGCAGCTGGGTCTGCAGCTCGTCCTCGGTCTTGACCCGCAGGTCGGACGGCTTGCTGGCGCGGGCCATCTCAGGCTTCCCCGATGCGGGTGACGAACTTGGTCTTGATCGGCAGCTTCGCCGCACCCAGAGCCAGCGCCAGCTTGGCGATCTCGGGCGACACGCCGTCGATCTCGAACACGATGCGGCCCGGCTTCACGCGCGCCACCCAGAACTCGGGCGAGCCCTTGCCGGAACCCATGCGCACCTCGGCAGGCTTGGTCGAAACCGGCACGTCGGGGAAGATGCGGATCCACACACGGCCGGCGCGCTTCATCGCGCGCGTGATCGCCCGGCGCGATGCCTCGATCTGCCGCGCCGTGACACGCTCCGGCTCGAGCGCCTTGAGCCCGAATGCGCCGAAATTCAGCGCCGTTCCGCCCTTGGCGAGGCCGTGGATTCGGCCCTTGTGGGCCTTGCGGTACTTGGTCCGCTTCGGAGACAACATGTTCGGTGATCCTCAGCGCCGGCTTATCGCTGCGGCGCTTGTTCGGCGGCGCGTCGATCCTGCGCCTGCGGGTCGTGAGCCAGGATCTCGCCCTTGAAGATCCAGACCTTCACGCCGCAGGTGCCGTACGTCGTCTTGGCGGTGGCGACCCCGTAATCGATGTCTGCGCGCAGCGTGTGCAGCGGCACGCGGCCTTCGCGGTACCACTCGACGCGGGCGATCTCGGCACCGCCCAGGCGGCCGCCGCAATTGATGCGTATGCCCTGCGCGCCGAGGCGCATCGCCGATTGCACCGCCCGCTTCATCGCGCGGCGGAACGCCACGCGGCGCTCAAGCTGCTGAGCGATGTTCTCCGCGACCAGCTGCGCCTCGATCTCGGGCTTGCGGATCTCGACGATGTTCAGCGAGACGTCGGACTTCGCCATCTTGGCCAGATCGCGGCGCAGATTGTCGATGTCCTGGCCCTTCTTGCCGATCACCACACCGGGACGCGCGGCGTAGATCGTGACCCGCGGCTTCTTCGCCGGACGCTCGATCACCACGCGCGATACGCCCGCGCCGGCGAGCTTGCGACGCAGGTGCGTGCGCAGCTTCAGGTCGTCGTGCAGCAGCTTCGAGTAGTCGCGGCCGGCGAACCAGCGGCTGTCCCAGGTGCGGTTGATGCCGAGGCGGAGCCCGATCGGATTGACCTTGTGACCCATGGTTCAGGCGGCCTTCTGCTGTGCCGCGGAGGCGGCCGCTGCCGGCGTGCGCTCCGCGACGACGATCTTCAGGTGGCTGAAGAACTTCTCGATCTGCGCCGAGCGCCCGCGGCCACGGGCATGGAAGCGACGCATCACGATCGACTTGCCAACCTCGGCATGGATGACGACGAGCTGGTCGACATCGAGCTGATGGTTGTTCTCGGCGTTGGCGATGGCGCTCTCCAGCGTCTTCCTCACCTGCTGGGCGATACGTCGCTTGCTGAAGGTCAGCGTCGCCACCGCTTGCGCCGCCGGCTTGTTGCGGATCAGGCCGGCGACGAGGTTGAGCTTACGCGGGCTGACGCGGATGTTGCGCGTCACCGCCTGCGCCTCGGTCTCGGCCAGCGTCCGCGGATGCTTCGGCTTGCTCATGTCAGCCGCGCCTCGCCTTCTTGTCCGACGAGTGCCCGGTGAAGGTACGCGTCGGCGAGAACTCGCCGAACTTGTGCCCGACCATGTTCTCGTTGACCTGCACCGGCAGGAACTTGTGGCCGTTGTAGACGCCGAACGTCAGCCCCACGAACTTCGGCAGGATCGTCGAACGGCGCGACCAGATCTTGATCACCTCGTTACGACCCGACGCGCGCGACGCGTCGGCCTTGTTCAGCAGATACCCGTCCACGAACGGGCCCTTCCAGACGGAACGTGCCATCCTTGCTTGCCCCTTACTTGCCGGTCTTGCGGCGACGGATGATCAGGCTGTCGGTGCGCTTGTTGACACGCGTCTTGTAGCCCTTGGTCGGCTTGCCCCATGGCGTGACCGGATGACGACCGCCCGAGGTGCGGCCCTCGCCGCCGCCGTGCGGATGGTCGACCGGATTCATTACCACGCCGCGGTTGTGCGGACGACGACCCATCCAGCGCGCACGGCCAGCCTTGCCGATGCTCTGGTTCATGTTGTCGGGGTTTGACACCGCGCCGACCGTCGCCATGCACTCGCCGCGCACCACGCGTAGCTCGCCGGACTGCAGCTTGACCTGCGCGTAGCCGCTGTCCTTGCCGACCAGCTGCGCATACGTCCCGGCGGAACGGGCTACCTTGCCACCAGCACCCTGCTTCAACTCGATGTTGTGCACGATGGTGCCGACCGGGATCGCCGCCAGCGGCATCGCGTTGCCCGGCTTGATGTCCACACGCGCACCGGCGATGACCTGGTCGCCCGCCTTGATGCGCTGTGGCGCCAGGATGTACGCCAGTTCGCCGTCGGCATACTTCAGTAGGGCGATGAACGCGGTGCGGTTCGGGTCGTACTCCAGCCGCTCCACCGTGCCGACCACGTCGAACTTGCGGCGCTTGAAGTCGACGTGGCGATACGTCTGCTTGTGCCCGCCGCCACGGAAGAACGAGGTGGTGCGGCCGTGGTTGTTGCGGCCGCCCGTGCGGTGCTTGCCCTCCGTGAGGGTCTTGACCGGCTTGCCCTTCCACAGCTCGCTGCGGTCGATCAGGACCGTCCCGCGAAGCGACGCCGTGACCGGCTTGAAATGCCTCAATGCCATCGAATTTTACCCCGCGTCAGCTGAGCCGGGCGGACAGGTCGATCGACTGACCTTCCGCGAGCTGCACGAACGCCTTCTTCACGTCGGAACGGACACCGGGACGGCCGCGGAAGCGCTTGGCCTTGCCCTGCACCTTGACCCCGAACAGCCCCTCGACGGCCGACTAGATCTGCAGCTTGTTGGCGTCAATCGCCACCCGGAACACCACCTGGTTCTTCTCGGACAGCGCCGTCGCCTTCTCGGTAATCACCGGGGCACGCACGATGTCATACATCGCTTCGCGCGACATGCGCTCCGATTGCCGGCGTATGGCAAGGATGTCGGTCATGCCAGGCGCTCCTTCAGGCCCTTGACCCCGGCGCGGGTGATCGCCAGCACGTCGTGGTTCAGGATGTCGTACACGTTGGCAC
>CAXTNV010000006.1:37909-59090 GCA_964245755.1 uncultured Acetobacteraceae bacterium | reverse complement strand
CCCGCTCATGACCGGCACAGCAGCCGCTCGAGAACGGCATGACAATCCGAGCTTCCCGGCTCTGAGGGCACGCTGATGAATGTCTGGCGCGGCGCTGTCTCAAAATAAAGACGAAGTTCTAGACCCCGCACCGACCCCGGCGAGGGCCGCGACGATCTCCACGATGCGGGACGATTTGTACGGACTGTACTTCTTCGTACTTCGCACCGTTGAAAAATGACCGTCGAGAGTGCGCATTGCCGCAAAACTGTCACAAAACGCTGACGGACCACCACGTGGCGGCCAGAATGCTTTAGCTGTGCACTGCAACATGTACTCCTCGCGTGGGAGCGTCGCAGCTTTGCCCTAGGGCAGTAGGTCGGATTTGAAGAAGTCCGTGACTTACACGCTGACAAATCAGAACGACCGTCAAAGACGGCAAGCATTCCCCATGCCCGACCCTATCTTGAACGGTGCGAAAATCATGCCGAGTTCAAACCCAGCAGGGTCAGACTTCATTGGTGAAGCCAAGCTTGGCGAGGATTCTGCGCACCGCAGGAGACTCAAACCACAGTCGTACTGGCTTGAGCCGACAGTCGAACTGCCACCGGCTGCACGGGCGCGATCCAGGCGTTTCGGTCAGACGGTTGCCGCAACTTCCCAGGTGTTCTCGGACTGCGCCGCGTTCGTCTGCGCGGCCAGCCTGGCCTCGATGCTGATACGCCTGATGGGGCGTTGGATGCCGATGGCTGTCAGCCCGGTAGCGGACCTAGTACGACATGCGGACTTTCCAGGCGAGGCCTTGATCTTGGTGGGCGTGCTCGTCGCGTTCGCGCACAACGGGCACTACTGGTCCAGGATGCCGTTCTGGAGCGCCCTGCGGGACATGCTGGGCATAAGCGTCGCGGCGATGCTGTGCGCCGGCTTTCTCGAATATTCGTCCCATCAACAAGACTCACGGATCTTCCTGGTCCTGACGTGGCTTATCTTTCCTTTGAGCGCTGCCATGTTGCGCAGTGTTTCTCGCGACGTGCTCAGCCGGATGGGTCTCTGGCAGGTGCCTGTTCTGATCGTCGGCAGCGGCGAGGCTGCGGAGCAGGCACGAACCGCGCTGCATTCGGAACCCGGCCTCGGCTACCGGGTCGTCGATACGGTTGACGCCGACGCGGAGACGCTTTTATCCTCGCGGCACCTCAACGAGCCATCGCACTGGCGTCGCCTGTTGCAGC
Organism: uncultured Acetobacteraceae bacterium; assembly: GCA_964245755.1. Taxonomy (GTDB): domain Bacteria; phylum Pseudomonadota; class Alphaproteobacteria; order Acetobacterales; family Acetobacteraceae; genus Lichenicoccus. Next base: position 57,882 of record CAXTNV010000006.1, on the reverse strand, counting down.
GCCGGAACGCTGATATGCTGGTGCTAGCGCTAGACAACAACGATGGCGGTGCTCGGGTGCTGACCGAGTCTCTGGTTCGTGCGCGCGTCCCGTTCTCGACGATGCCACGTCTCGATGGGCTGCCGGTGCTGGGCTTCGCCCAGACTTCCTTCTTCAGTCATGACACGGTCATGTTCTCATACCGGAACAACTTGGCGAAACCGGGAGCGCGGGCGGCGAAGATCGTCTTCGACCTTGCGGCGGCTTCGCTGCTGCTGTTGCTGAGTGCGCCCGTCCTGCTCGCCATCGCTGTCGCGGTGAAGCTCGACGGAGGCCCGACATTGTTCGCCCATCGCCGCATCGGTGCCAACGGCCGCGAGTTCTCGTGCTTCAAGTTTCGCTCGATGGTGCCGGATGCCGAGACCGTTCTGCGCCTGTCCCTTGCCGAGGATGCTGACTTGGCGTCCGAGTGGGAGAGTGGCCGCAAGCTGCGGCGCGACCCGAGGGTTACGGCTGTAGGCCGTTTCCTTCGCGCCACCAGCCTCGACGAGCTGCCGCAGCTGTTCAACGTGCTGCGCCTGGAGATGAGCCTGGTAGGGCCGCGGCCGATCGTGCGGGCCGAGGTGGTGCGTTACGCTGAGGACATCGCCTACTACTACGAGACCAGACCGGGCCTTACCGGCCTATGGCAGGTCAGTGGCAGGTCGGATACCACCTATAGGCAGCGCGTCCAGCTTGATACGTGGTATGTCAAGAACTGGACCATCTGGCACGACGTTGCAATCCTCGCCAAGACCATTCCAACTGTCCTCAAGCGGCACGGGGCCGTCTGATGGCGGTCTCGGTGCAGGGTCACCTTTTGCAACCACAAAATCTCTTGGGTCGCCTCCACGACTTCCTGCTCCGGCCTGCGCGGCCTCAGAAACGTCGAGAGTTCGAGGCGGCTGACACGGCGGCTCCGCACGAGATCCCGTCGTCGGTCGAGCAGGAACACGAATACCTGCCGTCACAAGCCGGTGGAGCGGTCGCCGCCGCGCCGGTGCTGGCACCAGGCGAGGCCTTCACGCCGACCCAACCCAGGTCGGGACGTCGCCGTCTGATCGGCCGTCGGGTCGAGCTGATGCGTATCCTGCAAGCTCTGCGTGAAGATCAGGCGCATGTGGTGTTGTATGCCGAACGTGGGCGCGGGAAGACGTCGCTCGCCAATCTCGTCAGCGAGGCGCTGCGCCGCACCGGAAGCACTGTGGCCCGCCATACCTGCGACGCCGACACCACCTTCGACGACCTGATGCGCGGCCTGCTGCGTGACCTGCCAGCATCGCTTCTCGGTGCGCCGACGTCGGTTCGCCCGGATCGGGGACTATCTACGGGTGACGGCATCGGCTGCGTCGAGGCGCTTCCCAGCGGCGTGCTGCGACCAGCAGACGTCCTGGCACTGCCGCAGCGTCTGGACTGCCGGGATCTTGTCTGCGTGGTAGACGAGTTCGACCGGGTCCTGGATACCGCGACGCGCACCCGGCTCGCCGACACCATCAAGCAGCTGTCGGACCGGCGCCTGCCGCTGCTTTTCATGATCGTCGGCGTCTCGGACACGCTCGAGCAGATCCTCGGGCAGCATCCCTCGATCCAGCGCAACGTGATCGGCGTTCACCTGCCGCTGTTCAGTGACGAGGAGGTTGGCCGCCTGGTGGTCGAGGGCGGCCGTGCCGCAGGGCTCAGCTTTCCGGAGGCCGCGGTGAACTGCGTGCTCTGGGTATCCCGTGGCATGCCGTACATGGCTCAGATGCTTGCCCTGCGCCTCGCCCAGGCGGCCACGGCACGCGGTGACAGCATCGTTTCCCACGCGGACTTCCAGACGGCGGTCGATCGCCTGGCGCTGGCCGCACCGGCCCATGTGAGCGAGCTGTATGCAGACCTCACTCTGCAGGAAACCGACGCCGAGATGATGCTGGCTCTGCGCCGCATCGCGTCGGCGCCGCAGGACCAGTTCGGGCGGATGCAGGTTTTTGGCGGCCAAGCCGGTAGCGTGACCGTGGGAGGCAACCGCATCCCGCTCACGATCTGGGAGCGACTACAGGCCCGGAACGTCCTGCAGGCGGTCGGTGCCGGCTCCGGCCTGTTCACCTTCCTTGAGCGCGGCCTGATGCACCACGTGCTGCTGCTTACCGCCCACGACGTCGTTCAGGGTTTCGTCAACGACAGGCCGCCGATGAGCAACGTGCTTCAAGCATCGCAGCCCGTACCCCAATACGCCCTGCAGTCGCAGCCAGACTGGCATGTCTCCGCCATCGGCCCTGACCGCATGTCCGGAGACAATCAATGAACAGCTTCGCGGCAGCCAGGCCGGAAATGCTTGCGACGCGCAAGGGAACCCAGTCGGTGCTGCGTGTCGAACAGATCGTGCGGCTGCTGCGGCGGCACATCTGGGCGATCGGGTTCTGCACCGTGGCAGGAGGAGGCGGTGCTTTCATCTTCGCGCACACGCTGCCCAAGACGTTCACCGCCAACGGGCTGATGACCGTGGAAGGTGACCGCATGGCGCTGCCCGAACTACAGGGCGTGCTGAAGGGTGACGACGGTCCCGATCCCATGCCGTTCGTCCACACCGAGGTGCAGGCGCTGACGTCGCGGGCACTCAATGCGCAAGTGGTCGGCGAGCTGCACCTCGAGACGGTGCCGGAGTTCAACGCCGATCTGCGGCCGCCGACGCTCTGGAAGCGGTTCAGCGGCCTGATCGGCACCATGCTGGCGCCGCTGTTGCCGCATGCGGCCTCGACCGGAGATGGAGCGGCGGCCACCGAGGAGGGCGTGATCGGCGCCGCCAAGAAGGCCCTGTCGGTGTTCCAGGACAACAAGAGCCTGGTGATCTCGATCTCGTTCGTCTCCAAGAACCCCGTGCTTGCGTCGCGCTACGTCAACACCCTGATCGCCGACTATGTGAGCTCGCGCGCTCAGCACCGTGAGGACGCCAACCAGGGCGCAGGCGCCGTTCTCTCGCAACGCGTCGAACAGGCGCGTGCCGATCTCGTCGCGGTCGAGAAGCAGGAGCACGACCTGCGCGAAAGCAGCAGCTCCATAGGACTGCGCGCCGGCAGCGTGGGTCAGCAGCAGGTCGAGGAACTGACGACGGCGGCAGCGTCCGCCGGCGTGCAGCGTTCCCAGCTCGAAGTCACCTACGCGCGCGCGCTGGCTGCGCAGAGGGCGGGGGCTTCGGACGCACTGGCGAACGTGCTGGACTCGCCGACGGTCTCCCGGCTGCGTGACGAGGAGGCGACGGCCGAGGGCAACGTTGCCCAGCTATCTGCTCATTACGGACCATCGCACCCGGCGATGCGAGTCGCGCAAGCGCAGTTGCGCACGTCCAGGCAGGCGCTGAACGGCGAGGTTGCGCGCATCGTCTCGTCCCTGGGCGCGCAGCTGCGTGTCGCGCGCGAGCAGGATGATCTTGTACATCAGCAGCTCAACGCTGCGCGCACCGGCGCGATCCAGGCCGAGAACGCGCAGGCACAGCTCGATCAGCTGCAGCAGGAGGAGGTCACCCGGCAAAGCCTCTACCGCAACCTGCTGGAGCGCTCCCAGCAGGCGGTGGCGCAACCCGCGGCGAGCGCCACTCCCGACGTCCGGATCCTCAGCCCCGCGGTGCCTCCGGCATTCAACTCGGGCCCGCATATCGTCCTGATCGGGTTGCTGGGCGCCTGTGCCGGCGGCCTGCTCGCTGCCCTCGGTGGGCTGTCGCGCCTGCGCACGGTCAAGGGCTTCGAGACCGCCGATGCGCTCCACGATGCGACGGGTATGCCAGTGCTCTCGACGGTGTCGCGACGCATGCTGAGCCGCAGCCGGGCGCCATCGCCGGATGCATTCGACGCCGAGTGGCGGCGGCCGGGCCATTCGCAGGAGGTCGCCGAGGCGATGCGGGTGATACGGAACCGGCTTCGCTTCGCAGGCTGGTCCAAGGTGCCGCGCTGCGCCTTGTTCGTGCCCGACGCCTCCACGGCGGGAAGTCAGCTTGCCGTCCGCCTGGCGGCCACGTTCGCCCAGGTCGCCGCCGCCGACGGCGAGCGCGTACTTCTGGTAGATGCCGACCTCAACGCTCCGGGCCTGCGCCGTCATCTGGGTTTGTCGGCGGTCGAGCCGCTGCAAGGCGTGACCGGCGGCACAGGCAATGGCAGCAGGTGGCAGGTTCCGAGAGCTGCGCAACCCGACCTGCAAACCGGTCCCTCCAGCGGTGGCCTGCTGGCTGTGTTCTCCGGCAAGGACTGGCGTGATGCGGTGGTTGCCAGCGAGCAGCCGGGCCTGGATCTCCTCCTGGTTGATCAGCGCGTCAGCAACGCGCACGCCCTCATCGGCGGTGTGACCTTCCAAAACCTACTGGTCGAGTGCGCGTCGGACTACAATCTCGTGGTCTTGCTCGGTTCGGCCGCCGGAACTGCGGATGCCGAAACCCTGGTGCAGCGGGTCGATGCCGCCGTCATGGTGGTCGATCAGCGCGGCAATCGCACTGTCATGGAACGCGCTGTGAACACCTTCAGCACGATCGCGCGGACGCCGCTGTTCGCCGTGCTGGTAAGCCGGGCATGACCGGAGGGGATCAGGCAGCGATCCTATTGCTGACAGCTATGGGCGGCGTGCTGACGCTGCTCGCCGTGCATCCCTTCACCACCTACCCCCTCAGCTTGCGGATCCTCGCCCGACATTTCGTCCGGCCGGTGCACGCCAACCCGGGGTCGCTCGCGAGTATCGCGCTGTGTGTCTGCGCCTACAACGAGGAGGCCGTGATCGAGGCAAAGCTCGAGAACATGCTCTCGATGCGACAGGCGGTGCCGCAACTGGAACTTCTGGTTTATGTCGACGCCGCCACTGATCGCACCGCCGAGCTGCTTTCCCAGTATAACGGGCAGATCAGGCTGGTGGTGGCCGAGGCGCGTCAGGGCAAGACCGCCGGCATGAACACGCTGGTGGGCATGACGCAGGCCGAGCTGGTGGTGTTCAGCGATGCCAACGTGCTGTTCGCGGCGGATGCGATCACGCGCCTTGTCGTGCCGTTCGATGACCCGGAGGTAGGTGCCGTCTGCGGCCACCTCCGCTACCAGGACCCGGATGGCAACGAGGACGCTCAGGCGAGCTCCCTGTACTGGCGCCTCGAAGAGCACGTCAAGGCTCTGGAGAGCCAAACCGGATCGGTGATGGGCGCCGACGGCTCCATCTTCGCGATCCGTCGCAGGCTGCATTCACCTCCGCCGCCGGACTTGATCGACGACATGTATGTCTCGCTGTCGATCCTGTGCTCTGGTAGCCGGATCGTGCGGGTCGATGATGCGCATGCCGTCGAGACCTCGGTATCCCGGCCTGAGGAGGAGTTCCGGCGCAAGATCCGGATCGCCTGCCAGGCCTTCAACGTCCACCGTGCCCTCTGGCCGCGGCTGCGGAGGCTGCCGGCGCTCGACCTCTACAAGTACGTCTCGCACAAGTTGCTGCGCTGGTTTGCCATCTACCTGCTCGCAGGCGCTCCGCTCAGCCTGATGGCGGCGATTTTCCTGGCCGGTGGACCCAGGGCAGCTGTCGTCGTGTCGGCGGCCGGTGTCGCTGCGGCGACCGCGTGCATCTTGGCCCGCGGCGGCAAGCTGGTGGCGCTACGCGACATCCTGGCGGCCTTCTTGGCGACCGGCATCGGAGTGGCGCGCTCGCTGCGCGGCGAACGGTTCCAGACTTGGGTTTCACCCGCCTCGTCGCGCGCCGCGACTGGAAGAGCAGGGGATCCGGTCGCTGGGCAGGCACGTCCGAGCGCGGCCCGTGGGCTGGCCGACTATGCTTCCTCCTCTTCGGAACGCCTCGTCGCAGCACCTGCGCAGGAGCTTCGCTCGTGATGCGCATCGCGATGATCGACCCGTCGCTGTTCACCCTGCCGTATGACCGCGGGTTGATCGGGGGACTGGAGCAGAATGGCCATGAGGTCACCCTGTTCGGGCGCAAGCCGACTTCAGATGACAGCGAGGCCGGCTCGGTCGACCTTGCGGCAACGTTCTATCGCGTCTCGGGTAGCCGCATCGTCTCGCTGCTGCCCCGAAAGGCGCGGCTGGCCATCAAGGGGCTAGAGCATCCCTTCAGCATGTTGGAACTGCTGCAACGGCTGGCGAGAACGCACCCGGACGTCATCCACTTCCAATGGCTGGCGCTGCCGCTGATCGATGGCCGCCTGCTCAAAGCGTTCCGACGCGTCGCGCCGCTGGTTGCGACCGTGCACGACACCAACCCGTTCAACGGCGACCCTTCCTCGCGGCTGCAGGCAAGCGGCTTCCTGGCAGCCCTGCGCCTGTTCGACCGCCTGATCGTCCACACCGAACAGGGTTGCTCCCGCTTGAGCGCGCAGGGCATCGCGCCGGAACGGTTGAGCATCCTGCCGCTCGGCAACACGAGAAAAGCTCCCGCGAACGATGCGGACGATGCCATGGATGGCCCGCTCACGTTTCTTCTTTTCGGGAAGATCAAGCCCTACAAGGGTGCCGACCTGCTGATCGAGGCGTTCGCGAAGCTGCCGCATCGTTTGCGGGAACTGGCGCGCGTGCGGATCGTAGGCAAGCCCTACATGGACCTGACGCCGTTTACCGACCGGATCAGCCAACTGAGGCTCGATCACCTGATCAGTATCGAGCCAGGCTTCATAGCTGACGACGACCTTGCGTCTCTGTTCGCACCGGGGACGGTCGCGGTCTTCCCGTATCGCGAGATCGACGGCAGCGGTGTCCTCCCCGAGGTCCTCGCGCATGCTCGTCCGGTGGTCGCGACCAGTCTCGGCATGTTCAAGGAGACGATCGTGGATGGAGTGCACGGTCACCTGGTGCCGCCTGAAGACATCCAGGCGCTGGCAGCGAGCCTGGCCCACCTCATCGAGGATCGCGGCTTCGCGGCCGCCTGCAGTCGCAATGCCGCGGCTCTGTCGGATCAGGCTCCTCCGTGGACGGCGATCGCGCAGCAGACCACGCAGGTCTACCTGGGCGCAGCCTCGGGGAGGCAAGGGCTCGTTCGCGGTATCCCACCGAACCGTCGCCTGGTCGGAAACGCCTAGCGTTTCGGCGGTCAGGGGTCGGTGCAGCAACCACCTGACGATCCGGGTTCAGGGCCTTCGACCGAGCTTGCCGTAGCCGAACGAGGATCCATGTCTCCTGCCCTCATCGATGTCCTGATCCCGGTCTACAACGCGTCGGAGACCGTCGTTCAGGCCGTCCTGACGATCCAGGCGCAGACCGTCCGGGATATCCGCATTCTGCTGATCAACGATGGCTCAACCGACGCGAGCCTGAAGGTCATGCAGGACATCGCGGATCGCGATCGCCGCGTCACGGTCCTCGACCAGGAGAACGGCGGCATCGTCGATGCACTGAACCATGGCCTTGCACACTGCACCGCCGAGATCATCGCGCGCCATGACGCCGACGATCTGGCGTGCCCTGACCGCTTCGAACGGCAGCTCGCCTATCTCACGGCAAATCCGGACTGCGTCGCGCTGTCAAGCTTCGCCCGCCACATCGATATCTCCGGGAACAATATTGGCTCCCTTGCCCAGTTCCGCCTGGTCGATCGCGCTGATGAAACCTGGACCCCATCCAGAGAGCCTTACCTGCTGCATCCTTTCTTGATGGTGCGGCGGTCGGCTCTCGTGGCGGTGGGCGGCTATCGGTATGCCCACCACGCAGAGGACACGGATCTCTACTGGCGCCTGCAGGGTGTCGGCCGACTGCACATCATGGAGGAGGTCATGGGCGCCTACCGCTTGAGTGCTGAGAGCATCACCAGCCGCTCGGCCCTGAACGGGCGTCTCTCCGCCATCAACTCTCAACTGGCTGCGGTGTCCGCAGCGCGCCGTCGGCACGGTCGAGTTGACCTCGCCTTCGAGAAGCGAACGGCCGAGCAGATGACCGCCGCAAGGTCCACGCGAGGCATATACGACATCGCGAAGCGTCAGCTAGACGGGCGCGAGGCGGAGTACCTTCGCGCTGCCTATGCCGCCAAGCTGCTCGAGCTCACATCATACAGACCCTATGAACTCGACCTCGCCGATTGCCGGTTCATCGCCTCTGTACTGGACGATGCGGAGCGCCGCCTCACGCTGCCAAACCTCAAGGAGGTGCGACGGCTACGCGCGACCGCGGCGGCAAGGCTGATCCGTACTGGACACCTCCGAGGCTTCCTTGTCCTGATAAGCCGCGGGACGGCCATCGAGATCACCTGGCGCCTCGCCGCCCAGGTCTTCGTGCGCACCCTACCCTTGCGCGCGCGACGCTTCCTGCGAGCGTTTCAAGCGTCGCACGGCCTCACCTAGGGCCGGGAGAGCATCCAGGCAACCGGGCGCCACTCAGGCCGTCTTGTTCTCGAGCCTTGCAACCGAGATGAGCATAAACACCAGGAACACGAACGGCGGGAACTGCTGGTAGGCACCGGTGATAAAAAACAACACGATGGCGGGCGCAAGAAGGGCAGCCTGCGATGCCGTCTTCCGGCCCAGGACGAACAGCAGGAAATAGGCGACCAGTGCCGGCAAGCCCTCATCGAGCATCACCTTTACCGGCGTGTTCACGTCGTAGTCGTACGGCACGCGTAGCCGCTCGCTGACACCACTGCCGAGTCCCACTAGGGCGGCCGACGGTTGTTCCGTCAAGGTGTCGGACAAGGCCCAGAACGGCGTTATGAACCGACGATGGGCGCTGGTGCCCGGGGTCGAGAACTCGCTCGTGCGCTGTTCGAGGGCGCCGGTGAACTGCGGCGCTACGTAGGACAGGATGCCGAGCGCCAGTCCCAGGACCAGCAGCACCGCAGCCGCCATGGCGATGCCGCGCTGGCCCATCCCGAACACGGCGGCAATGACGAAGCTGCCCAGGACAATCCATCCTGTACCCGAGAACGAGAGCAGCAGGGACATCGCGAACAGGGCGAGGATCGCTGCGCGCCTGAAGTTGAGCATCTCGATGATCAGGCCAAGTGCCATGATCTGCGAGAAGACTGACGGCTCGACCAGGAAGAACCCGTTGCTCTTGAAGAGGCCGCCCACGCCCACCGCGATCTGCGTGTTGAAACCGTACTCGTAGAGGATCGATGACGGTAGCAGCCCGGTGAACTTGAAGATCCTTATCCCCGCGAGCTGCGCGAAGAATTGCCCCATTCCGCAGACGGCGATGACGATGAACCAGAAGTTCACCGTGGCGAAGAAGCGCTTCTCGTCCACCGGCTGCGCGAAGCTCAAGGTTGCGAAGCTGCTCAACAGCAGGAACTGGAACATGGACGACAGGTTGGCGGGCCCATCAAGTGTGCCCTCCGGGCGCATGATCTGTGCCATCAGAGCGACGAGCACGCAGATGCACAGCGCCAGGTAGGCGCACAGTCGCCGCCGGTGGATCACCAGGACGCCTCGCCATATCGCGACAGCCGCCAGCAGAAGTCCGACCGGTCCCACGAAGCTGAACGGCTTTGCACCGAGCGGCACCGCGAAGCGCTGCAGGAACAGGCCGACGCACAAGATAAGGCTTGTGAAGCGGATCGCTCCACTTGCGGCACGTCCGGCGAGCGCTTGATCCGCCGAAAGCGCCGCGGCTCCGCCAGCTACGCCATATGGCTGCCCGGCCAAGCCATCGCCATTCAACCTGTCCAGACGGCCGGCAGTGGTTGGCACAAAGAATACCTATCGACTGTTTCAGCATCAGAAGGTGCGGTTCGATCAGGCATCATGACGGAACGTGCCCTGAGATCGACATCGTGTACAGCTGTGTCTGCCGTGTACTTCTGGGTTCGTTCGGGATGATACTGCGTCTGTGTAGACCCCAGCCCAGGAAAGTTATACTCACAAACCCTTCAGCGCCGAAGGAAGAAGCCACGTCACCCTGGCCATCATGCTATGAGCGCCTGCGGCAGAAGGGATCCCTCTATGCGGGATTGTATTGCGTTCGTCTCCCATATCGCGAGTGCACCGGTGCTCCGGGTCTTCGACAGGCTTTGTGACGAGATCCCGCAGGACTTGGATATACGGTTCGTCTTGAGCAGCGAGAATCCGGTTGCAGCGGAAGCCGCCACGGCGCTCGGCGAGAGGCTCCATCCGGTCAACCGCGAGGCCTTGTTCGAACTCGGTTATACGCAGAAGTGCCAAGCGACGGACTGGGAGATGGCGGGCAACCTGGATCTCGTCTTTCTGGATTTCGCGGCGCGGTTTCCCCAGTACGATCGCATCTGGTTCGTCGAGTACGACGTCCATTGGGAAGGGCGGTGGAGCGTCCTGTTCGAGCGCTTCCGCGAAAGCGATGCCGACGTCCTGGCGACCATTATCCATCGCGTCGCCGATGCACCGCACAAGCTCCGGGCGCTTTCCTACCCGCGCATGGTGGTGCCCGCCGGACGGAGATGGGACGACGATCACCTGTTGAAGGCGTTTCTGCCGATCTGCCGTCTGAGCCGCGCTGCCCTGCAGGCACTGCACGATCTTTATGACGAGGGCTTCGGCGGCCACTACGAGGTGATGGTGCCCAGCAGCGCTGCCCGCGCAGGCCTGCGCATCGAGGATATCGGCGGCTGCGGGTCCTACGTCCGCGCGGAGAACCGCAACAGGTTCTACTTTGCGCAGCCGAAGACATCGACCCACTCGCCAGGTAGCTTCGTGTTCCGCCCCGAACCGAAGGTCCTGCCGCGTCTGAACACGCTTTGGCATCCGGTGAAGCCCGGCGTCGTGCCTCTGTGGCATCCGCTACGCCTTGGCGGGTCGCCGATGAAGCTCCTGCTCGAGCGTGTGAAGCCGAAGCTGTGGCGCGTCGCCACGCGGATCTGGTTTGCCACCCGATGGCGCCCCTACGAGGTGGAGGCGTCCAGATGACGGACGTTGCCGCGGCCGCCCCGCCCCGGGTGTCGGTCATCATCCCCGCCTATAGGACCGCCTCGACCCTTGAACGGGCGGTGCGGTCCGTCCTCGAACAGGATAGGCAGGATTTCGAGATCGTCATCGTCGAGGATTGCTCCGGGGACGACACAGTGGAGGTCGCCCGGCGACTTGCGGCGGAGGACGCGCGGATACGGGTCATCGCGCTGCCCCAGAATGGCGGCCAGGCGCGGGCTCTCAATTTCGGTATCGAGGTGGCACGGGGCGAGTGGATCGCGACCCTGGATGCGGATGACCGCTATCAGCCGGAACGGTTGCGTGTGCTGCTCGATGCGGGCGACCGCGAGGGCGTGGACCTGGTCGCCGACAACCAGAACCACATCGACGAGGCCGCCGGCGCCTTGGTTCGAACCGCCTTTCCTGACCGACAAGGTGGCCGTGCGATCGGGCTGAGCGACTTCATCGCCAATTCAGAGACCGACTCCGAGTTCAGCTTCGGCATCCTCAAGCCGGTGATCCGGGCATCCTTCTATCGTGCCCATGACCTCGGCTATCGCCCCGGCCTGAAGCTGGGACAGGATTTCTATCACCTGATGACGTTCTTCGCCCTCGACGGTCGGGGCTACCTGGTTGACCGGCCGATGTATGACTGGACATTGCCGTTCGGACCGCTCTCGCGAACCTGGACCACCACGGGCGACGGCGCCTGGCGCTACGACTATCGCAGCACCCTGGAGGCCAACCGCTACTTCCTGGAGAAGATGGAGCGCCTGGGCAACGCGGATCTGGTCGCCTTGCTTCGGCGGCGTGCGCGGGAATACCACGTGATGGTGAACTATATCGACGCCCAGAAGGCCTACGCCCTCACCGGAAGCAGGTTGTCCGCGGTGAGCATCATCGCGCGTCATCCACGGACATGGCCGCTCCTGGTCCGGCGGGTAAGCGGGCGAATGCGACGGGTCCTCATGCAGAAATCGCGGCGTCGCGCGGCGTCTGCAGGAGCCTGAGCCGATAACCGGTCAGGAATATCCCATCTCCGGATCATGGAGCGGCCCGGAGCCCCTGCCATCGGCACGGTGAGCGGCATGACGCTTGCAAGTGCCGAGCCAGACGATCTGACACTTGCCAGCTACACGGCTGCTGATCGCTTGCCGGCATCCGCCGCATCCGAGGCGTCGTCCTCCGAAGCCGGCGAGATGACCGAGGCCGAGCGCGCCCGGCTCAAGGACGCCTCGGCGAGCGGCATCATCATCAACGTCGCCACGCAGCTGGTGCGTTTCGTGCTCCGCTTCGGCTACCAGATCGTCATCGGCCGCCTGCTGCTGCCGGGCGACTTCGGGTTGGTGGCGCTCGCCGCACCGGCGATCTCCTTCATCCAGACGTTCGCCGACCTCGGCCTGTCGGAGGCAACGGTCCAGAAGAAGGATATCACCCAAGCCCAGCTGAGCGGCCTGTTCTGGTTGAATATCGCAACCGGGGTCGTGCTGGCCGCACTTTGTGCCGTCATCGCCGAGCCGGTCGCCCGGTTCTATGGAGACCCTCGGGCTGCCCCCATCGTCATGGTCTCGGGCGGCCTGCTCCTGCTGAGCAGCTTCTTCAGCCAGCACATGGCGCTGCTGAACCGGCACATGCGGTTCAAGGAGATCGCCATCATGGACATCTCGACCTTCGTAGTCGGCAGCATTGCCGGCATCGCCTCTGCCGTGCTGGGCGCCGGCTATTGGGCGATCATCATCAACCAGGTGGTGACCAACCTGGTCGGCCTGGTGATGGCATGGACGATCACGGGCTGGATGCCGGGACGCCCCGGGGCTTTCAACGAGATGAAGCCGCTGATTGCCTTCGGTGGCAACATGACCGTCGGCAGCATCATCAAATTCTTCAGCCGCAACAGCGACAACATTTTGCTCGGTCGTTTTGCGGGCGAGCAAGCGCTGGGTCTCTACGACCGTGCCTTCAAGCTGATGTCCTTGCCATTCGGCCAGGTCTCCGCGCCCTTCAGCAAGGTCGCCATCCCGCTGCTGTCGCGCTGTCGTGACGAGCCCGAGTTCTACCGGCGCGCCTACCAGCGCATGCTGGAGGCTGTGCTGCTGCTGCTCTACCCCGCGCTGGTCTTCGTCGTCACGACCTGTCACGAGCTGATCGTACTGGCTCTCGGGCAGCGCTGGGCCGGGGTAACGCCGATCTTCGCGATCCTCGGCATCGACGCCTTCGTGGCGCCGCTCGGCAACAGCATGACTTGGCTGTTCGTCAGCCAGGGACGGACGGCAGAGATGCGCAACTACGCCCTCATCACCTGCGTGCTGGCCATCAGCTTGTTCGTGATCGGCTTGCACTGGGGACCGAAGGGCGTGGCCGCGGGCTACGCGACGGCCGGCTTCATCGAACTCTGTTTCCTGTGGCCAACGGTCACGCGCAAGGGGCCCCTGCGCAGGCGGGACTTCGTCTCGACGGTGGGGCCGTTCCTGCCGGCGGTGGCGATCAGCTTTGCGGTCCTGCTCGGCTTGCGAGGCCGCCTGCCTTACGGCTGGCTGACGCTGGGTCTGGAGGGCATCCTGTCCTATCTCGTCTTCACGGCGAGCCTGGCATTGATGCCAGCTGGGCGGCGCGTGTTGGGCGATGTCCGGCAGCAAGTGGGAAATCTGACGCGGCGGATGGCGACAAAGCCATCCCGCAGCCGATACGCGTCCGCAGCCGCCACCATGCCTCAGGCTCAAAAGGGGGCGATGTGAGCGGAAGCCGACGACGTCGCCTTTCGGAACCGCCTGGAACGACAGGGCGCTACGCTCGCGCCAGATCTCCTGACTGAAGGCAGTCTCCGCCGCCAGCTACAAGGCGAGGCTGGTGACAGGAGCCAAGGGCGACGAGCCGCGCAGGATGAAGCTGGTGAACGAGCCTCCCTTGGTCTGCTTGACGACGCTGGCGATCTGCTTCGCGGGACCGGCGAGGTGCAGGACCTTGATCGGCTCGTGTGGCGGATAGGGCTTGCAGTACAGGCCGCGCTCGTCGTCCCACATCGGCGCACCGCGGGCGCAAATCCAGTTGCAGCTCGGATCGAGGAGAACGGTGGATCTGCAGAGCTTGTCCCACGCATGCAACGCCCGATTGAGCGCGAACTGGTCGTGCGGCACCAGGGCGCCCGTTCGCCGGATCGCACGTTGGTAGCGCTTGCCCCAGGCCGCCCATTGAGGTGCATCGGCTGCCATCGCGAACATCCCGGCGTTGACATGGGCTCGCAGCAACAGATAGGTCGCGGTGAAGGGGCCATAGCCGAGCAGGAAGTGCTTGGCGGTCCATCCGAACAGCTCGAACTGGAACCTGTAGGCGCGCTCCTCCTCGTGCGTGATGGCCAGCCCGCCCTCAACCGCGCCCGCGACATAGGAGGCGATGACGCTGGTGTCCTGAATCCAGATGTCGGAGTCGATCCAGACGTACACGTCATAGCCGGGAAAGTACTCGCGCAGGAAAGGGCGCGCGAGGAAGGAAAGATGCGCTGGGTTGTAGTCCGAAGCGGAGAGACCGAAATGGGCGCCAGGCCGCTGCACCTTGTCCGTGTAGCTGGAGAGCCATCGCTTGTCGTCGTCGGTCAGTCCGATGTCGAAGCATGCCAACTCGCAACCCGGTCTCTCCAGCAGGGGTTCGAGAGACGCGATCAGGCTCCGCAGCAGCGGCATGAAGCGTGTGTCGGAAGCGCTCACGATCAGGACCTTGAGGTCACCGTCGAAGCGCGCGATCTTCGTTGCGTCAGTATCTGCTGAGCCGGCACTGCCCTGCGACCGGTCGGCTTTGGAACTTCGACCGCGCTTCGTCGACCGGTCTAGCATCACTCTAGGCCCCCATACTTTCAGCGGGTTCAACGCATAACCAGGAAAGAGTAGAAGTCAAAAACACCTGATACAACTTGTGGTTCCACCGTTCCGCATTCGAACCTGCGCCGAGGTTTTCCGAATTAGGTCGTGCCCAGCTAGTCCGCAGTGTCGGACCGGGATCAGCCCCATGATGCCTCGTTCGCCTGACCCTCAGTTCCCGCGTCGATACTTTCGCGGCAAGATCGCAAGCCGAGGCGAAGTCGGTTCAGGGCAAGGCCAGGCAGCTGTCTCACGGCGTCGGATTAGGTCGCCCGAGGATTGAGGCGGTGCGTCTTTAGCAAGCGACGTGCGGCTCTTGAAAGCGGTCGCTCCACGAGTTGATGAACCAAGATGCCGACGACGCTGGCGGCCACCAGTGTGGCAATCAAGATGAACAAGGCCGCCAGTCTGGTCGGGTCCAGCCGAGCGGTCAGCTTCTGGGCGAGCTGCGTGACGAACGGATGCACCAGGTAGATGGAGTAGCTCGCTGCGCCCAATCGCAGCGGCAGTCTCGATCGGACCGCCCAACCCCAGCGTTCAAGCTGTAGCGCACCGCTGACGACCAGCCCGGCGGGAAGCCCGCAAAGAACGAACTTCGAAATATGTGGAGCGGCAAGCGGAAGCAGGATGATCGCTCCTGCACTTAGAAACACGAGGGACGCCGTCGCTGCCTTGAGAGGGACACCCGCTCGAGCGGGCAGCCTCTGATACGAGAGGCCGATCATCATCCCCAACACGAAGTCGAGCATTACCGGGCTCGTATAAAATCTGGCGACTACGCCGTGCGGCCGCAACGCGAGACCAGCCGATACGAGGAGAGCGAGGCAGGCGATCACGCTGAAAGCGCCCATTCTTCTGGCTCGGAAACCAAGACCCACCGCGAATATTATGTAGAAGAACATCTCGTAGTTCAGCGACCACCCAACGAAAAGCAATGGCTCCACCAAGCCGTTGGACTTCGTGAATGGGATGAACGACAGAGACTTGAACAGTTCGGTCCAATTCGCGCGAGTGGCCTGCAGAAGCGAAGGTGTCATGACCGCCACGGCAAACACTGCCAGGGTGATCGCCCAGTAGGGTGGGACGATGCGTGCAACACGTTCCGCTATGAAGGACCGGGGAGACACATCGCGATTGGTGGTCGTGTAGACCATGATAAAGCCACTGATAACAAAAAAGATATCGACACCGCCACTGCCGAAAGGCGGCGAGCCGAGCAATGACAGAAGTCTGTCGAGATGGAAAAAGATAACCAGAAGAGCGGACAAACCGCGAAGAAGCTGTATGTTCTGAACCACCTCTTTACCGGAGTTGATTTTGTTTTGCGCGATCATTCAACTGCCAGTTTTAGGTGGATAGCACCTCCGATAGCTTGAGGCAGAGCTTCGGGCAAGGAGTTGCTGACGCAGACTAAGCGGCCCTGATTGCTGCATTGGGTCGTTCCAGGCGAGCGGCCGCGCCATGACGGCACCGAGCTATAACTGCTCGAACAGGCACAGCTGGACCACGTTCTCATGCTCCACCAACCGGCGAACTGGCCGAGCGCGTGAGACTTGCCATCGCGCTTGAGCGACCCCAAAGCCTGATGGTACAGCCAGAGGTTCATGATCCGAGGAAAGAGTCTGGTGATCGTCTCGATGATCTGCTGCCGGCGGACCGCTGGGCGCGCCATGGCCGGGTCTGATGGACCCTGGACATCGTCAACGCGTCCGCTGGCTGGGAAGCCTATCATGATACGACCGGACGACGCTGCCTCGGCGAAGACGGCACGAGGCGCATCAAGGTGACGCACTCGCGACCTGACGCGAGGGATGTACGCATCAAGAAGCGCGAAAAGCTGGACGCTCGACGTGCATGGACAGCGGTCGCGCTCCTCGTCGCGGCCTACTTCATCTTCGATCCTGTTGCGTCGCTGCTCTATCGCCCTCTGGCGCACGTCTTCGGGCTTCATATGGTCCGGGACCAGCAGATGGACCTGCTGCCGTATGCCGTGCTCATGATCGTGCGCCTTGTATTGGACGCGCTGCTCGTCGTCGGGGTATGTGCGTCGCTCGGCCGACGGCTTGCTGGTCCGCCGCTGCTTGGCCCTCGCGGCACGCAACTCGCTGCCGTCGGGCTGGCGAGCGGTCTGTTGGTGATGAGTACGGCCATCCTGGCCATCCTGGCTTCTGGAAGCGCCGTTGCGAGCCGGGCTCAACAGCCCCTCGCATCCGCGCTCTTCCAAGGCCTCGGCTGGCTTGTGTTCGACTTCATCGGCGCAACCGGTGAGGAGCTTTACGGCCGCGTGGCCCTGCTCCTGGTGGTCGAGCGCTTGATCGGCTGGCGCGCCGCCGTCGTGGTTTCAGGGTTGATGTTCACCATGATACATCTCGGCAACCCGGGCGTCAGCGGAATGTGGCTGGCTCGGTTGTTCCTGCAGGGGATGTTGCTCGCCTACGCAGTGTATCGCACTGGGTCATTCTGGTGGTCCACCGGCTACCACACCGGTTGGAACTGGGCGAGCGCTCCGCTGTTCGGCGCCGCCGGCAGCGGGTATCTCGATCGCGGTCATCTGCTGCAGTTCACGCCCATCGGTCCGGCGTGGATCACGGGCGGCGAGGTCGGTCCCGAGGGGAGCGTGTTCGCGTTCGTCGCCGTTGCGGCTGCCGGCTGCCTGCTCATCGGCACGACGAACCACGTTTCGGTCAGCCTGGATGAGGGGTCGAACTCGGCTGTGGATCGGATTTTGCGCTAGCCGGTCAAGGTTTGGTGGTACCACCGGTCAGCAACCTGAAATGGCGAGACCAGAAGCGGGTAGCCAAAGCCAAAGCCGGGCTGGCCATGTTTACCGATGCTGGAAAGCCAACTTCACACCGAGCGCAAGATAGATGGTGCCGACAACGCGGCCTCGCCAGCGCCCGATCCGGCGGTAACGGCTCAACCATTCCCCGAGCTTCCCGGCTGCGAACGCCAGCATAGCTGTATAGACGGCGCTCATCCCCGCGAAGACCAAGCCGAGAGACGCCAACTGCACCATCACGGCACCCTGCCCTGGGTGCACGAACTGCGGCAGAAAAGCGAGAAAGAAAAGCGCTGTCTTGGGGTTTAGAAGTTCCGCCAGCATCGCCTGGCGGAAGGCGAGCGGCGCATATATCGGGCGAGCAAAATCAAGCTGCAGATCGTCGCTGCGTTCCAGGAGAGCCCTGACGCCGAGAAAGATGAGATAGGCGACACCCGCATACTTCACGACACCGAACAGGAGGGCCGAGGTCATCAAGACGGCCGACAGGCCTATGGTGACGAACACCGTGTGAAGAAGATCGCCGCATGCAACTCCGAGACCGGTGGCAAGGCCGACGCGGCGTCCGCTGGCTGTCGACCGCGCGAGGACCAGCATGACGGCTGGACCCGGAATGAGGAACAGGCCGAGCACGACCACGGCATAGGCAAGCAGCGTGTTGAGGCCAAGCATGGTGCGTCTCCGGGGACGTCGAGAACTTGCCAAAGCCAGATCGCTGCTCTTCCGGCAAGAGTTCGGTGGCATTGCCGCGCTTTCGGTGACAGGCAGCACGCTCTACGACCGGCAAGAGCCGGGTCTTGCGGTCGCTGAAGGCCTCGCGGCGACGTTCCGACAGCAGGATGCAGCCGCGTCGAACTGAGTCATGGTCTGGTTGAAGCGGATATCGCATCCACCCGGAGCAAATCGAGACCGTTGCGGGTTGAACAGCGTTCCCCTCGGAGTGGTAGGTCCGGCAGAGCATGCGATCACGCCTCACAGGCTAATTTCGGTTGGTAATGCTGGTTACTGGCACGTCCGGTGCTGCCACATGAGCGCGAACATCGGATGGCAGCAGGCTGGTGATCTGGCCGATACCGCCCATGCTCAGCGGCACGAAGATCACCGTTGCTTTGCCTGTGGACGACGCCGTCGTGACCATGTCGTTCTGGTTGGCCTGAAGCAGCAGCGTCGTGATGTCCGACATGCTCGCCTCCGGCATTCCTTCCCGGAGAAGGTCGACGCTTTCTTTGAAGCCACGGGCGATCGCCATGCGCTGCTTGGCGATACCCTCGCCCTGTAGCTGCTTGCTCTGGCTATCCGCCATTGCCATGCCGACCCGCCTCAGTCGTTCTGCCTCAGCTTCGGCAACGGCCGCCTGCTGCTTGGCCATGGCGGCGAGCTTGTTGTTCATCGCCTCTTGCACGGCTTTAGGAGGCAACGGCTGCTCGATCACCACGCCGTCGATCCGCAGCCCGGTCTCCAGGGCATTGATAGCCTGATCCGCAATAATCTGCCGCGCGATGCTGTCTTTCTGCCCGTAGAGCTCGTTCAGCGTCATGCCGCTGATGATCTGACGGAGTTCGTTCTCCACCCTGAAGACGAGCTGATTGACCGGCTCTTCGACCTTGTAGACGTATGCCAGGATCGCCTCGTTGGTGTTCTGGACGCTGAAACGGAGTATCCAGGCGATGTTGATGAACGCGTCGTCGCCGGTTTTCACGTCGCTCTTGTGCTCGACCTGCTTCTGCCGAAGGTCGACGCGTTCCTTCACCGAACTCAGCGGCATCACGAAACGTAAGCCCTGTTGAAGCGGTCGCGGTTGAGGCACCCCGAGACGCTCGACCACGACCGCTTGCTGACCGTGGACCAGGCGGAGACGGCTGAACAGGTAGGCCGTCACCAGGATAGCCAGGATGATCAAAGCGACTAGTAATGGTCCATACGAGATCGCCCAATCCATGGTCGGACTGTTCGCAGTCGAAGCAACCCGGTCGTTCATGACCCTCTCCGAAGTTGGCCGCCGAGCGAGGCGACTTTGCCCACAACGTGACAAGCAAGGCTCAAGATGCACCGACGCAGGGCGCGACAGGCCGCTGCAGCTTCCAGAGGGTGCCCCGGATCGGGTCGATGCTCTTCTGCTGCCAGTTTCGGATGCTTGGGCTGCATTGGGCCGATGTTCTTCGATGGCCGTTGCCCAAGTTGCGGCTGCGACGTTCCAAGCCAGCGGCACCTGTACGGGTGCTCAGCAAGGACGAGCTGCATCACCTGTGGCCAGCAGCGGGAAAGCACGGCCTCGTGCTCGGCAGCCTGTTGCAGGGAACACTGGGTGCAGCGCGTGCCGAGGCGCTCCTGAAGCGCCAGCAGATACTTGCCTATGTCTCGCCGCATGAAGCCGGCAAATGCCCGTGCCTCGTTGGCTGCACGCTGAGTGGGCTCAGGCGACGATCTAGCTAAGCTTGGGCTCTGCCGTCTGCCGCTAGCCACTTCCTGGATGCCGGTGGGGTGGAAGCGGTGGCGAGCACCGACCTCCACACCC
>CAXTNV010000006.1:27147-37809 GCA_964245755.1 uncultured Acetobacteraceae bacterium | reverse complement strand
CACTTCCTGGATGCCGGTGGGGTGGAAGCGGTGGCGAGCACCGACCTCCACACCCCCGACAGGTCGGCCAGGGGACACGCCCGAGCGCAGAAGGCCGGCATTTACCTGATCGAGGTGGGCGACGCCGCCGGCGTCGCGATCGTGGCGACCGGCAAGGTATCCTGCCACGTGCCGGTGCGGCGCATCCCGCAGCACGCCTTCTTGCAGACGATCCGCTGCGCCACGTCAGCTATGGTGGAGAAAGCCGCCCTGTGATCCTGTCTTAGATCATCATCCCGCCGGAGACTTCGATCCGCTGGGCGTTGACCCAGCGATTGTCCTCGGACAACAACGAGGCGATCATTGGGCCGATGTCGTCCGGCAAGCCGGGGCGCCCCAAGGCCGTCGCATCGGCGATGCGCCTGTTGATATTCGGATTGTCGCGTACCATGCCGCCGCTGAAATCGGTTTGGACAGCCCCCGGCGCCACGACGTTGACGGTGATACGACGGCTGCCGAGCTCCTTGGCCATGTACTTTGTCAGCACCTCGACGGCGCCCTTCATTGCACCGTAGGCGGCGCTGCCAGGATAGATGATGCGTGTGAGCCCTGAAGACACGTTCACGATCCGGCCCCCATCGTTGATCAGCGGCAGCAGCTTTTGTGTCAGAAAGAACACGCCCTTGACGTGGACCGCGAAGAGCTTGTCGAAATCCTCCTCCCTTACCTCCGCGATGCCTGCGTGATGCGAGGTGCCGGCGTTGTTGACAAGACAGTCGAACCGCTCGGCGCACCATTCGGCGAGTGAACGCCGGACCTCTTCGACGAAGTCCTGGAAGCTGTCGACCTCGCTGGTGTCGAGTCGAAGCGCCTTCGCTTTCGCCTTGGCCTGCTCCGTCAACGCGACCACCTCGTCCGCGGCGGCCTTGTTGCTGTTGTAGGTGAAGATTGAAGGCACCCCGCGTGCAGCGAGCGCGAGTACGGTCGAGCGACCGAGGCCGCGGCTGCCGCCTGTCACGAGAGCAATACGGTTCCGATCGGGCATGGGCGCCTCCAGTGTCTGGTCCTGGGTATCTTGAGGCAGTGGCCACGCGCGACTAGCACGCAGGATTGAACAACTTTGTTTTGCAGAGCAAAACAATCGGCATGGACCGGCTGACCACTCTCGAGCTCTTCGTCCGCATCGTCGACCGCGGCAGCTTCACGGCTGCGGCCTCAGGCCTCGGCGTGTCACGGCCCGTGGCGACCGCCGCGATCAAGGCGCTGGAACAGCGCCTCGGCACGCGGCTCCTGCAACGCTCCACGCGTCATGTCCAGCCGACTGTCGAGGGCAGGGCTTATCATCGGCGCTGCGTGGCGATCCTCGCGGACGTGGAGGATGCCGACCGGGGCGCGAGCGGCGCGGTGACCGGGCTGCTTCGGGTCGATGTCGCAGGCAACCTGGCGCGCACGATGCTGCTGCCGAGATTGCCCGCTTTCCTGGCGCTGCATCCGGGTCTCGTCGTGCATCTCGGTGAGGGCGAGCGTTTTGTTGATCTGGTGCGCGAAGGGGTGGATTGCGTGGTGCGCGCGGGCACGCTCGTCGACAGCGAGATGGTCATACGGCGGCTGGGCGTCATGGAGGAGATCACCTGCGCCAGTCCGAGCTACCTCGTGGAGCATGGCGTTCCCATGTCGCCCGACCGGCTGGAGGGGCATGTGATGGTCGGCTTCGTGTCGTCGCGCACCGGGCAGCTGCTGCCGTTGGAGTTCACGGTCGGCGGTCAGACGATCGAGGTGACGCTGCCGGCGCGCGTTCTGGTTGGCGGCGCAGACACCAGCGTCGCGGCGGCACGTTTCGGACTAGGTCTGATGCAGGCACCGCGTTTCCGTTTCGAAGAAGACCTGGCCTCGGGGGCTCTGGTGGAAGTGTTAGCCGGTTTTCCGCCAGGTCCGACTCCCATCTCTGTCCTGTATCCGAGCAACCGTCAGCTTTCTCCGCGAGTGAAAGTTTTCGTCCGCTGGCTGATCGCTACGCTTGGGCCTCAACTGGCCCACGTCCGCTTGCCGGTCTCGCCTGCTGCAGCGCCGCCGGTCCGCCTGCGGCCGGGGTGAGGCTGGCGCAGCCTCTTCAGGCCGTCGCCCCGATCGGAGAAGATGCTGACCCCCGGTGACCAGGCTCGAGTGCCAGAGTTGCCTAGAAAGAGAACTTGCGCAAAGAAGCAGGACGAGCGGAATTGTTCTATACTGGCGCAGGGAGAGCAACGTTATGCATCAGGTGCTGATCGTAGGCGCAGGACCGGTCGGGCTGACACTCGCGGCCGAACTGGCGAGGTTCGGCGTGCGGGTGCGCATCATCGATCGAAGCCCGCATCCAACCAAAACCTCCAAGGCTCTCGTCATCTGGAGCCGCACGATCGAGCTGATGGACCGAATGGGATGCTCGCAGGCTTTCCTCGGCGCCGGGTTGCGTGCAGTCGGCGCGTCGATCCGCAGCGGACGAGACGTTCTGGGGCACACCGGCTTCGAAGACATCCCAAGTCCCTACAACTTCGCCCTGATGCTGCCGCAGAGCGACACTGAGCGGTTGTTGAACGCGCACCTGGGACATCTTGGCGTCACGGTGGAGCGCGAGGTGGAGCTGATCGGCTTCAGCCAGACCGAGAGATGCGTCGAGGCACGCCTCGCTCGTGCGGGCGAGCCCGAGGAGGTGGTCGAGGCATCCTGGCTCGTCGGGTGCGACGGTGCGCACAGCACGGTGCGTCATACGCTTGGCCTCGCGTTCGAGGGCGTGGCACAGGGTGACGACTGGATGCTCGCCGACGTTCGTCTCGACGGCGATGCCAAGCCTCCGCCTGACGAGATCGCCACGTTCCTGCATCGCGACGGGCCGTTCGTGATCTTCCCCATCCCCGGAGGCCGAGCGCGTGTCGTCGCGGCTGTCGGAAAGACGCTTGCGGGAGAGACCAGGCCCGAGCCGACATTGTCAGATGTCCAGGCCATGGCGGATGAACGCGCCGGTGGCGGCTTCCGCGTTTTCGATCCCGTCTGGTTGAGCAATTTTCGCATCAACGAGCGCAAGGTGTCGGAGTACAGCCGCGGCCGGGTCTTCGTGGCTGGCGACGCGGCGCACCTCCACAGTCCCGCTGGAGGCCAGGGCATGAATACCGGCATGCAGGACGCCTTCAATCTGTCCTGGAAGCTGGCGATGGTGATCCGGGGTGACGCTGTTCCAAGCCTGCTCGACAGCTACACGCCGGAGCGCAGCGCCGTCGGCGACATGGTTCTGCGCAACACGACCCGGATGACGGACATGGGGACGCTCGCCCATCCCGGTGCGCAAACTGCCCGCAACCTTGTCCTGCGTTTCATGCTCGGCCTGCACGCCATACGGGAGCGAATGGCCACCACCATGAGCGAAGTAGACATCGCCTATGCAAGCAGCCCGCTCTCGATCGGCCGCCACGCGGGTGCGCGGTTGCCGCCTGACCAATATGCCGGGCCGCCACCGGGCAGCGGAGCCGCGCCGCGCTGCGTGCTGTTCGCCGCTGATGCTGGAAAAGCTGCGGCGCTGACCGCGCGCTTTCCTCACGCGCTCGATCCGACCTCACGGATGCCGCCGGATCCAGGCAAGCTACTCATCGTCCGGCCTGACAGCTATATCGGCCTGTCCGCTGACGGTGGGGATTGGGCCAAGGCAGAGCGATATCTCCGCAAACTGGCAGCATGAAGGCTGCAGGCCTCGGAGCAGGTTCAGCCCTGGCCCCGGCTCCGCTTGTCTCTGCCGCTTTACTGCAAGGCTGCCAGTCTGCTTCCAGCCAGATCTCGCCCCCAGGACGCGCGGCAAGCTTGCTTGCGGTGTGGCGAGGCAGTGGTTCCAGATCGGGTTGTCGTGGTCGGGTTGGTGTTCTCGTCCCAGCTCTGCAGCCTGCGCAGACGTCCGAGCAGCCCTCTCCGTGAGCGACGTCCCGTTCCGTCACCGCTGCGCCCCGCTCCTCGCGATCGTCGCTCCCCTTCTGCTCACCGGCTGCGCGTCGGTATTGACGGGCTCCTACGCGCCAAGCTCTCTCGATGCGCCGGTCACCTTGCCGATCCTGAGCAGTGTCGGCGCGGTAATCATTCCGGTAGAGATCGACGGCGTTTCAGTCGCTTCCGAAATAACCTCGCGCTCCGACGCAACCTACCTCACCACTACCGACGCTTCGACCTTCCGCAATGCGACGATGTTCTGATCGGCGGCCTGATTCGCACCGCGATTGGCTATCGAACCCGCCTGCACACGTGCCGTCTCGGAACCGCCCAGATCGACGGCCTGTATGTCACTGTGCATGACGAGCTCCTCGTCTCATGATCGATGGTCGCAGGATCATGATGACCGTAGGTTCGGATCTGCTTCAGAGCGATAAGGTGTGATGGATCTCCCTGATCGTCGCTTGGTCGTGTCCGAAGGACCGGCCTTTCCCGGCTCGCCCGCAACGCCTGCTGATCCGGCGGTTTCAACGCCGCCTCGGGACGGGGACAACGGCCAGACCGATGTCGTGAACGTTCTCCCCTTCTTCGCCAGCAAGCGCGGGCTTGCCGGTGCGCTCCACTCGGGCGAGGCGGCCTATGCGGCCTTGCCGGAGCACTTCGACACGCGCCTCCGCCCGGCTCTCGAGAAGCTTCTCGCCTCGGCAAGAGCCGCCGGGCGCATCCGGTCGGATGTCGCCGCACGCGAACTGCCGGGCGCCATCGCGCGCCTGTCCATGTCGGAGGGCGAAGAGCCCGCGAAGGCGCAACGCATGGTGGCCCTGTTGACGGACGGACTTCGCCCTGGCGATGTTCGCTGAGGCAAACCTGAGAGCAGCATTTGGTAAGGTCGAAAAGGAGCAGCTGCATCGCGCGGACAGCGGGCACGCAAAATCATCGTCGGGCGTCTGGTCTCTCGAACGTAGCCAGGTGCGGTCTCTCCTGGGTGAGAGCGGACGGTTCCGTCAGCCCTCGCGCCGGTGACGGATCTGGTGACGGCCGCTAGGCTGACGTAGCGTCAGCAGTGACGGCGGGGGACGGGTGACCGGGATGAACTGCGCGTGCTGCGGGTCCGCAGCCGTGACGGCGCGGCCTGAGCTCACAGCTCGCGGCTACCGGCGGTTCCGTTGCCGGACCTGAAGGCGCCAGTTCAACGAGCGCAGCAGCGGCGTGCTGAACCGGACCAGCCTCCCCGGCGACACCATCGACTTCGCGGTGTTGTGCCGGCTGCGCTACCTCCCTGCACCGCTGTCGCTCCGGCTAAACACGTGGCTGATCTCGCGCCGGCAGTAGCCTTGTGCCAGGAAGCGTCCTAGTCTGCTTCCAGCCATTTCGCCGTCGAGGTCCGTCAAGGTGGTCGTTGCCAGACAGGACCTTCCTGAAGTCGAACGGCTTGCTTGGTCCTCATGACTTCCAGATCGACGATCAAAAGGGAACACAACGAGATCTTCCCCGAGCGTCACCGCCGAAGGGAGAGCTACCTCACCGCTTTCCTGATCGGCCTCGGGCTCGTCTTGTGGGTGTTCCCGCGTTGGGCTCTGACAGGAGGATTGCCACCAGGAGCTCCGCCTCGTGCCGATTTCGGCAAGGACGTGCTGGGGCAGCTGTACTTCTTCTCGCAACCATGGTCGCTCGGAACCCCAGCTTCCTTCCTGATCGACCGAGACCTGAACCAGCCGGGCGGAGCGAGTATCGCGCTGACGGACAGCATGCCTTTGCTGACGGTGCTGGCCAAGCTCCTGAAGCCGCTGTTGCCCCCCTTCGATCAGACCATCTCGATTTATCAGGCTGCTGCATGGATCATGCAACCGGTAGCGGCGGTCTTCGCTCTGCGAAGCGCGGAGGAGCGCCGATGGCTTCCCGCCCTCGCGGTGGGTCTTATGGCAGCCTCGATGCCAGTGTTCTTGTTCCGCCTCTGGCAATCGGCGCTCAGCGGGCATTTTCCGCTACTTCTCATGCTGGGCTTGTACCTGAGGGTCATCCGCGGAAGCACTGCCGCCCTGACATGTGGTTGCCTCCTCCAAATCGCGCTGCTGCTGATCCATCCCTACCTGATGCTGATGGCGAGTGCTCTGCTGCTGGCAGCGCCGCTCACCCTGTTGCTCAACGGAAGTTCACTCTGGCGTTCGGCATTGAGCTCGGTCGCGGCATCAAGCTGTGCCGTCATGCTGCTGGGGCAAGAACTGGGCTACTGGGGCTCCGATAGTGACGGTGGGTTCGGCTATTACTCGATGAACTTGGCCGCACCGTTCTGGCCCACCTATTCAGGGCTCTTCCCAGCTGTCCCATTCGGCCCCGTCGATGCCACCGGGGGACAGGCAGAGGGCTACGCGTATCTCGGCCTCGGGATGTTGAGTTCGCTAGCCGTTTCCTCCGTTGGATGGCGCAGCTGGCTGGCCGGTGTGCGCCGCCATGCCGGGCTTGCACTTGCCTGCGCCGCGCTGTTGACGCTGGCGGTCACCAACTGGGTGTTCGTGATGCAGCATCGGGTGGTGCATATCCCGTTCCCGTCGCCGCTGCTGTCCCAGGTTCGCGCCAGTGGACGCTGTTTCTGGCCGATAACCTACGTTCTCGTGATCATGTCGCTCCTGGTCATAATGCGCACGTTCCCCCGCACGGGCGGCGTGATCGCGGTGGCGGCGTCGTTGGTCCAGTTCGTGGACGCCGGTGCGCTACGCAGCATCGACCGAAGCAGCCTCACGGATCCGACACCCTATCCGTTTGACCAACCGCGCCTCAGCGCCATCCTCCGCGGTCGCACTCGCCTCACGATGCTTCCTACCTTCCCCTGCAATGGCGGCGGCACGGTCGTCAACGTGGATCCGCTATGGCTTGCCGGGCAGAGCCGGATGAAAACCAACAGCATGTACATGGCCCGCGAGACCCGCGGGTCGAGGTGCATCCCGGAGGCGGTGCTGCAAACCAGGCCCGAGCCGGATGAAGTCCGCATCGTGTTGCCAGGATACGAGCAGGCGGTCGCTGTCCTACCCAATTATGCAGATGATTGCCGCACGCTGACTCCGTACGTGATCTGCACGCGTGATGCGGCTTCTCTTGACGGATTGCCGCACCGCATCGTGCGACCGGTGCCGATTTCGATTGTTCTACCGGTGCGCTCGGGCTTGCAGGGCGCGGACATGCTCATGGCGGGTTGGACGCAACCGAGCCCACGAGAAGGTGCCTGGAGCGAGGGAACCGCAGTCGTTCTCGGGGCACGCATCGAACCGGTTCCTTCAGGTGCGGTGCGTATACGCCTCCGGGCAAGAGCGATGCCTTCCAGGCCTTCTTTGGGTACATCGGCGAAGGCGCGATCGGTGTCAGTGTGGGCCGGAGCCAGACACATTGCCGACTGGTCGATGGATACATCGATGTCAGATTACGAGGCTGTCGTGCCGGCAGAGGAGATCCGGAACAGAGGCGCACTCGTACTGGAGTTGCGCACCGGCCCCCTGACCAGCCTGCTCGATCTCGGGATCAGCACCGGCCCGAGACGGTTCGGCATCTGGCTGGATGCGGCCAGCCTCAGTCGCGTAGACTAGAGCTCGCGATGCATCCAGTGGCGACTATCAGCGTCAGCATGAACCGGCCATGTCCACACGGCCTCGTGGTCGAGATGAAAGGAATATCGCGCCGGCTCGACGGCTTCGCGATCTCCTGGGCGGTCGGCGTCCCCTTCTGGCCTCCCATCTGCTGGACTCTATTCTGCGCTGACTTCCAGGCGCCCGCCGCCAGCAGCGCATGCTGTCGCGGGTCTTGCTCAGCACTCGCGTTCAGCCCGGCTCCAGCATGGGGTGGCCATGGAAGCCCACTTGGTCTGAGCGCGCGACGCTCATCGACGTCAGGTTCGACGGGCCATGGAACCTAACGTCGACCCTCGGGAACACGCTTTCCTGGCTTGCGATGACCAAGCGGCCGAACGAGCGAGCAAGCCTCATTGCATCGGCAACGACTTCAACTCTCGTGCCGTCTTACGTGACGTCCGACCCACCGCAACGGCGCCGAGACGTGCCATGAGGTGGATGCGAGCAACGCGTCGCGTTCCTGGGCGAGCTTGTGCAGATCCTGACCAAGCTTGGACAGATCTGCCCGCGTTGCCGACAGCTCGGCGTGCGCC
Source organism: uncultured Acetobacteraceae bacterium (assembly GCA_964245755.1). GTDB lineage: Bacteria > Pseudomonadota > Alphaproteobacteria > Acetobacterales > Acetobacteraceae > Lichenicoccus. Next base: position 29,729 of record CAXTNV010000006.1, on the reverse strand, counting down.
CGTGCAAGGGAAGTCATGCTCTCGGACAGCCGTCGCTCCAAGAAGCTGGCCGAAGGAACCAGCCGATGCGAAGCGTTGCTCAGCACCAGCTCGGTGACGCATCCGTCCTTCATCAGGTTGCGGTGCAGGATCGCCGCGCACTGATCGGACGAAACTACGGGCTTCAGCATCTCTTCGTCCGGGCTCGCATTGTTCAGCACGAAGACGTGGCGGAAGTTGCTGGTGATCCACTCGATGAACTCGCGCGGGTTAGTGTTGCCCCAGATCAGCTGCGTAAGCGAGTTGAACTCGACGAAGACCAGAGACTCGAACCGGTTGATCAGGTTGAGAGAGCTTCTCAGAACCTGGAACTCGAACCCCTCGACGTCGATCTTGATGAAGTCAAGCCGCTGCAGCTGCCGGCGGTTCACCAGCTCCTCCAGTGTCAGCGCCTCGACCTCCACGCCGGTGGGCACCACGTGGCCCCAGGCCGACGCTTCATCGAAGCGTATCGTTCCGTTGTGGCCTGCCGCGGCCGCGTGCACCGAGATGGCGTTGTAGGCGCGGTTCGCCGCTATGTTGGCAGCCAGACACTCGGCGACGGCTTTCCCGGCTTCGACCGCAACCACCTGTCCCTGCGGGCAGTGCCGCGCGAGATACAGGGTCTTGATGCCGATGTTGGCGCCGACGTCCAGACAGACGTAATCCGGCTGGATCAAACGCTGGCAGAACCGTTGGAATTCCGGCTCGAACTCCTCGTGGACTCCGACCCAGTATGGGTCGTCCGGCGCAATGCCACACATTCGGAACGTAAAGCCCCCGATGGTGATCGACTTGCTCGGAAAACGTGCAGGCATCTGGCAGTCTCCGCGGCAGCGCGTCCGCAACAGCGTTGCGGTAGAGCAAGATATGGCAGCCCTCGACCGTGCGCGAGCCCGGACCTGCCGAACTTTGCCGAGTCAGGGTTGGAGTCGAGGTCGCCACCTCCAGGGCATCAGCTCGTCGAGGCGCTGGTTCTGGCGTGCTTCGGCCATGCGGGTCAGGCCGTCGCGCAACCGCACGAGGAAGCGGGTCAACCTGGATCACTGTCCGGTTGAAAACGGAACATCCCCGCTGATCGACTCCGCCCTGGCTAGCATGCCATCGCGCCATCAGGTCAATGGCCGCCCTGCCGCCGGCAACAGCTTCTCTCTGGCGCACGATCGCGCAGCGGCAGGGGAGCTCGTGGAACAGTCGGCGTAGTTCGATCTCCTCACCTAAACACTGGTGATCTACTTTGGCTTTGGGATCGCAAACGCGTTCAACACCCCACACACGATGTGGTAGCATCCGGCAAGTATCACCAGATCTAAAATCCCCTTTTCACCAAAGGTCGAAACAGCTGATCTGTAAAGATCATCCTCTATACGGTGCTTGGTGATTAGCGCGAGAGTAAAACTCTGCGCGAGCGATTCCTTCTGCGGCAGTTCCTCCGAGGGATGGCCTTGAGATATGGCTTCGATCGCAGCTTCTGAGAAACCCAGGCTCCGAGCGACAGCCGCATGCGCGTAAAGCTCGTAGTCAGACTTCCACAACGAACCCACACTCAGGATGACGACTTGCCTGACCCTGTCATCCAGACTCGTATGCTTGCTCTCATCTACCTGAAGGTTGACGAAACTCAGACCGAGAGCGGGGCTATACAACATGGAGTTGAACGGTCCGATGAAATGCCCCTCGGCGGTCTTGTCGACGAACCCGAAGCGCCCACTCATCTGACCTAAGGTTTCCTCCATCCGCTTCCAGACGGCGCTCTGTTGTTCAGAGAGGCTGTCCGGGCCAAGAAGAGCCAACCGGCCGCCGAGCTGAACTTGAGGATCATCCATCTTCGGTATCCTTGCTTCTACTGATCCAGAGCCGTCGTATCCGCGTTGGCGGGAACGTCGAACGCCATCAGGGTGAGTGAAACGCCGGTGAACCAGCCCATGAGCATCGTGACATCCACAACGCCTTCGTTTCCAATCATGTCTTGTGCACGTCGGAACAGCCCCAAGGGAACCACCCGTGCTTGGACAAGAGCCATGGCGAGTTGGTATACAACGCGCTCCCTCTCGTCTGCGAACTCGACAGGTAGTCCCGCGATCAGTGCCACGACCTGCTCTGACGCGAGCTTGCCCTGCTCTTCGCCGATCTTCTCGTGCTCGTAGTTGCTGTAGGCCGCACCCCAATGCGCGTTTATGATGTTGGTGACGATCTCGATCTCCGATTTCTTCAGACTGGAGTGTTTCTGGTAGTATGCGCCGATAGGCACGACGGTTTTCGACAGGGCAGGGTTCGCTAGCCAGATCTTGTGAGGCCCTGGCACAACGCCTCTCAGCTGCATTGTGAAGTCGTAGGCATCCCGCATTGCCGGTTGCATCTTGTCACGCGGCGTCTCCTCGAACCTGCCAAAGCTACCGAAGTCGGGCTGATCGGACATGATGTGTGTCTCCTGCGTTGGGCCCTGTCGAGCGGGCCAGTGCTGCGGCCCCGCCCTTGAGCTGAGCAGAGACACATGTCCGGCGAAATGCAAAAACCGCCGTCCTCTTCGAAATCTTGCTCCGTTCCGGCGCTGTATGCACCCA
>CAXTNV010000006.1:0-27047 GCA_964245755.1 uncultured Acetobacteraceae bacterium | reverse complement strand
GGATCTAGCGTCGTCCATCGACGCGTTGTGATCGCCGGGAGGAGAAGTAACCTTCGATACTGCGCTCCCGAAATAGTGGTCGTTCTTGTCTCCAACCCGATCCGGCGTTGGTCATCACCCCCTTGCTTCGAGTGGCGCTGCCTCAAGCGGGTGGCCGGGATCGGGAGACGTGCTGTCCCGCACCTCGCTTTTCCGGCCGCAGCAAGGGGACTTTGCTGAGGCGAAATTCCGGTTGAACCCAGTAGAGGAGAACAAGAGGCGATCGCCTGTCGTCCAGTGGCATCTTCCCTGAAGGCGTGGAAGCAGCAGTCATTCTAACCGTGATGCCACGTCACCTGATGCTGGTTGGCACCTGCGCCAAGCACGAGGGAGGCTTCGTCCTCGAGAAGGTTGATCCGTTCCCAGACCTGGAACGCCAGTCGATGCGCGACACATCGGCTGGCTGGCGTCGGGTTCGTCTCGATTGTCTGATCGAAGCAAAGGCCGTCCGGGTTACTCCGTCGAATGGTCATGTAACTTCGCGACGGGTCTGCCGAATTCCTGATCAGCCGCACCTGCCGAACTCCACGGTGATCGGCCGATCAGGGGAACCAGCCATGACGATGCGCGGCTTCAGGCGGCTTGCCACCGCGACCTTCAGCATCCTGGCAGGGGTTGCGGCCCTGGCCCTTCCAGGTCCGGCTAAGGCGGCCGACGCTGCCCATCCCACGGTCGTCGAGCTGTTCCAGAGCCAAGGCTGCTCATCCTGTCCTCCGGCCAATGCGAACGTGATGGCGATCGCCGATCGCCCCGATATCCTGGCCCTGTCCTGGCAAGTCACGTACTGGGACTATCTTGGCTGGAAGGACACGTTCGATGACACGGCCTTCACACAGCGACAGCAGGACTACGCGAACACCTTCGGGCGTCGGCAGCTGTTTACGCCCGAGGTCGTCGTCAACGGACGCAGCGACGTGGTCGGCGACGACCGTGAGCAACTCGCCGAGCTAATCCGGCAGGCCGATCGCGGCCAGGCGGGTCCTGTCGTCACGGTCGAAGGCGGCCAAGCGACCGTGACGGGTGCGGGTGCGCGCGGCATCGTGCTTCTGGTCCGCTACGACCCAAGGATCGTGCAGGTGCCGATCCAGCGCGGCGAGAATGGCGGACGTACCCTGCCGCATCGCAATGTAGTGCGCGAGGTAGTGATGCTGGGAGAGTGGGCCGGCCGGCGCCAGAGCTTCGAACTTCCCGCCGCTCGCCAGCCGGGACTCGACACGGTGATCCTGGTGCAGGCAGGGCGAGGTGGACCCATCATCGCCGCTGCCCGTGCCCGTGCCTGAATCGATCTACCCCGTGCCTCGCAGGCGCTTCGGCAGCAGCGATACGACGCCGCTCACATCGCGAGGCTCCTGCCAGTTGCGCGGCGGGCGCCATCTTCCATGGCAACCCGGACTTGAGCATGAACACATTGCCGTTCAGCTCCACAAGGCGCCCGCAGTCATTCGGAACCTTTCGATGGACGTGATGTGTCGGGCACAGCTGAGCGAGACGTTCCGCGGCCACTAGATCCGGTTTCCCACTTCGTCCTTCCCGCCGCCTGCCAAACAGTTGCTCTGTTGAGGAGCACGTTCCTTCACACTGAGCAGTGAGAGCCCGCAGCTTGCTGCCGAGCCCTCGCCAGTGCGACGCTTCTCCGTGATCGTTGCCCTGAAGGAGACGTTCATGATCCGCTTCTATTTTCACCCGACACCGAACCCGGCCAAGGTTGCTCTGTTTCTGGAGGAAACCGGCCTCGCGTTCGAGGCCATCCCGATCGACACCAGCAAGGGCGAGCAGCACACGCCCGCTTTCCGGGCGATAAACCCGAACGGCAAGGTGCCGGCGATCCTCGACACCGACGGACCGGGCGGTAAAGAGGCGCGGATCTTCGACTCGACCGCCATCTTGATCTATCTCTCGGAAAAGGTGGATCAGTTCCGAGGTTCGGCCGAGGACCGGCCGGAGCTGCTCTCCTGGCTCCTGTTCATCGCCTCCGGTTTGGGACCCTTCTCCGGACAGGCGGTGCATTTCCAGTTCGCGGCGCCAGAGGGAATGGACTACGCCAGGAACCGCTACCGCCGCGAAGCAGAGCGGCACTATCGGGTCCTGGACGACCATCTAAGCGGGCGGACGTACCTTGTTGGCGACACCTATACGATCGCCGACATGTCGGCCTGGGGCTGGTTGGATCGCGCCTCGCGTGTACGTAAGGACGAGAGTGATCCACTGGCTCCATATCCCAACCTCAAGCGGCTGTTCGAGACGGTTGACGTACGTCCGGCTGTTGCCCGTGCGCGGCTGATCGGGCAAGGGTTCGTGTTCAAGAAAGTCAACGATGAAGAGACTAGGAGAGCAATGTTTCCTTCGAACTATCCTGTGGCTACGGATGGCCACGCTCATTGACGAGCTCGGGATTTGAGCGGTTGCAGCGCATTTCCACATGGCCGTGCTGGACAGGCCGGTCGTAGAGGGTGAACAGATCGGAAGCTTCTTCACGCAGAAGCTCGACCGTCCAGTCAATTTTGTTCAGACACCGGAGCGTCACGCTTCGGTAGCGACCAGCGGAGGCGAGCTGGCCGGATTAGTGCGTGAGCGCCCGCAAGGCAGCGCGCGAACACCATGCACGCGGCAATGGTGTCGCCCTGAAGTCGTGCGGTTGCGCTGCTCACGCGGTGCGTATGGCTTTCACATGGCGGATGTGGCCGAGACAAAGGAGAGCGGCTGCACTGAGGAGGGTGATGCCGGAACCGACCCCCAGGGCGTGTCGCGGCCCCGCAAGGTGAGCCACCGGTCCGCAGAGCGCAAAGCCGATCGGGCCGAGGCCGGTCGCTACCACGCTGAACAGAGCGTTGATGCGAGAAAGAACTTCCTCCGGCATGCGCTCCTGTATCGTCGTCTGCACTGTGACGTTGAGGATGGACAAGGCTAGCCCGAACACGGCACTGCTTGCCATGAGCATGGGGATTGAGGCGTGGACGGCCAGCACCACCAGAGGAGCCGCAAGCAGCGCTGCCGAGATTTCATAGGCGACGAGCGGTCGGGACGGTCGGATCTTGAGGATGAGCAGGCCGCCAACGACACCGCCGGCACCTGTCGCCGAGGCGATCAGCCCCCATGAGCGGGCGCCGTGTGGCATCGACGAGAAGATGACCGGCCCCAAGACGAAGAAGGGTGCGAAGGTGACGAGGTTCAGCAGACCATATTGGGCGGTCACCAACTGCAGCCACTTGTGTTGGCGAAACTCCGACCAGCCCTGCTTGAGATCACTGAGGAACGACGTCGTCACCTTTCTCTCGTGCGGGGGGATGTGGATGAAGGCGAGACAGGCGGCGCTGACGGCATAGGAGAGCGCGTCCATGCCGATCGCGAGCGGCGCATCTCCCAGTCCTACGAGCATCCCGCCGATCACCGGACCGAGGATGGCCGAGAGCGAGCTGGAGATGCCCAACAGGCTGTTGGCGGATTTGATTCGGTCCTTCTCACCGGCGATCTCGGGGATCAACCCACTTTCCGCCGGGCTGAAGAAGGCATTGCCCACACCCAGGCATCCGGCGAGCAGCATGAGGAAGGGGAGTGACGGATGACCCGTAGCCAGCAGTGCGGCGAGACCGCCCTGGCAGACGCACCTCAAGGCGTCGGCACCGATCATGATGCGACGTCGGGACCATCGGTCGCCGATGATGCCCCCCGCCAGGAGCAGGATGACTGTAGGTGCAGTCTGAGCTGCCAGGATGAGGCCGACCGATGTTGCGTTATACCCCACCTGGAGAAGCGCAAAGGTCAGGGCGACGGGCACTACCGCCGATCCCAGTGTTGACGCTGTCGCGGCGAGAAAGAAGAGGGCAAAGCTCGGCTGACGGAGAAGGTCCAGGTAGCTCGGTTCTGCGCTGCCCCGTCGTGTGGTAGGCAAGTCCGCTGATACTGCCATTTCGCCGCACCCACTGCCGGTCAACACGTCTCAACGCACTCAGGCCGTCACAAGCTGCCTGAAGAGAGCTCGACCGATTGAACTTGAACTTCCTCGAGCGGATGATGCTCGAAGCTCCTATACATTGAAAGACGAGCGGATGACGGTTGAACGGGTCCACCCGCAGGACCTCCTGCACCAGCAGCGCCTGACCGTCAAATCCCTGTCGCATGTCGGTAGGTGGCTAGCGCGAGCGGATGCGCATGTCGGCTGGTACGGTGATCATGCCGGCACCTCAAGTGCCTGAACGAGACGCGGCAAGGAGCCGGCGTCAATGCCGGCCACATCGGCCAACCTGCGGTCATCGATAAGCATGATAGCTATCCGGTTCGCTGCGCCGCTTGCCGTCGAGCGCGGCGCAGGCCAACGGAGGACGACCGTCGCTGCGGCAACCGATGCCGGTTCTGGTGTCGAGCCCTCTTATCTGGGCGTCTCGGCAAACATCTTCTGCCGCTCGCACTGCACCGGGCTCCGCATCATTCCCGCCTGCCGGCCTGAGTGATCGACCGGCAAGCGCGACCCTAGAGACGCCAGGCGACCATGAACGGCGAGTCCGGTGTCGGTCAGCAGGCGAACTTGAGTTGCCCACCGGGCGGATCGAGGGGCTCCGGAATGCTTGCTTGGCCATCCGTTCGCCTCCGTGTCAGCAACAGGACAATGCCGGCGGAGAGGCGTGACTTCATGCCGGCGACGTCAGTCGCGCGAAGTCTTGCGGGTCGGCGATGCTCCTCGAGCTATGCTTCGAGCGCGCCGCAGTTCACCTGTATTCTGCCGAGATGCCGTCGCCGCTGTCACCGCAAATCGGACTAGCGGATCGGTTAGGCCTGTAGGGTAACCCAGCGTGCATCGTCCCCATCGAAAGTCGTGCGGCGGGTCCGGATCCGGGTCTCACCCGCGACTGGTCGTCAAGCGTCTCACCCTCCGGACGACAACACACGCGGCAGCTTCAGCATGACAGGGGCACGATTTGATCTGCGCCTGTGCACTCGGCATCGGAACGCAGCGGTGAGGCGGATCGTCTCTTCCCGAGGCGATCCTGCATCTGGGTATTATGCTCACGATGACGTGTAATTGTTTACGGCGGAGCGTAGCTGGTGCCCGAGAAGCTCGATGGAGATCACCGAGCGCGCGTTGCACCCGGCCTGACGCATGGCCCCTCCGAATGGTTCGCCGAGCCGGCATAGCCGCAGTGGTGCCGCGCGAGCAGGCCCCGGCCCTGAGCACGGCGCGTCATCCAAACGAGGGCTATACCCGTGCGCGGGAGATGCTGCTTGAGCAGCACGCAGTGCGAGAGCCGCGCAAGACGCTCAGCGGCTGGGTGATCGATGGTCGAGGACGGCGGCCGCATCAGCACACCGTGCAGGGCAGAACGCCGCCGCTCGGCCGGCCGCAACGAGCGACATCGTCGAACTTGTCGATATCAGGGGCGTAGCCTGTCGATGCGATGGATGGTCGTCCGTCCGCATGGGGGTCCGATGGCACAACTACCCAACGCACCAATCCTGTTCGATCCGTCGTTCGAAACTCCGCTGGACGACGAACTGGCGATCAACGCCAAGGTGACGGAACAGATGCTGAGCCTGAGCCGGACCGTGTTGAGCGACACCGGACACGTCAGACGGTCGGTGCATGCGAAAAGTCACGGCCTGCTGACGGGGATGATGCAGGTGCATGACGGTCTCGCCCGCGAGTACGCCCAGGGCCTGTTCGTGCGATCGGCGATATACCCCATCGTGCTCCGGCTCTCGACCACGCCAGGCGACATGCTGGACGACAAGATTTCCACGCCGCGCGGACTTGGACTGAAGATCATCGGCGTCGAGGGAGAGCGACTGCCTGGCAGTGAAGACGACGTGACGCAGAACTTCGTGCTCGGCAATTCGCCAGCGTTCAACGTCCGTGACGCCGCCCAGTTCATCGGCAACGTCCGGCATCTGGGGTCGATGACCGACCGGAGCGAAACGGTGAAGCGGGCGATCTCGGCGGTGACGCAAACCACCGAGGCAATTCTCGAGAAGGTCGGGATCCAGAGTGCCACGCTGACGACCTACGCTGGCCAAGCCAGGACCCATATTCTCGGCGACACGTTCTACTCGCAGGTGCCGGTACTCTATGGCGATTATGCCGCGAAGATCTGCGTCGCCCCGATCTCGGAAAACCTGCGTGCATTGAGCGAGGCGCCGGTCGAGCTTGCAGGCACGCGGGACGGTCTCCGTGAGGCGGTTCGAGCGTTCTTCGCGAGCCAGGGGGGCACCTGGGAGCTCCGCGTGCAGCTGTGGACAGATCCGGAGACCATGCCGATCGAGGACGCCTCGGTGCAGTGGCCGCAGGACAAGAGCCCATACGTCGCGGTTGCGACGATTACGGTCAGGGCGCAGGACAGCTGGAGCGACTCAAGGGTGGCGGCGATCGATGAAGGGCTGACGTTCAGCCCGTGGCGGGGACTTGCCGCGCATCGCCCGCTGGGGTCGGTGATGCGTGCCCGGCGGTTGGCCTACGAGAGTTCGGCGCGGCTCCGGAGCGAGGTCACCGGCCATTTGATTGCCGAACCGAGGTCGGCGGCAGACCTGCCAGGCTGATCACGGCAATGCCCGGCAAACCAGGCCTCGGCAGTTCTTTGCCGGCGGATCCCTGACCGTCCAACCTCGAGCATCGACTCCGCGAGCCGCTTCGTGTCCATTATCCGGCTCGCCTTACCTCGGCTTCGTCATGCTCGCCGTCGACTCGGCCTGGCAGCTCGTACACGTGCCACCCGCCGTGCCGCTTGCCCTCGCTGCCGCCACCACCTTGCAGGGATTTACCGCCCACTACCTGGCCACCCACGTCGGCTACCCCGGGCCCGGTCGGTTCTGCCTCGTGCGCGCGGCGATGGGAGGGGTGGGGCAGCTCCTCGTCGGCATCGCGGCGCGTCTGGGAGCTACGGCCTACGGCACGGTCCGCACCGAAGATCAGAAGCGGCTTGCGCACGAACGAGGCTGCAAGGAGGTATTCCTGTCAGACGAGGGCGGCTTCGTTTCACCGCTGCTCAAGCTGACCAGTGGTGCCGGAGTAAACGTGGTGCTCGACTCCGTCGGCAAGCCGACCTTGCGCGACGATTTCAAGGTTATGCGCAGGAAGGGGCTGGTGGTGAGCTTCGGAAACTCCGGCGGCGAGGTGGCCGACCTCAACCCGGCCAAGCTGGGCGAAGCCAGATCACTTCAGCTGACCCGTCCGCGGTTGAAGGACCACCTGCCCGACGTGGACACCACACAGGCGCGCGGCCGCGCTTTATGCCGGGCTCGACGACTGCACGCTGTCGCTGGGCAGGCGCACCAACCATGGAACGGATCGGGCTCGCACTCGCCGAGGTGGAGCAACGCAGCACCGGAGGCAAGCCGCAGCTCGATACCGCTGACGAACCACGTACGCGCCGCTGCTTTGAAATCTGCGAGTTGATCGTGCGAGATGTCATGTCAACCATAGCGCGGCGCCTCCGGAAACATAGCCGGAGCGAACCGATGACGCCAATAGCAGCCAGAACCTCAGGTCGGGTGCGGCTGTGACATGAACTTGCAAGCATAATAGCTTGAACCTGGACCGAACCTGTCTCTATGGCAGGCTCGGCCGTCGACCTCGTGAGCGCGCTCCGGCAGGGAGCGACCGTTCGGCCAACAGGCGCTGGTCAAGGTTGACGCCAGCTGAACTGCGGCTCGTATCCCAGCATCGCCCGAGCCTTTTCAATGGACAGCAAAGTCTCATTCGGATGGCGTCCTACCTTGTGAGAAACGCCCGGATAGTAGGCGGCTATCAGCTCATCGTTCGGCGTTGTCATCACCCCATCCGCATTTGCAATGATGAAGGTCTCAGCGCCTGAAGTTCCGAATTCGAGTGACTTTCGAACCGCCTGCGCTCCGTCTCGCGCGTCGATGTATGCCCAGAGGTTCCACTTACGGCCACCTTTGTTCTCCTCGAAACTCGGGAAGCACTGGTAGTCCTCCGGCTCCATGACGTTGGAGAAGCGCAGGCTGATGATCTTCATCGCGGGGTCCCACCGACAATACTCGCGCGCCATCTCCTCACCGAGATGCTTCGACAACGAATAGACGGTTTCCGGACGGCCCCGGTATTCCTCGTCAACCGGGATATAGGGCGGTGGCTTGTCGAACGGCAGCCCCAGGACGGTCTCACTCGATGCCCAAACCACGTTGCGGATACCCAGCCGACGGGCCGTTTCAAAGACGTTGAAGGTGCTGATAATGTTCGTCCGGAACAACCTTCCATTCGGCAGCTTTCCGGGTGCAGGGATCGCGGCGAGATGCACGACTGCATCGATGCCCTTATAGACATCGTCGACTTGCGACATGGTCTCGATGACCTGTCCCATGTCCTCTACGTCCGTCTGGATGAACCGACCTAGTCCGTCTCGGGAAGGGACGACGTCCAGATTGATGACGTCGTAGCCATGCTCGAGCAAGTCACGTACGACGGCCCGGCCAAGCTTGCCGCTGCCTCCGGTAACAACCACACGTTCCATTGCTCAACTCCTCAATGTCCGACAACTAACGTCTCCCGGACGCCTCAGTCTGAGCAAGGCGATCGTCTCGCGCTTTTGTGACGGCAACTGACCTGTGGTGCCCGCGAAACACCTGGTTCTTCACCGCTCGAAGAAGAGTGGCGGCTCGCCTAAGAGGTGCAGGCCGCGTCCCGCCATGCCCAAGCGCAGCCTACGCGAGCAGCGCAGGCTGAACCATCGGGTGAGATCAAAGCCGGTGCTTGTCGATGTGGCGCTGCATCTCGGTCCGCAGAACCTGCCGGACTGGTCCGCCTTGTCTTCCTAGGCGAGCACGCAGACTGTCATGATGCCATCGAAGCCGATCTCAGCCAGCGTGCCGAAGAAGCCCTCCCAGAGCACATCGCTCTGGCCGATGTTTAGGTGCCGGCTCACGCGCGTCTGCGTTCCGCAGGGACTAAGGATATACCGCAGACCGGAGCTTGCACGATGGTTGAACGTGTCGCCGACTTGGACATGTGCCGGCATGTCCGCAGCCTGCAGCAGCATCGTCCGCGTGTCGTCGCCGAAGAAGGTGTGCGGCGCGCGAAACAGGAACTTGACAAAAGGGGAGTTCATCGTCCGGATAATATCGAGCGCCGGCTGCAACGTCTCGCACCAGTCCTCCGGATGCGGTTCCAAGTGAAGGCTGATTTTCTCGCGCTCGAAGATCGGGACCAGCTCCTCCATGGATCACCACCAAGCACCCTCGCAGGCCTCGATCATCTCGCTCCTGTGGCAGCAGTAGCACGACCCCGTATCGGGATGCGGTCCGCGGCCAAGTTCCGAGTTCATCAACTCGCCCTCAAGCTCGGAGCAGATCTCGATGGCGCGCTTCCAGTGCCGAACCGCCGCCACCCGTTCCGCCTCGCCGTTCGAGGCTCAGCGGACACCGGCAGCAGGGAGGCGATACCGACATCGGCATCCTTCACGGCGTGCTTGAGGGTGCGATGAGGCGGCTTGAACGTCAGCGGCTCGGATGACCGAGCCGTCTGATGAGATCGAGCAGGCTTGCGGTCCCGAACGCGGCTGATCTGCAGCGTGTCAGAAGATCATGCCACCCGCGACGTCCATCGTGCTGCCGGTGATCCAGTCCGCGTCGGCGGAGACTGCATAGGAGACGAACGCCGCGATGTCCTTCGGCAGTCCCACGCGTCCGAGCAGGGTCTTGGAGACAAGGAAGTCAGTCATCTCCTTCGCGGACTCGGCGTTGCCCTCCGTCGCGGTGAAGCCAGGCGCGACGCCGACGACACGGATCTTGCGCAGCCCGAGCTCCATCGCCAGGGACCGCGTGAGTGTGTCTACGGCACCTTTCGTGGAGCTGTAGACATGCACCATCGGGTATGGGCTCTTCGCCAGACCCGAACTGATGTTGACGATCACCCCTCCCTCGGGAAGCACGCGTGCCGCCGCCTGCGTGGTGAGCAGTAGACCGCGTACGTTCAAGGCGTAGTGCTCGTCGAAGCTCTCCGGGGTTATGGTGTCGAGCGTATCGACCTTGTAGACGCCCGCGTTGTTGACCAGGATATCGAGCCTGCCGAAATGCCGCAGCGTGGCGTCGATCAACGGCTGGATGTCGGCCGGTTGCGAGATATCGGCCTTGATCGCGAAGGCTGTGCCGCCTGCCGCTTCGATGCGTTGCACGATCTTGGCGGCGGCATCAGCGGAACGCACATAGTTGATGATGACAAAAGCGCCGTCGGCGGCTAGCCGCTCCGCGATCCCGGCTCCGATGCCTTTCGAGGACCCGGTGACGATGGCGACTTTCCCGGCAAGTTTCGGCATCACTGCTCCTAAACATATCAATCACTACGTTTCTCTACGGCACTTGATCGGCAGCGTCAAGCTCCATAATAGTGAGCACTATGGAAAGCGCGCTTGTGCCGAAGCATCGAAAGCGTGGTCGGCGTCTATCCTTCGATCGCGACGTGGCGTTGCGCCAAGCCATGCTGCTGTTCTGGCGGCACGGCTACGAAGGCACGTCGCTGAACGCGTTGACCACAGCCCTCGGGGTTACGCCGCCGAGCATCTACACGGCGTTCGGAGACAAGAAACGCTTGTTCCTGGAAGCGATCGGGCTCTACCTGTCGGGCGGACCCCCCGCCGAGCAGATCATCGACCAGGCGATCACCGCGCGTGCGGCAGCGCACGAGTTGCTGACGAGTGCAGCGGCCGGCTTCACCGGTGATGACACGCCCTCGGGATGCCTGCTCGCCACCTCGGCCATCAGTTGTTCGGCGGATGCGGCCGAGATACAGGCAGCGCTTGCCACGATCCGACGCGGGGTCGAGCAGCATCTGCGGCAGCGCATCGCGCGCGCCGTCTCCGCCGGCGAACTTCCGCCGGGCGCTGACGCCGCGGCGCTCGCCGGCCTGGTCATGGCAGTGATCCAGGGCATGTCGACGCTTGCCCGAGACGGGGCGTCCAGAACCCATATCCTGGCAATCGCCGAGAGTGCCATGGCAGGCTGGCCGGCGGAGCAGGAATGATCTGCCCAGCGCTGGCGTCAGGGCTGCCTGAACCGAGGCCGCCACACCGGGCGGCTACGGCCGACGGGCGATCCTGAGGTCAACGTCGCATGGGTACCGTCCATGGCGGAGTAGACCGCTAGGGCGAGAAGGGCAACTGGGGGCGCAGTGGCGTCGAGCAGCGCCTCTTGCACCAGAGGCACGGTCGCCCCGCCGACGCTGGCCATGACCCGGGTGGGCTGAACATTGTCTCCGGCCCCGGAGCCACCGCGGAACGGCCGTGACGAGCAACCTGAACGTCGGTCCGGAGCTTGCCAGCGACGGCGACCTGACCCTGCAGCAGGAGAGCCCTGACTGCCGACCCGAAGCGGACAACGCGATGACGCCGCTGCCGCCGAGCTGCCTGAGGCTGCAAAGTTGCTTCACGCGTTCGAAGCGAGGCCACGAGGATGTTAGGCACATCGCTGCGCAATGAAAACTCGAATGGACTCTTCGCCCGCCGGGATTGATGCGTCTGCGATTAGAGGCCTACGATCCATCTCAACCTCTCGACAAGGGGGGCAGGGGAAACACCATGAAAAATCGGATCAGCTTGCTACGGCTCGCCGTGGTCTCGACACTCGCTGTCGCGGTATCAACCACCGCACGAGCAAGCGGAGCACAAGAAATACCGTCCGTGACAGGGCCCATCGCCGGCAACAGCCCGGAAAATCATGCCTTCGATGCCTCCGCCTATCAGGCAGTACCGATCGATCTCGCATCCCGTGGCTATCGTGAGGACGAATATTTCCTGAGCGGCTCCGCCAATGTATACCAGTACGAGGACCCGGCCGATCCGGGCGACACGACGGTCAAGCAATTACGACACGGACCTTATACGAACCGCATCCTGGTCCGGCGGCCAACCGATCCGAGACGTTTCAGCGGCAACGTGATCATCGAGTTGCTGAATGCGACCAACAACTACGATCTACCGGTCCTGTGGTCCTACGATCATGACTATTTCCTGAGCCGAGGTGACATCTGGATCGGGATCACCAGCAAGCCGGTGACCATCGCTGGGCTGAAGACTTTCAATGCGGTTCGCTATGCGCCGCTTTCCTGGGCCAACCCGAACAAGGACGAGACGGCAACCAGCTGCCCCGTGCTGCAGACGGTGGTGGGAGGCGCCTCGCACGCCACCGAGGACGGGCTGCTCTGGGACGTGCTCAGCCAGACGAGCGCTCTGGTTCGAAGCCACGACGCGCGCAATCCGTTGCAGCAGTACCAGGTCCGGGCCGTCTATGCTGCCGGATACTCGCAGAGCGCGATCGATCTGGTCACCTACATCAATGCCATCACCCCGGGCATCGCCGGAGCGAGACCGTTCGACGGCTACCTGGTCGGTTCGGGATTCGGCATCCAGGCGCCGCTTGACCAGTGCAGCCCAGCTCCGCTCGCCGGCGACCCGCGCAACGTGCTGCGCTCGCGCGATGCCGCCATAATCGCTACCCAGTCGCAGACCGACTATCGCAACGGCCGCGTGGCCTTTCGCCACGACAGCGATGCCGCCGACGACCGCTTCCGCCTGTTTGAGGCCGCGGGCTCAGCTCACGTCGTCGTCGAGCAGACGACATCCGCCGCCAATGCTGCCGATACCCACGCCGCCGGAGGCACGACGCTCGTCGAGGACTACGCCGCTTGCCAAGCCGGTGCCAAACTCAGCACTTTTCCGGGTCGCTATCTGCTCGACGCCAGTCTCTCGCATCTCGAAAGCTGGGTTCGCGATGGCCAGGAGCCGCCGCACGCACCGCTGATTCAATCGACCGGTACGGCTCCCGCCTTGGTCACGCTGTTGGACCAGAACGGCAATGGCCGTGGCGGCGTTCGCGCCCCGGAACTCGACGTCCCGGTCGCCACCTACACCGAAAGCACCGGCGCCAACAGCCTGAACTGCGCCTTGTCGGGACAGGTGATCGCATTCGATAACGCCAAGCTGAAGGCATTATACCCAGCGCGGGTGGACTACCTAGCGCACTTCATCGGCGACACCTTGTCGATAGCAAGGCAGGGTTTCCTGACACCGGACGATGCAGCGGAAGCGATCGCCGCGGCATTTGCCAGACCGGTGCGTTGAGCCTCGACCGATCGCGCTACCGGCATTCAGCGTGTTCAGGCAGCAACCAGAACTGGATGCTGTCTGGACTAGCTCGTCCAGGGGGGCTCAGGATATCGGCCGATGTCTGAAAGCCGACATGACTGCTCCCTAATCGCGCTCATTCAGATGCCAGCCGTTCCTCGCAAGAACAGCTTGGGTCGAGCCTTTCAGATCGTAACGACGCAGCGCATGCAAGATCCGCATCTAGGTAAGCAGAGGCGAGTGGCACTCGCCTCCAGGACGTGCGGTTCGAGCAGCAGCCATACTAATCGAGTGGACAAGAGCTAGTCGGCTAGAGAAGGCCAAATCCACCCGAGGATCTCGCCCAGCTCGCGCATGGTCAGCCCGTAGCGGAGCCGGCGGAACACCCCGACGTTCATCCCGTCGGTTCGACCCATTCATCTGCTGTCGAAGACGCTAGGTCAGCCTTCCGAGCACAACCGGATTGGCTTCCGGCACGGATATTAGGAGTATCATCAGGCTCGCGAGTGTTCGCCAAGTTGGAGCAACAGGCGCATCGGAACCCTCCGTGCGTAGCGTGGTTCTGACAAGGCCCCTTCGCGCGTGATGATCAGTGACCGAGATATTGGCCGAAGAAGGTTGCGATCTCGGTAAACGCTTCCCGGCTTTCCGGCACCCTGTCGTCGAATTGATACTGCGCGTGACTTTCACCTTCGAAGACCTCAAGTTCTGCAGGCACTCCAGACCGGAGCAACTTGCGATGCACCCGAACGGTGTTGCTCAGCAGCAGGTCACGAGTTCCAGTGGTCAAGATCGCCGGCGGAAAGCCGTGCATGTCTCCGTTGACCGGTGACAGCAGCGGGTCTGCAAGATCATGCCCTTGCGCGTAGGTCTTCGTCGCCGCGTGACAGAAACCATCGCGCGATACAAGCACGTTGTCGACCATCGTGTTGGTGAAGAAGGTATCGCCCGTCTTCGTTACGTCCGACATCGGTGTGCCGGGGGCGATCGCGCCCGGCACCGGCAAACCTAGCTGCTTCGCTCGTATCACCATCTCCAGCGTGATCGCACCGCCGGCAGATGTCCCGAAAAACGCGATGTTCCTTGGATCGTGTGTCTTCAGCGCTTCCTTGTAGACGGCGATCGGATCGTCTACCGCCGCCGGAAAATAGGCTTCCGGCGGCATTCTGTAGTCGACCGATACGACCTTGTAGTGACCAAAACCGGCCATCATGATTCCTTCGGTCGCTCCCGACTCACCCGGAAACAGCACGTAACAGCCGCCGTGCACATGAATCAGCAACTTGTCCTGGTTCTTGAGGGGAATGGATCTGGGAGTGATCACGTAGACCCTCACACCGCCAATCGTCGACGACTCGATCTTTACGTGCAGCCGGTCGAGCATCCCCGGTATTGTCTTGACGGTGTCGGCCGCCTGCCTGTCCGCGAATGCTCGCCATTCGGCTCCGGTCGTGTACTGCAAGTTCCAGTTCGGATTATAAGGCCGGGCGATGATTGCCTGCATCTGCCGGCTGATGTCTGCCGTAGGCGAGGGCAGGACTTTCTCCGGAACGTCAAGCGTGGCTCCCATGGCAGCCGCCGCACCAGTCAACACAAACGTCAACGCCATCAGCACAAGGCGGCCAGGCCCATCGATCATCTGTATCCTCCCTAGTCTTGCTTGATCTTGAATTTTTTGGAATCGTAGCGCTGTCAGTCTACTTAGCTCTGTGGTTCGAAGGCAACGGCTCTCGTGGCGACGCCATCTCGAAGGCGCGGGTAAGCAAGCCACGGCTTCACATCTGGTAGAGCCAGACCACGTAGCTGATGATCTTCGTCGGGAGGCGATGACCCGTGGATGACTGGCTTCTGGGCGGGTGCCTCTCACGAGGGTGGAGGTGCTCACGGGCGGCGACAGGCCGACGGATGCTGGGCTCCATAAGCCTCTGAAAACTGGTGCTTGTTTGGCTGGTCGTAGCCGAAGGCTCGCCCTCATAGACAAAGCTGATGCATAGTGATGCACGGAGTGGCGGATGGACTGCACCAAAGTGTCTGCGCTCGTGGGTGAACTGCTTAAACGCCGCATCGAAACCGCCGCACCGGACTTCGGCCAGTAGATCAAACAGGCCAAGCTCTTCTACGACGATCGACAGGAGGGAGAGCTGGCGATGATGTACTTCTTCTGTGACCGGCATGGACTTGTCGGCAATGCTTTGAGGCTGCGCGTCATCTTCGCCCACGAACCAAGTTCGATCCGATACTTCTTTGTTAACTTGTAAGCCGGAACTTAGATCACGGCGGGTTACGCGCTGACCCAAATCAACCAAGCCGGGTGCACGTCTTGCAACCGATAGCGCGGGGAGGCGCATCGGTTAGACTTCAGATGCAGCGTAGGCGCCGCTCGTCGAACTTGTCCGACCAGAGCCGTCCCAGGCGCATGAAACGCTGCCTTTCCCGCCGCCTGTAAATCCTGCCCCGTTCGCTTTCGGATCTGGGGTCTGGTCACCCCAGACGTCCGGCAATCAGGCAGCCGAAGGCGGTATCCTTCCACAGCATGGACACATCGATGATCACGGTATGTGCGACGCGGATCGACAGCTCCAGATTGAGCAGCTTCGCCGTTAGCGCGCGGCTCAGATTGTCATAGCGGAATGCTCGTCACCAGAGTCGGCTTCCTTGTGCCTCCCCGCTGCGTCGACCAAATCAGTCAGTTAGTCAGGCGCACCAGGGTAGCCATGATGATCCCTGACCGGATAAGGCTCGCCGCTGCGGCTGTTCAGGCAGCGGCACGGTCATACGGCAAAATAGCAGGTGGGACCGAAGAGCAGCGGATCGCGACCAAGGACCTCATGCTTTTCTCATGCCGATGCCATCGGGTAGAAGTTTGACAGAGTGGTGGCGCCACATCCTCCAAGCTGAGACGCTGACAATCGATGTCAAGAAACGCCTGCATGAAGCCGCGAGCTGCCATCGGCAACCCACCGAGAAGATGCCCATCAAGGTCGCCTTGCGCGATTCGCTCGCGATCAGGTGGCCTAAGATCGCAGGGCGGCAAGCGCCTGCCAAAGCCAGCCCGAAGGCATGGAAGATCGACATTGCCATCGACCGCACTCCCATCGGGGACACTTCACGACCCGTCAGGTAGGCAGAGCCGGCCAACTGAAGCAGTTTCATTCCGCCACGGCGATCCGTTCATCTACAGCTCATGACGTTGTTTCAGTCATCCATCCGCCGCCAGGTTGTTGCCGGCGCGAATGCTGACACATCCGGTTGCGGATAAGTGCGTCATGCTGACGGAGCAGGTAGCGGAATGCGACATCCTGATACCCGCGATACACCAGTCCGCCATTGCGTCGCAGCAGGACAGCACGATCAGCCCGATACACCGCCGGTATTCTATACCAGGGCAATCCAGGATTGAGATGGTGCACGACGTGGAGATTGTTGTTGAGAAACAGAAGTCCCAGAACGCGCGCGCCCTCTACAATTGCGGTCCTATGTTCAAGGTCGTCGGCGGCCCGATGTTCGGCGAAGGATCGCACCAGCGCGAGGGAAAATCCCGGATAGACGAACAGGACGACGTAACGCACGAGCGACAGGTGGCAGATCTGGCTGAGCCAGGCTATGACGACGGCCACACCGATGAGGTGCCGCAACCAGATCCGCTGCGTCGCCGCATCACCGCTCAGGATGGTGACCGCCTCCCTGTGGAGGAAGATCAGTATGCCGCGGGCCGGTCCGAGCGTGATCCGTCCCAGCAGCGTATTGTTGGCATGCATGAACGCACGTCCGACGGCGCTGCTCCGGGCATAGTGATCCGAGGTAACGTAGTAGCTCTCGGGGTCATCGATCGGATCTGTCAGGTTGGCGCCGAGATGATGACCGAGATGCAACGTCTTGTAGCGCTGGTAGGGCAGCCACAGGTTGATCGGCAGTATGCCGATCAGGTCGTTGAACCAGGGCAGCCGCGTCGGGTGGCCATGGATTACCTCGTGCTGCAGCGACATGTGCCAGGCGACCAACCAGGAACCGACCGGCAGCAGATCCCACCACGGCATGCGCGCAGCGTAGAAGGTGGCAGTCAGCCATCCTGCGTGAATCACCGCTGCGAGGATCAGCGATGGCCATTCGAGGGCAGCAGGCAGGTAGGTGTGGTTGAGGCGACCGGTGGTTGGCATCGGACCCCTATTTGACAGGCATTATCGTCCATCCTCTATAGGACGATATCAGAAGGTGGTATAGGGAGAATGCTTTGGAATACCGTGGTCCTGTTAGCCTGCCGATGTACGACCTGCCCGAACTGCGAGAGCAGACCGACGCGCTATGGCATGCTGTAGCGAACTACCTGAAGACGCGTGGCTTCGAGACAGACAGAGGTTTATGGCGACCCAACGACCTTGCGGCCCACTGGAGTGATCCGCTCCTTTTGCTGTCGCAAAGCTGTGGCTATCCGCTGCTTTCCCTTCCGACGCACGTGCGGGTGGTGGCGACCCCGGCTTATGCGGCGACCGGCTGCGACGGTCCCTGGTATCGCAGCGCCCTAATCGTGCACCGGGACAGTCGGGCCACGGATCTCGGTGCAGTCTGCGGCGGCGTGTGCGCCGTAAATAGTTGGGACAGCAACTCCGGAATGAACATGCTGCGGGCTGCGGTCGCACCGCTGGCACGACGGCGAACATTCTTCCGTCGGGTCGTCCTCACCGGCAGCCATGCGGCCAGCGTGGAGGCTGTAGGCACCGGGAAGGCCGACTTGGCTGCGATCGACTGCGTCACGCTCGCCTTGCTTCAGCGACATCGGCCGGCGCTAACAGCCTGCGTCAAAATCCTCGACTGGACGATGCCGGCACCAGGCCTACCGCTGATCACTGCCGGAGATGACCGGCTGCGTGATCTGCTTCGGCAGGCGTTGGCGGCGGTTGCCGCAGATGTCGAACTTGCCGGCCTGCGACAGGCGCTGCTGCTCGATCGGTTCGTGCTCCTACCGGACGAGACATATCGGGTAATCCGAGACATGGAAGATCGGGCGATCGCGGCCGGCTATCCGCTTCTAGCCTGAGGTTTCGGTGCAAGGTCCTATCTACTGCTCGTTGCAGAACTTGCTTCTGCCCCCTGAAGACGGAGCGTCAGCGGTTCGATGCGGCCTGCAGGAGCTGGCGCGTGAAATCCGTCCGTGGAACGCCGAACACTTGATCAGCCGTTCCAGATTCGACGACCTTCCCCTGCTGCATCACCAGCACGTCGTCGCTCATCTGCCGGATGACGCCGACCTCGTGCGAGATGAAAAGATAGGCGACTCCGAGGCGGGCCAGGCCGAGCCGCGTGGTCTGCGGATAGGTGATAATCTGCAGCTGCGCCGCGGCGACCCGCGCTTGCGCGTCGTGATAGAGCGCGCTTCGGGCTCGCGGGTTCTGCGTCGCCAGTGCGCGCTGCACGCTCGCATCAAAGGCGGGATCGGCGAAACCGGAGGTGTTCTGGTGGATGCACGGGCGTCCGTGATTGGCGAACGACGAGTCGAACACGATGCGCAGCACATCCGGCGTGTCGGTGTTCAGTAGCCGAGGCGGAGATCATATCCCAGTTATTGACGCGCGCGACAGCCGCGGTTTCGGCCATGGGTTCTAGCCTGACATCGAAACCGGTCTGCTGCGCCGTCGCCTGCACCTGTTCCCAAAGCGTGCGGTCCGCCGGCGAGAGGGTAGACGGCTCCGGGGTGTGTACGACGAGCCGGATGCCGTAGCGGATGCGGTAGCTGTCGGCGTCGCGCTGCGTCCATCCGGCGGCGTCGAGCAGCGCGTTCGCCTGCTTCGGGTCATACTCCTTGGTGTGCTCGAAATCCGGGCTGTAGGACCGCGTCGTGGGGCTGAGCGGTCCCTCGGCGTGACGGTAGTGGTGGAAGAACACGCTGCCAAGCGCGCCGTCGATATCGGCGGAGTGGATGAAGGCCGCGCGCACGCGGATGTCGTCGAAGGGCGGCCGGCGCGTGTTCAGCGTACCGTTGGTCGGATTGCCGGGACGGTCTGCGATCAGCAAGGTCAGATCCGGGTTGGCACGTGCCGGGGTCTCCGCTTCCGGCGGCACGCTGTCGATTGCATCGACCTCGCCTGCCTGAAGTGCTGCGAAGCGCACCGAGGGTTCGGAGATGAAGCGCCACTCGATGCCATCGAGCAAAGGCGGTCCCTGATGTCGCGCGCTCGGCGGCGCCCAGGCGTAGTGCGGGTTGCGCGAGAAGACGACCTCGTTCTGGTGGTCCCAGCGGACGATGCGGAACGGGCCGGATCCCACTGGATTCTGGCAATTCGCGTCGCGCGGGCGGCGCAACGCGGTGGGCGACTCCATTCCCAGGAAGCCTTGTGAGAGCACGTCGAGAAAGGCGGAATAGGCCGCCGAGAGATGCACCGAGGCGGTCAAGGGATCGACGAGATCGGTGCGGACATACTGGCGGATGTAGCCGCCGGCAGTAGTGGAATGGGTGGCCGGGCCGGCCGTGTGGTCGAGGTTGGCCTTGACCGCAGCGGCGTCGAACCCGGTGCGTTCGGTAAAGGTCACATCGCGACGCAGGGGGAACGTGTAGGTCGTGCCACTCGGGGAGACATCCCAGGATGACGCGAGCCACGGATGGATTGCCCCATCGGGATCCATCGAGACGAGCCGATCGAAATATTGCTCGGCTACGTAGACCTGCGGCATGTCGGCCAGCACGTGCGGATCCAGGCAGAGCGGCTCGCGATCTGTCGCGAAGACAAGGTTCCGCCGCGTGCCGGCACGTTCGAGACCGCCTTGTGCGCGTCATCGCGCCGGCAGCCGGCAAGCAGGGCCAGTCCCGCAAGCACGAGGTATCGCCGACCCATGACGTCTTGAGCGGCGCCTCGAAGCGCAGCCGGTCGGCCAGCCACCGCAGCGCTGCCGGATTGCGATAGCGGGTTCAGGAGTGACCGATGCGCCGATGCGACAGCACCCCCGACGGTGTCGGGCCCCCGCCTGCTGGCGGGGGCTCGTCGCTTATACGATGGCGTGCGAGTTCAGCCCGGTCACGCCCACCAGGATGATACGCGTGCCGTCCGACAGGCTGAGCGTGGTGTTGCCACCCGCGACGCTCGCACCCGCCAGCGCGCTGGCAGCCTCGCCGTTGCCAAAGCCGAACAGGCCCAGCTGGTCGCGGCTCGCATCGAAGCCGGTGATCGTCACCGATCCGCCGATGCCGGCCACGAAGTCGAACATCGCGCTGCCCGATCCGGTGGTGATGGCGGCAGAGCCGCTGCCGGCCAGAAAGGTGTTGGCGCCGCTGCCCAGGCTGACCACGTCCGCGCCGCCGCCGCCATACAGGATGTTGTTGCCTGCAGAGCCCGCGGCATTGAGCGTCTCGTTGCCCGACGCCGCGACCAGGATGTCGGAAGCGTTGCCGGTGGCGATCAGCTGGTCGCCATTGCCGGCGCCGGCCAGGAAGGCGGTCCCGCTGCCGGACTGCAGCAGGTTGTTGCCCGCAGCGCTGCCGAAGAAGGCGCCGCCGCCGGCGCCGCCGGACACCGTAAGCCCTCCTGAACCGCCGATCACCGTGCTGGCCGCCGAGCCGCCGATGAAGCTGGTGGTCCCGTTGCCGGCGAACAGCGTGACCGCTGCGCCGCCAGCCTGGATCGTGTCGTTACCGGAACTGCCCACGATCGTGTCGGCACCCTGGCTCTGCACCAGGTTTTGCCCACCGCCCAGGAAGATGACGCTGCCGCCGGTGCCGCTGGTGACGGTGTTGCTGCCGCCGCCGCCGACCACGGTGTCGTGCCCGAGGCCGCCCTTGAACGCGGTGCCTCCGGACGCAGCCCCGAAGAACACGTCGCCACTGCTGGCGTTGCTGCCGTCCAGCGTCTCGCCGGACGTGCCGGCAATCAGCGTGTCGCCGCCGACGCTGGCGGCGGTGACGACCGCGCCTTGCTCCTGCCCGACCAGTGTCGCTCCGCTGCTGCTGCCTGTGATCCCCGCGCCGCTGCCGGTCCCGTAGAGAGTGGCCGCCGCACCTTGGCTGTTCAGCGTCACCTGGAAGTCCGGCGACGTGAGGCCGGCCTGCGTCGAGGAGAAGCCGAGCCCCTGCAGGGCGGCGTTCACCGCCGCCGCGGTTCCCATGACCGAGTAGGTGCCGCCGTCGGCACTGACGGAACCGCTGCCCAGGTTGCTGAAGCTGCCATCTGCCGACGGATCCAGGGTCAGGCTGAGCGTGAGCGGTGCGGCCGCGTCGGCCGCGGAAACCGCGAGGCCGGTGAAGGGCGTGACCGCCAGCGCCACGTCCGCGCTGGCTGCCTCGACCACGGCACCGTGCTGGTCGAACACCTGATACGTGATCGTGTCGGTGCCCGTCGCGGCGATGCTCGACGGCGCGGTGTAGATCACCTGCTGCGTGCCGTCGGCCTGCACGGCTCCGAGCGCGATGCTGCCCTGGATGCTGTCGGTCGGGCGCAGGCTCAGTGCATCGCCGGGTTCTCCGGGCGAGACCAAGGCCAGGATCGTGGTGCGGCTCGCCTCCACCGCGCTCGGGGCCTGGATGGCGATGGAAGGCCCGGCATCCAGCTTCACATGGGCGATAGCGCCGGGTTCGGCGCCGCCATGCTGATCGGTTATGTTGTAGATGACCTGATCGAGGCCGCCGTCCGGCACGCTGCCCGGCGCGGTGTAGATGATCTGCCGGCTGCCGTCGGCCTGCACCGCGCCGAGCGACACCGTCCCGCGCGTCTGACTGTTCTCAATGACGCTCAGCGTGTCCCCGCTCTCCCCGGGTGTGACGACGCCGAGCACGGTGGTCTGGCCCGGCTCGATCACCGCCGGGATGGCCTGCACGATGCTCGGACCCGCATCCAGTCCGACGGAGGCGGTGTTGCCTGCGACGATGTCGTCATGCTGGTCGGTGACGCTGTAGCTGATCGTGTCGGTCGCGTTCGCGCTGACGGTCTGCGGCGCGCTGTAGAGGATCTGCTGCGTGCCGTCGGCCTGCACCGAGCCGAGCGACACCGTGCCGAGAGCGCCGGCCGCCTGGGTGATGCTCAGCACGTCGCCGCTCACGCCGGGCGTGACCGTGCCCAGAACCGTCGTCTGACCTTCCTCGATGGTTCCCGGCTGCGCCGCGACGATCGTGGCACCCGCATCGAGCGTCACCGACGCCGTCTGGTTTGACACCGCATCATCGTGCTGGTCGGTGATGCTGTAGCTGACGCTGTCGGCGCCGCTGGCCGCGATGTTCGCGGGCGCGGTGTAGAGGATCTGCTGCGTGCCGTCATCCTGCACCGCGCCGAGGCTGACCACGCCCTGCGAGCCGGACGTCTGCGTCAGCGTCAGCGTATCGCCAGGCAGGCCGGGCGTGGACACGCCGATCGCGACGGTCTGGCCCTGCTCGGCGGCGGCGGACACGGCGCTCACCGACGGGCCCGCATCCAGGGTGACGGTGGCGCTGCCGCTGGACACCACGTCGTTGTGCTGGTCGGTGACCGTGTAGCCGACCGGATCGGATCCGCTGGCGGCGACGCTCGTCGGCGCGGTGTAGACCACCTGCTGCGTGCCGTCGCCCTGCACCGCACCGAGGGCCAGCGTGCCGAGCGATCCCGGCGACTGCACGAGGGTAAGGGCATCGCCGGTCAGCCCAGGCGTCACCGTGCCCACCACCGTGGCCTGCCCCTGCTCCACCGCCACCGGCGTCGCGGACGCGATCGAAGCACCCGCATCCAGCGACACCGACGCCGAGCCGCTGGCGACCACGTCGCTATGCTGATCGACGATCGTGTAGCTGACCGGGTCTATCCCGCTCGCCGCGACGCTCGCCGGCGCGGTGTAGATCACCTGTTGCGTGCCGTCGGTCTGCACCGCACCGAGCGACAGCGCGCCGAGAGATCCCGCCGCCTGCATCAAGGTCAGGCTGTCGCCTGCCTCGCCGGGGGTGACGGTGCCCACCACCGTGGCCTGATTCTGCTCGACCACGTCCGGCGTCGCGGCCGCGATCGTGGCACCCCTATCCAGTGTGACGGTGGCGCTCCCGCTCGCCACCGCGCCGTGATACTCGTCGGTGACGGTGTAGCTGACCGGATCGGTGGTGCTGGCGCCGATGTTCGCGGGCGCGGTGTAGAGGATCTGCCGCGAGCCGTCCGCCAGAAGCGGCCCGAATGTCACCGTGCCGAGCGAGTCGGAGGTCTGGTCCAAGGTCAGCACGTCGCCGGCAAGACCGGGCGCCACCGTGCCCAGCAGCGTGGTCTGGTTCTGCTCGACCGCGTCCGGCGTTGCAGCCGCGAGCTGCGGACCGGCATCGAGCGTCACGTAGGCGGTCTTGCTTGCCACGATGTCGTCATGCTGGTCGGTGATGCTGTAGGCGATCACGTCGGTGCCGCTGGTGGCGACGTTCGCCGGGGCGGTGTAGATCACCTGCTGGATGCCGGCGTCCACGACCGGCCCAAGCGTGACCGTGCCGAGCGCACCGGGCGCCTGCGTCACGGTCAGCGTGTCCCCGTGCACGCCGGCTTTCACCGAACCCAGCACCGTGGTCTGGTCCTGTTCCACGGTCGCGGGAGTCGTGGCGACGAGCTTCGGACCGCGATCCAGCAGAACCGAGGCGCCGTTGGCCGCGACCACCTGATCATGCTGGTCGACGATGCTGTAGCTGACGTTGTCGGGGCCGGTGAAGGAGACGCTAGCGGGCGCGGTGTAGATCACCTGCTGCGTACCGTCGGCCTGCACCGTCGCGAGGGTCACGGTGCCGACGCCGCCTGGACCCTGTGTCAGGGTCAGCGCGTCGCCGCTCTCGCCCGGCGTCACGATGCCAAGGATCGTGGTCTGACCCTGCTCGACCGCATCCGGCGGCGCGGTCGCGAGCGCGGGACCGGCATCCAGGGTGACGGTGGCGGACTGGCTCGCCACCACGTCGTCGTGTTGGTCCGTGATGGTGTAGCCGACCGCGTCCGTAGTGCTGGACGGAACATTTGTCGGGGCTGTGTAGATGATCTGCTGCGTGCCGCCTGGCCCGACCGGGCCGAGCGCGACCGTTCCAAGCGATCCCCCTGTCTGCGTCAGGCTCAGCGTGTCGCCGATCAGGCCGGGCGTCACCGTGCCGAGCACGGTCGTCGGGGTCCGCTCGACCACGCCCGGGGTCGCGGTCGCGCTGGAGGGACCCGCATCGAGCTGCACGGCCGCGTTCTGGATCACCGACGCGCCGGGCTGCTGGTTCACGCCGTCGTGCTGGTCGGTCAGGGTGTAGGTGACCGCGTCGGTGGCGCTGGTGGAGATCGTCGCGGGCGCGGTGTAGATCAGCTTCTCGGCCCCGGCGGGGGCGGCGTCGTCCGTGTCCGCCTCGAGCGTCACCGTGCCGAGCGCGCCGGCTGCCTGGCTCACGCTCAGAATGTCGCCTGCTATCCCGGGGGTCACGACCCCCAGTACGGTGGTCTGGCTCTGCTCCACCACGTCCGGCGTGTCGGCCGCAAGCTGCGGTCCGTCGTCGAGTTGCACGTTCGCGGTTCGCGTCGCGGTCGTGTCGTTGTACTGATCGACGATATGGTAGGTGACCGCGTCGGCGGCGCTGGCGGAAATGGTCCCGGGCGCCGTGTAGATGATCTGCTGCGAACCGTCGTCGTTGACAGCGCCGAGCGTGACCGTGCCGAGCGCGCCTGCGTCCTGGCTCACGCTCAGCACATCGCCGGTCTCACCGGGAGAAACCGTGCCCAGCACGGTGGTCTGGCTCTGCTCGATTGTGCCGGGCGTGCCCGGGCTGACCTGCGGGCCGCCATCTACCGTGACGGTGCCGGTTCCGCGCGTCACCACGTCGTGGTTCTGGTCGGCAACCGTGTAGGCGAGTTTATCGGTAAAGCTTTGGATCACGGATTGCGGCGCGGTGTAGATCACCGCGTCCGTGCCGTCCTGCGAGACGAGCGAAAGCGTGCCCTCCGAGCCGAAGGCCTGCGTCAGTGTCAGCACGTCTCCCGGAGCGCCCGGGGTGACGGTTCCGATCTGGGTCTGTTGCCCTTGCTCGATGGTCTGCGGCTGCACGGCGGCGACGCTCGGCCCCACGTCGAGGACCACGGTACCGGTGCTGCTCGCGGTGCCGCCATTTTCGTCGGTGACGGTGTATCCCACCGTATCGAGGCCGGTGGCGATCACGTGCGCGGGCGCGGTGTAGATGATCGGCACCAAGCCGTCACCCTGCGGCGTGCCGAGCGCCACCGTGCCGTACTGGCCCGAGGTCTGCGCGATCGTCAGCGTGTCGCCTGCCACGCCCGGAGTCGCGTACGCGATCGTCTCGCTTTGTCCTTGCTCACGCTCGACGTGTGGCGCCGTGCTGATCTGCGGCCCGCGATCGAGGGTGAAGGTCACATCCCGGTTGACGATGCCGCCATTCTCGTCGGTGATGCGGTAAAACAACGTGACCTGCTCGCTCTCGGCCACATTCGCCGGCGCGGTGTAGTTGATCGCCTGCACGCCATCCTGCGCCTGCCCCAGGGAGATCGTTCCGGGTCCGTCCAGCTGCGCGGTCAGCGTGTCACCGGGAAGGCCCGCCGTGGCCGTGCCGATCTGGCGCTCCTGGCCAGCCTCCACCGGGCCGGGATTGATCGTGGTCACGGACGGCCCCGCGTCCAAGTAGACGTTTGCCTCGCCGACGGAGCTGGCATCTTCGGCGGTGAGGTCGGTGACCGTGTAGCTCAACAAGTAGCTGCCGCTGGCCGCGATGCTCGCCGGCGCGGTGTATATCAGGTGCTCGGTGCCGTTCGCTTCGGCCTGAAGTGAAATCGTGCCGACAAAGCCGGAGCTCGGCATGACGCTCAACGCATCGCCGCTCATTGCGGGGGTCACGATGGCCAGGACCCTGGCCTGGTCCCGCTCGACCGTGCCAGGGTCCTGCGGGGTGATCGTGGGGGACAACGAAGTCATGAAAGTTTCCTCGGTGATTTTGTGCTTGCGATCCCGATAACACACGCTGGTGGAACCTTAAACGGAATAATAACGTGTACGGAACTAAAACCTGGAGACCGTCGTGCTCCGTCCGATCCTCAGCCTGCCCGGATGCGGGTCGATGGATGATTTTCCTGACGACCGAGCGGCCGTGACCCTGCTAGCCGATCGCGCGGGAAAGCTCGCCGGGTAGCGTTGCTCTAGGGTTCCGTGCTCGATTGCACTTCGCGGCTCGCTGACACGGTGTGCCTGCTTGGCGTGCTGCTTGACGCGCGCGGTCGATCCGAATGGTCGGTTCTGTCAGATCTCGTGCCGGGGATACGGCGGTGCCCGCTGAGCGTGGCGTCGATCAGGTTCCCGTCCCGGTCGGTCGCCTGATACAGCTAGACCCAGCGGCCACGGGCCTTCACGTAGGTCTCGTCTACAAACCAGCTCGCTCAAGGTTCACGCCGCCAGCCCTTCCAACACTTGCCGGTTTCGTTGTCCGAGACGGGCAACAGCTTGGTTCGCGCTTCACGAATGGCCGCATGACTGATCTCGCTCCCGCTCAACGTCGTGATCTCGATCAGGTCGCGCGGAGTCAGCCTGTGGCGGAGCCTCCATAAGACCACGAAGGCGATCACGTCGCTAGGCGGGCAGGTCCGGTTCAGCATGCCGCCGCTGCGCTCGTTGAACTGGCGCCCGCAGGTCCGGCAGCGGAACCGCCGTTATCCACGCGCCATGACCTCCGGCCGCTCGGTCACAGCCGCAGACCCACAGCATATGCAGATCATCCCGCAAGCCTAGCGCTTCACCAGCTGCTCGAGACGCTACGTCCGCCGTCCAGGTGCTGCCAAGTCACGCGCTGGCGCGAGCGCTGACAGATCCGATCAGGCGGCTCTCAATGCCGCTGGCCACGGGAACGACTTCAATAACTAGTCGGCTGTCGGCACACCGAGATCAAGAAAAGGGCCCGGATCCTGAGCGACCGGAAGCCATTCGAGATCGCGCAAGCCGTGTATGGCCTCATAAGGTCGTAGGTTGACCTTCGCCCGGTGTGAAGCTCCCGATCGTCTCGACCGCAGC
>CAXTNV010000005.1:48293-60449 GCA_964245755.1 uncultured Acetobacteraceae bacterium | reverse complement strand
GCCTGACGTCGAAACGCTGTTCCACGCCGAGGATGATGCTCACCATCTTGACCGAATCCCAGCCCGGCACCTGATCGGCGGCGGTCTGCGGCGTCAGCACCAGGCTGTCGTCGCCGAAGGCATCGTGAAACACCTCCGTCAGGCCGGCGTAGATCTCGGCGTCGGTCACGTCACTCTCCCTCGACGATGGTCATGAAGCGCGCGCCAGGCGCGAAGCCGTCGAGCGCCAGCCAAACGGTATGCGCGCGCCCCGCCTCGCCGGCCGCCTCGAAGCCGGTGAAGCCGAGCTTGCGGTAGTGGCCCGATACCATGGCGTTCTTCGCGGTGGGCAGGTATTCGCCGACCAGCCGGCGCGCCCCCAGCGCCCGCGCCTGTTCCACCAGCAGGGCGAGGGTGGCCTCCTCGACGCCGCGGCCGAGCACCCGGCACGACATCAGCCAGGTGTCGATGTGGCAGTCGCGCCGCTCGTCGATCCGGCCGATGACGATGGCGATGATGCCGTTGTCGCCGAAGCGGTCGAGCAGGCGGATCTGCAGCCCGAATGCGTGGGGATCGGCCATCACCGCGAGAACCTGCTCCTCGGTGCGGCGTCGCGTGGTCAGGTTGAACTGGTTGGTCTTGTTGATCAGCTGCACGATGCGGCCGAGGCCGATGCGGTCGAAGCGGCGCCAGACCAGCCGCATCTGCAACGAGCGCAGGTAGGTGGGCATGTCGGTGGCGGCGGACTCCAGGGTGGTGCGCTCGCGGTTGGCGGCGTAGTGCGCGGTGCGCAGGCGATCCTCCTCGGTGACCGCAACGACGTCGAAATAGCCTGCGGCGGCCAGGATCGCGGGCATCAGCGCCGGATCGTCGTCCGGCACTTCCGGTACCGCCACCTCCGGCAGCTCCCCGCGCACCAGGTTGCGCTCGAACGGGTTGTCGTCGAGGAACACCAGGCTGTCGAGGCCGATGTTCAGCTCGCGTGCAATCCGTCGCAGGTTGGCCGCCTTGTCGTCCCAGTTGGCGACGAAGCAGGAGATGTCGGAACGGCGCAGCAGCATCTCCGGGTGGCTGTCGAACGCCGCGAGCGCGTTGGCTTCGTCGTTCTTCGAGCACACCGCCAGGATCACGCCGCGTCGGGCGAGCGACTTCGCGTAGTGCTGCACGCCGAGGAAGGCCTCTCCCAGCGCCGATCCCTGTCCGACGACGATCCCCTCCAGCCCGTCGTCGCCGATCACCCCGCCCCACAGCGTGTTGTCGAGGTCGAGCACCAGGCACTTGCTCGACCGGCCCTGCAGCGCCGCCAGCAGCCGCGCCACGAGGTCGCCGTAGACCGGCCCTGCCACCGGCGTGACTTCCTGCTTGGAGCGGTGCCAAAGCACCGGATCGTGCCACTCGAGGATGCCGTCGACGGCAGCGACCGTGTCGAGCGCCAGCAGGTGCACGCCCGCCGCGTCCGCATCCTCGCGCAGCGCCGCGTTCAGCCGCGCGACCAGGCGCGCGGGCGAGGCGAACAGGCGCTGCTCGTTGCTGCCGAGCAGCGGCGGCAGCACCGGCAGCACGGTCTGCTGGATCACCGCGGCTCCGAGAGCCCGTGCCAGGCCCCAGCATTGCCGCAGCCGCATGCGCACCGCCTCCAGCGACACGCGCGCGGCATCCTCGTCGGCCATCGCATCCAGCCCCGCGGTCAGGTGGCGCGCATCGAGTGCGAGCAGGATGATGTCGGGTCGGAAACGGTGCAGCTCCGATTCGACATCGGCCAGTTCCTGATGGTACTGGCCGTACTCTCCCTCGTGTATGGTCACGTGGATGTTGCGGCGCAGGGCGCCGACACGGATCGGAGCCGGCAGATGCAGCGTCGTGGACGAGCCGAGCACCGCGAGCCGCACCGGCCGCGTCGGCAGGTCCGTGGGTGCTTGAGGAAACATCCGGCGCAGCAACGCGTCGAGCCGTCCGGTGCGCAAGAAGTCCAGCCGCTGGCTGGCAAGCGAGACCATGGCAGCCCAGGACGATGCCGCGGACGCCACGGAACCGGGGCCGGAGGCCGCTTCCAGCGCCCTGATCCGGGCGGCGAAGTCGCCTGCCTCGGGAAGCCAGGCCAGAACCGGTTTCGGCATGTTGCCCTCGACGCGTGCGGCGGCATCTTTCGCAGTCGCGCCGACCCTGTCAATCTGATGTCTGGAGGACCGGGGTCGCGCGTTCCGGGGCCTGCCGCGGCGTGAAGCCGATCCTGCCGAAGCTGGGCGGCAGCGGGCCGTTGCGCAACCTGATCGGCGGAGTTTGTTTCGTGCTCGCGGTGATGGCCTGCGCCATCGCTGCCTACGTGCACCGGGGCTGGTCGTTCGGCGACGCGTTGTACTTCACCATCCTGACGGTGTTCACCGTCGGCTACGGCGAGGTGCGGCCGATCGACACCCCGGGCCTGCGGGTCATCACTATGAGCCTGATCGTGCTGGGCTGCTCGGGCACGATCTTCGTCACCGGCGCGCTCGTGCAGTTCATCACCTTCAACCAGATCAACCAGATCCTCGGCATACGGCGCATGAAGAACCAGATCGAAGAGCTGCGCGGCCACGTCATCATCTGCGGCTACGGACGCATAGGGCTGATGCTGGCACGCGAGCTGAGCGCCGGGCGCCAGCGCTTCGTGGTGCTGGAGCGCAACGAGCTGCGTCGGGCGCAGGTGCAGGCGCAGGGCCATCTCTGCCTGCTCGGCGACGCCACCGAGGAGGAGGCGCTGCGCCGCGCCGGCATCGAGCGGGCGGCGGTCCTGGCGACCGTGCTGCCGGACGATGCCGCCAACGTCTTCATCACCCTGAGCGCGCGCAGCCTGAATGCGAACCTGAGCATCATCGCACGCGGCGAGGCGGCGGCGACGGAGCGCAAGCTGCTGCAGGCCGGCGCCAACCGGGTGGTGATGCCGACGCAGATCGGCGCCGAGCGGATCGCCGAGATCATCCTGTTCCCGGAACTGAGCGAGCGGGTGCGGGCGCCGCAGCGGGAGGCATCGGCGAGCCTGCGCCAGCTCGGGCTCGAGCTCGAGGTGGTCATCGTCGAGAACGACGCGCCGTTCGCCGGATGCACCGTCGCCGAGATCGAACAGAGTGCCGCGCATGGCTTCCTGGTGCTCGCGGTGCAGGCGCCGGACTCGCCCCCGATGGACGGCCTGCCCCCCGACACACGCGTGCTACCCGGCAGCGGCGTCACCGTCGCGGTGCGGGCCGGCCACAACGTGGCGCTGGAAGGCTTCCGGGCGCGCAGCTGACGGTGCGCGACAGGGCTGGCCGGCGAGGCTCGCTCAGACCAGCGCCAGCGCCGGGTCGAACACGACGCGGTCACGACCTTCGCGCTTGGCGAGGTAGAGCAGGGTGTCCGCGCGCCTGATCATCGAGACGACGTCGTCGCCGTCCTGCATCCAAGTGACGCCCATGCTGCACGTCATCCGGATCGTGCTGTTCTCAAAAGGGATCGGCTCCGCGAACACCGCCTCGCGCAGGGCCTCGATGCGCTCGAACGTGCCCTGCCGCAGTCCGGGCAGCACCAGCAGGAACTCCTCGCCGCCGTAGCGGCCGGCCTGATCGCTTTCGCGCGTGCCGGCGAGCAGGCGCCGGCCGACCTCGCCCAGCACCGCGTCGCCGGCGAGATGGCCGGAGCCGTCGTTGATGGACTTGAAATGATCCAGATCCAGCAGTGCCAGCACCAGCGGCGCCTGGTCCGACGCGGCCTGCTCGATCGCCAGGCGCAGCCGCTCCAGGATCGCCGTGCGGTTCAGCAGGCCGGTCAAGGCATCGTAGGTCGCCTGCTTGAACAGAATCAGCCGCGCCTGCTCGATCTCCCGGGTGCGGTCGCGCACCAGCGCCTCGAGCTGGCGCTGCCGCACCATCAGGTAGCTGACCCTTGCCCGCCACAGCAGCGCCAGCGTGCCGATCACCAGAAGCATCCCCGCCACGTAGACCGGCCAGGTGTTCCACCATGGCGGCCGCATCTTGATGACCAGCCGGGCCGGAACGGAATCCAGCCGATGCATGGGATCGATCGCGCTCACCTCGAACACCAGCCTGCCGGAGGGCGGGTTCGGGTAGCGTGCCTGGCGACCGGTGGTCTCGACCCAGTCCCGGTCGACGCCGCGCAGGCGATAGCGGAAGCGGATCGATTTCTCGTAGCGGAAGTCGAGCGCGGTGAAGTCGATTACCAGCGGATCCCCGGACCAGCGCAGGTGGGTGGCATCGCCCCGCGGCGAGGATCCCGACCCGGAACCGTCCAGGCCGGCCCGGGTGATCACCGGATGCAGGCCGATCGGGCGGAACAGCGCGTGCGTGTCGATGACGTGCGACAGGCCGCTGACCGTGCCGAACCAGGAGGTGCCGTCATCGTCGCCGAAGGCGGCCTGCTCGTCGAGATCGTCCGCGACCAGCCCGTCCTGGTCGTCGAGGTGACGCCAATGCTCGCCGTCCGTCACGTCGAGGCCGCGGTCGGTGCCGATCCAGATCCGTCCGTCCGCATCGCCGTAGATCATCTCGACGTCCTGGGAGAGTAGATGGTCGGACGGCAGCCGGTCCCGCCCGACCACCAGGTCGTGATCGAGATGCAGGCGGGTGATCCCGGTGGTGAAGCTGCCGAGCCAGAGCGTGCCGTCCGGCGCGAACAGCATCGAGCGGGTCTGGTAGCCGCCCTCCGGATCGGTCTGCAGCACCGGGTGCCATCGCTGCCCGCGATCGCGGTGGAACAAGGTCTTCTCGGTCAGCACCCACAGCTCGCCGGCGCGGTCGAAGGCGATCGCGAAGATGCGGCCCCTGACCGGCGTGTCCACGAGGACCGCCGGGATCGCGGCAGCGTCGGGATGGTCGATCCTGACCAGCCCCTCATTGGTGCCGATCCACAGCGGGCCCGCCGGATCGAGCCGCATGGTGCGCACCCGGGCGAGTTGAGCCACGATCTCGCTCCGCCCGCTGCGCGGATCGCGACGCATCAGCGCGCCGTCCTGCCGGCCGATCCACAACCGGCCGGCCGACGACCTCGCGAGCGAGAACGACCGGAACGGGTAGTGCCAAGGCGACGCCACGTCGTCGGGCTGGGCGGTGCCAGGCTGGGCCGTGTCAGGCTGGGCCGTGTCAGGCTGGGCGGCGCCGCGCCGGACGACACCGCTCACCGCCGCGCCGCCGTCGTAGGCATGGTCGAGCAGCGCATCGACCCCGAAATCGTCCGCCACCCACATGGTGCCGCCGCCGTCGCGGGTCATGTTCCAGACCTGGTCGTCCGAGAGGCCCTGCTCGCGTGTCCAGCTCTCGAACACCCCGAAGCCGATCAGGCGCGCGAGCCCGCGGCCGTTGCTGCCGATCCAGAGCGAGCCCTCCCGGTCGACCAGCATTGCCGTGACCGCGGAGTACGGGAAGCTCTCCTCGTAGTTGCGCACGATCCAACGCCCCCGCTCATGCACGAGCAGGCCGTGGGCGCTTTGCGTCACCACCCGCCCCGCGGCGTCCTCGACCAGGTCGAGCTGGCCCGGATCGTGCGCGAATCGGCCGGCACCCCCCGGCACCTCGACGACGCGGAACCGGCCGTCTCCCGGAGCCAGCGAGGCGATGCGGCCGGGACTGCGCAGCCAGATCGTGCCGGTGTGGTCGCGGATCAGTGCGCTCCAGCGATCCGCGGGCAGGCCGGCGGCCGGACCGAACATGACCGGCCGGCCGTCCAGCCGGCAGAGCGCCTGGCCGCAGGATGCCCAGACGTGATCGTGCTCGACCTGGACGAAGTCGAAGCCGGCATCGAGCGCCGCTCGGTCCGGGTCGTGCGCCGGCGCCGCGTCCTCGAGCAGGGGCCGCACCGACAGGGTCGGAACGCCTCCCGGATGCGGCTGCGGCCGGATGCGCAGCAGGCGATGATTGCGGACGACCAGCAGGTCGGCGCCGAGCAACGCGGCGCGATGCCCGTACTCGTCGTCGGCACGCGAGTCGAGGGCCGCCGAGAGGGTGGCACCGGCGCCAAGCCGATACACCCGGTCGGTGAACACCGCCCAGACATGGCCGTCCGGAGCCGCACGCACGACCTCGACCTGGCCGTTCTCGGGCAGCCCCTCGGCCGGACCGAGCCGTCTGAAGCGCAGCCCGTCATAGCGGTAGAGGCCGTTCTCGGTGCCTGCATACAGGAACCCCTCGCGATCCTGCGCCAGCGATCCGATGGTGCCGTCGGACAGGCCGGTGTCCTCGCCGAACGAGCGGAAGGCGAGGCTCTGCGGCGCCGCCGGGCGCACCGCACCCACCACGAGGACGGCGGCCAGCAGGATCGCCCGGATGACCAGGGCATGACGGGTGGAGGCGGCGCCGGCGAAAGGGGAGGTCCGGTTGCGCATGCGGGCCATCAGACGTGACGGAGCTTCTTAGCGCAGGTTGCCGCGCAAGACGTAGACGGATTGCGAGCGGAACAAGTCCGGGCGGCGGAGGATCCCCCGTGCCGCCCCGGCGCCCGGCTCAGACGTTGAAGCGGAACAGCAGCACGTCGCCGTCGCGGACCACGTAGTCGCGCCCCTCGACGCGCATCCGGCCGGCTTCGCGGGCTCCGTGCTCGCCCTTGAAGGAGACGTAGTCATCGTAGCCTATCGTCTCGCAGGCGATGAACCCGCGCTCGAAATCGTTGTGGATCACCCCTGCCGCCTGCGGTGCGCGGGTCCCCAGGGTGATCGTCCAGGCACGCGTCTCCTTCGGGCCGCAGGTGAAGTAGGTGGTCAGGTCGAGCAGCCGGTACCCCGCCGCGATCACCCGGTCGAGCCCGCTGTCGGACAGGCCGAGCCCGTCCAGGAACTCGCGCCGGTCGGCCTCCGGGAGCTGGCTGACCTCCGCCTCGATCGCCGCCGAAACCACCACCACCGCGGCCCCCTCGGCGGCGGCCTTGATGCGGACGCGCTCGGCACGGGCATTGCCTTCGGCGGCGGCGGCCTCCTCGACGTTGCACACGTACAGCACCGGCTTGGAGGTCATCAGCTGCAGGCGGCGCACCGCCTCCTGCTGTCCCGCCGGGATGGCGAAGCGAGCCGGACGGCCTTGCCGCAGCGCCTCGAGGATCGGCTCCATCAGGGCGGCCTGGGCGGCGGCCTCGCGATCGGTGCGAGCCCGCTTCTGCAGCGACGGCAGGCGCCGCTCGAGGCTGTCCATGTCGGCGAGCATCAGCTCGGTCTCGACCGTCTCGGCGTCCCGCACCGGATCCACCGATCCCTCGACGTGGGTGACGTCGTCGTCCTCGAAGCAGCGCAGCACGTGGATGACCGCGTCCACCTCGCGTATGTTGCCGAGGAACTGGTTGCCCAGTCCCTCGCCGCGCGAGGCGCCGCGCACCAGGCCCGCGATGTCGACGAACTCGAGGCTGGTCGGCACGATCTTCGCCGACCTGGCGATCCCGGCCAGCGCCTGCAGCCGGGGGTCGGGCACCGCGACGCGGCCGATGTTCGGCTCGATGGTGCAGAACGGGTAGTTCGCTGCCTGCGCCGCCGCCGTCGCGGTGAGCGCATTGAACAGGGTGGACTTGCCGACGTTCGGCAACCCGACGATGCCGCAGTTGAAACCCATCGGACCCTACCTTTCCTCGCTCAGGCGGCGCGCCACCCGGGTCATGAACGCTTCCGGCTGTCCATCGGCGAGCAGCGGCGCGGCCTCCGCCAGATCGTCCAGCAGGCCGTCGAGCCACTCCTGATCGGCGCGGGCGAAGTCGCCCAGCACGTGACCCGTCACGCGCTCCCTGACCCCGGGGTGGCCTATCCCGAGCCGCACCCGCCAGTAATCCGGTGTACCCAGCATCTGGTCCATGCTGCGCAGGCCATTATGTCCCGCGGCACCGCCGCCTCGCTTCACGCGCAGCCGGCCCGGCGCCAGGTCGAGTTCGTCGTGCAGGGCGGTGATGCAAGCCGCCGGGATCTTGTAGAACCCGGCTGCCTGCTGCACCGAGACCCCCGAGGCGTTCATGTAGGTCAGCGGCTTCAGCGCCAGGATCTTGTGCCGGCCGATCATGCCCTCGGCCACCTCGCCCTTGAAGCGGCGGCGCCACGAGGTGAAGCCGTGGCGGTGGGCGACCCGGTCCAGCGCCATGAAGCCGATATTGTGGCGCTGCCTGGCCATGCCGGGCTCGGGATTGCCGAGCCCGACCCAGAGCTGCATCGTGCGGCGGCTACTTCTTGGCGGCTGGCTTGGCCGGTGCGCCCTTGGCCGGGGCAGCGCCCTTGGCCGGGGCAGCGCTCTTGGCCGGGGCTGCGCTCTTGGCAGGTGTGACGCCCTTCGCCGGCGCGGCTCCCTTGACCGGAGCGGCGGGAGCCGCCGCCGCGGCATCGGCTTCCGGCTCGGCGACAACGGTGGGCGCCGCGACCGTGGCGATCACGAAGTCGCGGTCGGTGATCACCGGGCTTGCATGCTCGACGTTCCTGATGTCGGACCAGCGCACGTTGTCGTTGATGTCCAGCCCCGACAGGTCGACCTCGAAACGCTCGGGGATATGGTCGGGGTCGACGTTCACCTCGACGCTGTGGCGCACGATGTTGAGCACGCCGCCGCGCTTCAGGCCGACCGAGCTGTCCTCGCCGGAGAACGTGACCTGCACGGCCACCTTGATCCGCTCGCCCGGGGCCAGCCGCTGGAAGTCGACGTGGATCGGCCGGTCGCTGACCGGATGCAGCTGCACGTCGCGCATCAGCGCGCGGATCGGCGTGCCGCCGGCCTCGGCGATCTCGTACAGCCGCGAGCGCCAGCCGGTGCGGGTCAGCTCGCGCAGCACCAGGCGCGGGTCGAGCGCGATCAGGCTCGGATCCTGCTTGGCGCCGTAGATGACGCCCGGGACCAGCCCATCCCGCCTCGTCGCACGCGCTGCCCCCTTACCAGCCTTCGCGCGCGCCGACGCCTCGATCGTCGTGAAATTGGCCACAGCACTCTCCTGACATCACGCGCCGGCCTCCAGGGGTGCCGGCACGGTGCGGCGGTTTAGCCAATCTTGCTGATGGACGCAAGAAACCGGAGGTTCGCGTCCGCCCGGCCTGCTCAGGCCACCTCGGTCAGCGACCAGGGATCGCCCGGCTGCAGCCAGAGCGGCACCGCGTTCGGCAGGCGCACGTTGGCCGGAAGCCCCATCACCGCGCGCAGGGCGCGGAACATCGCGCCGTGGCAGACGACCAGCACGGTGCCGTCGCCTGCGGTGGCGCGGTCCACCGCGGACGCGGCGCGGACCATCAGGTCGGCGAACACCTCGGCACCCTCCGGGGTGAAGTCGCCGGCGATCCAGCTATCGTACCATTCGCCCATCGGCTGGCCTTCCTGGACGCCGAAGCAGACTTCGCGAAGCTCCGGATCGATGCTGATCGGCAGCAGCGGGTGGCCGGTCCGGCGCATCGCCTCGGCGGCGATCTCGGCGGTTCGCAAGGCGCGGCCGAGGGGCGAGGAGACGATGCGGGCGATCGGCGCGTAGGCATCGGCACGGGCGGCGAGGGTGGCGCCGGCGCTCTCCGCCTGCGACAGGCCGTGCGCATTCAGCGGGACGTCGGTGCGGCCCTGCGACAGGCCCCGCGCGTTCCAGTCGGTCTCGCCGTGACGGAGGTACCAGAACGGCCTGGGTGCCAGCAGCGGACGCATCAGTCGAAAAGCGAGCTGACCGAGCTCTCGTCGGAGATCGCTCGCATCGCATTGGCGAGCAGCTGGGCGATGCTGATCTGACGAACGGTGTCGCTGTCGCGCACCGCCTCGGTGGCAAGGATGCTGTCGGTGATGGTCATCATCTCGATCGGCGAGGCGGAAACGCGGGCGACCGCGCCGCCGGTCAGCACGCCGTGCGTCACGTAGGCGCTCACCGAGCTCGCCCTGTGCTCGATCAGCGCGTTGGCGGCGTTGCACAGCGAGCCGCCGCTGTCGACGATGTCGTCGATCAGGATGCAGTGCCGGCCTGCCACGTCGCCGATCACGTTCATCACCTCGGAGACGCCGGCTCGCTCGCGCCGCTTGTCGATGATCGCGAGATCGGTGTTGAGCCTTTTCGCGAGCTGGCGGGCACGCACCACGCCGCCGACGTCGGGCGAGACCATCATCAGGTCGCGCGACGGGTGACGCTCGTTGATGTCGCGGGTGAACAGCGGGGCGGCGAACAGGTTGTCCACCGGAATGTCGAAGAACCCCTGGATCTGGCCGGCATGCAGGTCGAGCGTCAGCACCCGGTTGGCGCCGGCCTCGGTGATCAGGTTGGCCACCAGCTTGGCGCTGATCGGCGTACGCGGGCCGGATTTGCGGTCCTGCCGGGCGTAGCCGAAATAGGGGATCACCGCGGTTATGCGTCGCGCCGAGCCACGGCGCAGCGCATCGAGCATGATCAGCAGTTCCATCAGGTTGTCGTTGGTCGGGTAGCAGGTGCTCTGCACCACGAACACGTCCTCGCCGCGGACGTTCTCCTGGATCTCGACGAAGATCTCGAGGTCGGCGAAGCGTCGCACCACGGCACGACAGAGCGGCAGGTTGAGCGCCGCGGCGACCGCTTCGGCGAGAGGCCGGTTGCTGTTGCAGGCGACGATCTTCATGGCAGCGGCTCCGGTGCGGCGCCTTCCTAGCAACGTGTCGCCAAGCTGTCACGTAACCCGTTTTGGTGCCGTGCCGGGACGCGGCGGAGGCAGCGGCTTGTGGGTGCGGCCGGAATTGTTGGTGATCACCTGGCGCACGCCGCCGGCCGCCTCCTGGGCCACCACGGAGGACACGTCGCCCCAGTAGCCATCCAGCGTGTGCGCCGGGATGTCGTTGAGCTGCGCGACCCGGCCGGCCTCGGCACCCGAGGCGTCGAGCACCGTCCAAACGATCTCGACATGATCCGTCTTGGCATCGAGACGATGCAGCTTGACCTGTCCGCGCAGGGTGAAGTCGGCGCCGTGCGCGGTGTTCTGGATCACGTTGCCGCCGTCCGGCAGCGAGACCGCCATCTGGCGGGCCAGCGAGATGTCGCCGTCGCCCGGCGCCCCGCTGACGCCGGTGAAGTAGATCCGCGCCGGCCGATGCATCAGGCTGTGCGGATCGGACTGCATCTGCGCTGCCTGGATGCCGGTCAGCAGGTCGGCGAGCTTCGGCCCGGCATCCTGGGCGGCGAGGGACAGCGTGGCGGGATCGCCGCGCAGCCAGTCCGGCGTCGCCAGCGGCGAACCTTCGATGCTGCCGCGCAGCTCACCGGACGGGCTGAACACGCTGAAGCTCGGCACCATCCGGCCCTGCTGCAGGGCGGCGCTGAACTGCAGGCGCCAGTCCCCCGGCTTCGGCGACTGCGCCTCCGCCGGCACTTCCTGACCGAGCAGCGCCTGCGAAAGGTCGGACGCGAAGCGTGCCGACGCGTCGGCGGGCAGCAGCGCCTGCGTGGATGGCGGGATCGACAGGCGCGGCGGCGGCGGCACCGCCAGCCGCATGGCGATGCCGCCGGGATTGCCCTGGAACGGATGCGGCAGGTCGCCGCAGCGGGACAGGCTCACGAGGGCGGCAGCCAGCACGGCCGCCTTCGTCGGCCGGCGCATCACGGTGCCGACTCCGCGCAGGCGATCACCGAGATCTGGTGCCCGATCGCCGCTTCGCCGGCGAGCGTGCGCCGGCGGTGGCTGAAGAAGTGCACCGGATCGGACAGGGTGTCGCGACCGAGCCACTGCACGGCGCCGAGGCCGCAGCCCCGAAGGCGCGCCGCGCAATAGCCGGGCAGGTCGAACTGGTGATGTCCCGGACGCTTCCCCGGGGTGAAGAAGTGCGCGCCGTCGGCGCCGGCGGCCAGCACGCTGCCGCGCAGGTCCTCGCCGACCTCGTAGGATTGGGGCGCGATGCAGGGTCCGATGACCGCGTTGATCTTCCCGGGTTCGGCGCCGAGCGCCCGCATCGTCCGCACCGTCGCCTCGAGGATCCCGGCGACGGCGCCGCGCCAGCCCGCATGCACCGCCGCGACGACGCGACGATCCGGGTCCGCCAGCAGCACCGGCGCGCAGTCGGCGGTGATGATCCCGAGCGCGAGGCCTGGCGCCCGGGTCGCCATGGCGTCGGCGCGCGGGCCCTCTCCCGGCGCCCAGCCGTGCTGCACGCTGACGCAGTCGGTGCCGTGCACCTGGGTGACGCCGAGCAGCGACCCGGGCGCTGCGCCGACGGCGCGCGCGGCGCGGGCGTGGCCGAGCGCGACGG
Source organism: uncultured Acetobacteraceae bacterium (assembly GCA_964245755.1). Lineage (GTDB taxonomy): Bacteria > Pseudomonadota > Alphaproteobacteria > Acetobacterales > Acetobacteraceae > Lichenicoccus. Next base: position 48,318 of record CAXTNV010000005.1, on the reverse strand, counting down.
CCTCATGGACGAGATCGACATCGTC
>CAXTNV010000005.1:47545-48283 GCA_964245755.1 uncultured Acetobacteraceae bacterium | reverse complement strand
GGGGCGCGGTTCTCGCGCAGCAGTGCCGGATCGTCGCCGGAGGAGACGCTGCAGTTCAGGCTCTCGAACGGGCCGCCGGAAACGCCGCCGAGCCGGGTGAAGAAGCCGTGCGGGATGCCGTCGAGCAGCGGGCTGGAGAGCAGCGGCGGGATCATGCGGGGCTATCCTCGAAGCCGGGAGGCACGGCCAGCGAGGGGTGGCACAGCGCCATCGCCTTGAACAGCGTGCCCATGCGGGCGGGGTCGACCAGGCGATGCGCCGCCGCGACCAGCTCGCCACCCTGCTCCGGCCGTCGGGCCTCGGCCAGCCCTTGCGCCTGGGCCAACCCTTGCGCCTGGGCCAACCCTTGCGCCTCGGCCAGTCCTTGCGCCTGGGCCAGCCGCTGGATACGCGCGAACAGGCCGAGTGCTGCCAGGAAGCGGCCCTGCGGCACCGGGCCGTGCACCCGCGCGCCGCGCGCCGCCTCGCGCAGCGCCGGGAAGTCGACATGGGCGGTGAGGTCGGCCTCGCCGGGAGACGCGAGCGGATCGCACGGCGCGCCGTCGCGCAGCGCCTGCAGCGTATCGCCGTGGCCAGCCTCGCCGGGGCCGTAATCCAGCAGCAGCGCTGCACCCCCCTGGGCGCGCAGCCGCTCGCCGAGCCAGCCGACGAACGCCAGCGCCGGGGCGCAGCTCTCGATGCAGCCGCCCGGCGGCCCCGCACGGCGTCCGGCCGGCCCCGGCGGCGGCCCCGAGCGGC
>CAXTNV010000005.1:30824-47535 GCA_964245755.1 uncultured Acetobacteraceae bacterium | reverse complement strand
GCACCAGACCGAGCCGCCGCCGTCGACGTGATGCTCCAGCCATCCGGATGCCGTGCGCCGGAACTGGCGGATCGGCAGCGCGTCGAGGAACTCGTTGGCGAGCAGGATCAGCGGACCGTCCGGCAGCGACGCGACGTCGTCGTGCCAGACCGGGCCTCGTCCAGGCAGCGCCGCCTGCTGCACCCGGCGCAGGCGCGGCGAGGTCTCCAGCAGGTGCAGGCGCAGGGCAGCCGAGAACGCCGGCGCCACCTGCCCGATCAGGCGCAGGGCATCCGCCATCAGGGTGCCGCGGCCCGGGCCCGCCTCGGACAGGATCACCGGATCCGGGCAACCCATCGACTGCCACACCACCGTAGCCCAGGCGCCCAGGATCTCGCCGAAGGCCTGGCTGATCTCCGGCGAGGTGGTGAAGTCGGCGAACGGATCGCGGGTCGCGTAGTAGGCTTGGTTGGCACGCGCCATGAAGCGGTCGAGGCGCTCGGGTCGGCTCACGACACCCGCGCCGGCCGGATCCGGGCGTTCAGCATCAGCCCGAGCCCCGCGACCAGCATCGGCAGCGAGAGCAGCTGCCCCATGGTGACCCCGAAGGCGAAGAAGCCGATGAAGGCGTCCGGCTGCCGGAACAGCTCGCCGATGCCGCGCGCCACCGCGTAGCCGGCCAGGAACAGGCCGGAGAGCAGTCCCGGCCGCGCCCGCACCCGCGGATCGCGCGCGGCCAGGATCATCACGCAGAACAGCAGCAGGCCCTCGAGCAGCGCCTGATACAGCTCCGAGGGGTGCCGCGGCACCGCATCGACCTCGGGGAAGATCATCGCCCAGGGCAGCGACGGCGGCGCCGGCCGGCCCCACAGCTCGCCGTTGATGAAGTTGGCGATCCGGCCCAGCCCGAGCCCGATCGGCACCACGGTGCAGACGCGGTCGGCGAATAGCAGCATCGGCAGTCGCCGCTTCAGCGAGAACAGCACCAGGGCCAGGATCACCCCGAGTGCACCGCCATGGAAGCTCATGCCGCCGTGCCAGACCTGCAGGATCGAGGCCGGATGCGCGAGATAGGTGCCGGGCTGGTAGAACAGGGTGTAGCCGAGCCGGCCGCCGAGCACGACGCCGAGCGTGGCCCAGGTGAGGAAGTCGTCGACCTCGAGCGGCGACGCTGCGACCGGTGGCCAGGTCACCAGCCGGCGCATCAGGCGCCAGCCGGCCACCAGACCGACGATGTAGGCCAGCGCATACCAGCGTATGGAGATCGGACCCAGATGCAGCAGCACCGGGTCGAACTGCGGGAACATCAGCACGGGCAGCATCGGGCACTCCGGCCGGGCAAGGGATCGGGCAAGGGATGCGGCTCGCCGCGGAAGGACGTTCAGAGGTACGGCTCGCCGCGCCCCAGATGCTCCTGGACGTAGCGCGACACGCCGGCCTCGAGCGATGTGAACTGACGGTCATAGCCGGCAGCACGCAGCCGGCCCATGTCCGCCTGAGTGAAGCACTGGTACTGCCCGCGCAGCGCCGGCGGCATGTCGACGAACTCGACCGCGCGCGGTCGCCCGGCGGCGTCGCAGACGGCGTGGGCGAGGTCTAGGTAGCTGCGCGCGACCCCGGTGCCGCAGTTGAACAGGCCGCTCACCCGCGGATGGTCGAGCAGCCAGAGCAGGACCTCGACCACGTCGCCGACCCAGATGAAGTCGCGCGCCTGCGCGCCGTCGGCCAGGCCCGGACGATCGGCGCGGAACAGCCTGGCAGGGCCCCCGGCCGCCACCTCGTCGTATTTCACCTTCACCACCGAGATCATGCTGCCCTTGTGCAGCTCGTTCGGGCCGTAGACGTTGAAGAATTTCAGTCCTGCCCATTGTGGCGGCGCCTGCTCGCCGCGCGCCAGTCGCGCCTGCACCTGCAGGTCGAAGGCGTGCTTGGAGAAGCCGTACAGGTTCAGCGGTCGTAGTTCGTGCAGCAGCGCCGGATCGTCACTGAAGCCGCCGGCGCCCGAGCCGGCACCGTAGGTCGCGGCCGAGGAGGCGTAGAGGAAGGGAACGCGCGCGCGCGCGCACCAGTCCCAGAGGCGTCGCGGCAGCTCCACGTTGCTGCCCCAGACCAGGTCGCCGTCGCGCGCCGTGGTCTCGCTGATCGCGCCGAGATGCACCACCGCCTCGACATCCCCCGGCCGCTTTCCCGCATGGTGGGCGGCGAGGAACTCGTCGAGGGCTGGCGGAGCGATGATGCGCTCCGGCGGATGACGGGCGATGTTGCGCCACTTGTCGCCGCTGCCGAGCCAATCGACGATGCAGGTGGGCTGCCCTCGCGCGGTGAGCGCCGCCAGCAGGCAGGACCCGATGAAGCCGGCGCCGCCGGTGACGAGGATCATGCGTCGTCCTTACAGGGTCGCCGCACATAGAGCGAGCCGGCGGCGGCGCGCAAAACCAGCAGCCGCACTCCGCACGGCCACCTTGGCGCGCCCGGCCGGCGGCACGATATGCGGAGGGCATAGAGGAGGGATCGTGTCATGGCAGAAAGAGCGAAGTTCTTCGACGACATCGCCGGGGTCGCGGGCGGCGCGTTCTCCGCACTTGCCGGCGTCGGCGAGGAGCTGGGCGCGCTGGTGCGCACCCGCGTGGACGAGGCGCTGGCCAAGCTCGCCCTGGTCCGCCGCGAGGAGTTCGAGGTGGTCAGCGAGCTCGCCGCCCAGGCGCGTGCGGGCCAGGAACAGGCCGATACCCGGATCGCGGCGCTGGAAGCACGCCTCGCCGCGCTGGAAGGCCATCCGTCCGCTGCCGTCTCCGGCAAGAGCCAGGAGGCGCCGGCGGAGTTCCACGACCCGCACGGCAGCGACGGCGCGCCGGGTGGTCCGCCTGCCGGCGGCTAGGCCGCCGCAGGCTCGCCGGCGCACCCGCCGGAGGCTCCATCCCTAGCATCTTGATGCTGCTTGCGGAGGTGGCGCGGCATCCATAGGCTGCCAGGCGGGGCGCTGCCCCCGGGTGGGCGCGCCCTGCGGGCGTCGGAGTCGCAGAGCCCTGCCCGTCACGCAGACGTAGGGGCCCGGTGCATGCCGGGCCGTCCTCCATACTCGGGGAGCCCCGCATGCCTGCTCTGACGATTGAGACCGCCCATACCGCCGCCAATCCGCTCGACCTGATGGAGCAGATCGTTGGCGGCTACGAGTGGGCCTTCGACCGCCGAACCGACACCGAGATGGCTGCGGAGGCACCCGGGAAATGGTGCGACTACGGATTGTATTTCTCCTGGTCGCGCGAGATCAGCGCCATGCATTTCACCTGTGCCTTCGATCTGAAGGTGCCGACGCAGCAGCGCCGCGCGTTGTTCGAGCTGCTCGCCCTGGCCAACGAGCGGCTGTGGATCGGTCATTTCGGCATGGATCCGGATGACGGGATGCCGCTGTTCCGCCACTCCGTGCTGCTGCGCGGCGCCCCGGGCGCATCGGCCGAGAGCCTGGAGGACATGGTCGACATCGCCATCACCGAGTGCGAGCGCTTCTACCCCGCGTTCCAGTTCGTGCTCTGGGGTGGCAAGACGCCCACCGAGGCGCTGGAAGCGGCGATGCTGGAATGTGCGGGCGAGGCCTGATGGCCGCTGCGTGATGTCTGATCAGCCGATCCCGCCGGTGCTGCTGCTCGGCGGCGGCCGGATGGGCATGGCGCTGCTGCGCGGCTGGCAGGAGCAAGGTCTGCAGCCGTCGGTCGTGCTCGATCCGGCCCCGGTGCGCGTCGATGCGCCGCACCTGCGGATCGCCGGGGCGAATGAATTGCCGGCGGATTTCCGACCCTCAGTGATCGTGCTCGCGGTCAAACCGCAGGTGGCGGCCGCGGCGCTGTCCACGGTGGCACACCTGGCCGGAGCGTCGGTGGTGCTGTCGATCATGGCCGGTCGCACGCTCGCCAGCCTGTCGGGGCATTTCCCGCAGCATGCGCCGATCGTGCGCGCGATGCCCAACCTGCCGGCGTCGATCGGCCAGGGCATCACCGTCGCCTGTGCCGGCGCCGAGGTCTCGGACGCGCAGCGCGCACTGTGCGACCGTCTGCTGCACACGGTCGGCGAGGTCGCGTGGGTCGAGGACGAGGCGCTGCTCGACCCGGTGACGGCGATCTCAGGCGGCGGCCCGGCCTACGTGTTCCTGCTGGCCGAACTGCTGGAGGCCGCGGGGCGCGAACAGGGCCTGGCACCGGCGCTGGCGCGGCAGCTCGCCCGCCGCACGGTGAGCGGCGCCGGCGCCCTGCTGCAGGCGACCCCGGAGGAGGGATCCGATGCGTTGAGGCGGGCGGTCACCAGCCCCGGCGGCACCACCGAGCAGGCGCTCGCGGTGCTGATGCAGCCGGCGGCTTGGCCGCAGAGCGTCCGTGCCGGCATAGAGGCGGCGACGCAACGCTCGCGCGCGCTGGCACGTTGACGCGCCGGCGGGCCGCGCGGCGACCCTGGGCGCCGACGTCGCAGCGTCGCATGGCACCCCGGAGCCGCAAGACGGTGTTCCGCCGAAGGTGGAGCTTTGCGGCATGGATGACGAGCAGTTCGACGCCGCCCTGATCGGCATGGCGATGACCCAGGCCGAGGCGCTGGGCTGGACACGGATGACGGTGGTCGATGCCGCCCGCGAGGCTGGCTTGCCGCTCGAGCGGGCGCGCGCGAGGTTCCCGGCGCGTGCCAGCGTGCTGGTCAGGCTCGGCCTGCAGGCTGACCAGGCGGCGCTGGCCGGCGAGGAACTCACCGGCAGCGTGCGCGAGAGGCTGTTCGACGCGCTGATGCGCCGCTTCGACGTGTTGCAGCAGCATCGCGGCGGCGTGCGTGCGTTGCTGCGCAGCCTGCCGCTGGATCCGGCGCTGGCGCTGATGCTGACGGCAGAGACCGGCCGCAGCATGGCCTGGATGGTGCAGGCCGCCGGCCTCGCCACCAACGGCATCGGCGGCGCGCTGCGAGTCGCGGGTCTGCTCGGGGTGTGGATGCAGGTCCTGCGCGCCTGGGAGCGCGACGACAGCCCCGACCTGTCCGGCACCATGGCGGCGCTCGACCGCGCACTTGACCGTGCGGAGTCGTTCGGCCGCCTGCTGGGCGGCAGCATCATCGCGGCGGAGGACGTCCCGCCCGAGCCGCAAGCACCGGCGCTGATCTCGCCGGAGATCTGAGCGGCGCCGGGGCCGACCGGCTGCCGGGGCTTGCCGAGCCTGCCTGCGCCGCCTTATCAAGAGCCGCATCGGGCCGAACGATGGGGCGTAGCCAAGCGGTAAGGCAGCGGATTTTGATTCCGCCACGCGGAGGTTCGAATCCTCCCGCCCCAGCCAGATCCGGGCCCTAGACGATGCTTGCAAGTAACAAAAGACTCGGCCGGGTCAGCTTGCCCCGGACGGAAGGAGGCTCAGACCGCCTTCTTGAGATTAGGACTGGCCTTGAAACGTACGGTCTTGCCGGCCTTCACCTTCACCGGCGCGCCGGTGCGCGGGTTCAGCGCCTTTCTTGCCTTGGTCTTGCGGACCGTGAAGGTTCCGAAAGACGGCAGGGTGAAACCGCCCTCCTTCTTCAGCTCGCGCACGATCGCCCCGATCAGGTCGCTCGCAGCCTGGTTGGCCGCGACGCCGGTGCAGTCGATGGAGTCCTGAAGGACGCCGGCAATGAATGCCTTGCTCATGAAGATCGCCTACTCCTACTCGTGGTAGCGGGAACTGCTCTCGAATCGAGAGACTCGGATTAACCCGCGTGTAAATGTGTCTACAGCCGAAAAATCCCGCTGGCCAGCAGGAAGTTCCGACCATGAACAAACTGCAAGATAAGATCAGCAAGAGCGCGTCCTATCGGCAACAGGGAGCGCCGGGTCTGCACTTTCGGCCAAGCCGCGGGCAATGAGCGGGCCGGTCACGCGACATGACGTATGCCTGTTCGCGCACTACGCGCCGGATCGGCGATTATCGAGCTCCGTCCTGCATTACCTTGGCGAGCTCAGGCGATGCGGCCTGTCGGTGCATCTGGCATTGTCCGGGATGCAGCGGCTGTCGACCGAGGATCGCGACATCCTCGACCAGATCGGCGTCGCCGCGCACCCGCGGGCGAACGCGGGACTCGATTTCGGTGCCTGGCAGCACCTGCTTCGCGCCGGATGCGCCCAGGGCGCAGACAGCGTCCTGCTCGCCAACGACAGCGTGTTCGGCCCGATGCGTGAACTGGCGCCGATCGTGCGGGCGATGCGGACGCAGCGCTACGATGCCTGGGGGATGGTCGAGTCTCATGAAATATCCTGGCATCTGCAGTCCTGGTTCCTCTGCATGAGCCGCGAGGCGCTGGCCCGTCCGGCGATTGCGCGCGTGCTCGACCTGCCGTTCGAGCAGATGAGCAAGGCGGAGATCATCCTGCACGGCGAGATCGGGCTGGGCACCGCGATCCGCTCCGAGGGCCTCTCGTGGGGCGCCTGCCTGCCGGATCGACGCGTCGGGCTGCGCCGGCTGGTCGCGGTCAATCCGATGCATGTCGACTGGATCACGGCACTTCGCTGCGGCCGGGTGCCCTTCATCAAGGTGGAGCTGCTGCGCGACAACCCGGCACGCATTCCTTGGCTGGCAGCCTGGCCGAAGATGCTGCGCCGATATGCGACGTTTCCCGAGGCCTGGATTGACGAGCGTATAACGACCGCGCAAGTTGGAAGGCCGATGAGCAGCCTGCGCATGCGCCTGCTCTACCTGCTCCTGACGCGCGACCGCATGGCTGCCCTGCACTCGGTGTTCAACCGCTGAGAGGTCGTCGAGGAAAACTGCGTGCCGCGCGCTATCGCGCAGCGGCACCGCGCAGCACCGCGTGCAGCGCCTCGGTCTGCGTGTCGTAGTCGGCGATCGACAGGCGATGCGGATTGGCGTAGCCGTCCAGCATCGCGGGTGCTAGCAGGATTTCCCCGATCGCCGAGATCAGTCCGTCCGAGCGGCCGTCTAGCGGGATCAAGCGTCCGTTGACGCCGTCCACGATTTCGTCCGCCTGGCCGCCGGGCGCCGTCGCCACCACCCAGACATCGCGGGCCAGCGCCTCGCGCACGGTCAGGCCGTAGCTCTCCTTCCACTGCGACGGAAACAGCAGCACGTCGATGCGGTCGAAGAAGTCGTCCAGTCCGTCCTGCGCGTAGGCCGGGATCACCTCGACGTGCCCCAAGACGCGCCAGTCCGCGACGTCGATCGAGCTGAAGCCAAGATTGAGCGTGTTGTCGACCAGGACGAGTTCCCAATCGCCCGACGTCAGGCTCTCGAAAGCCACCCGAAGCAGGTGGAAGCCCTTGATCGGCTCGTTGCCGCCGACGAAGCCGAAACGCGGCGGCGAGCCTGGACTGCGCGCCGCGTGCGACCTCGCAGGCAGGCCGATGCCGTTGCGGCTGACGCCGACCGAAGCGGGCGCAACCCCGTTGGCCAGGTAGAGGCCGCGATGCGTCTCGCTCGGGCAAAGCAGGTGTGCCGCGCCGTGCAGCACCTGGCGCAGGATGGCGGCCCTGGCCTCGAGGTGGCGCGCTTGCGGCACGCAGGCCTGGCAGACCCGCTGGTCGATGCGGGTCTGGAAACAGTACCGGCCGTCGCCGCGCACCATGAACTGCCGGTCGCACAGCCACCAGGCGTCGTGCAGGGTGATGACGTACGGCACCCCGCGCTCCTGGCACAGCCTCAGGATGCCGGCGCCGAAACCCTGGATCGAGTGCGCGTGCACCACATCGGGCCGCACCGCGTCCAGCACGGCGGCGAAGTTCCGGACCGCGGCCGGGTTGTCGAACCCCGCCACGTGATCGCCGGCCGGCGGCAGCGGTGCCGCGAACACCGTCATGCCCTGCCAGTCATAGCGCAGCAGCGCCTGCTGGCGGTCCTCGACCTCGCCGTGCGAGGTGAAGACGGCGATCTCGACATCGCTCCGTGCCTGCAGGCGACGCGCGAGCTGTTCGGCGACGATGGTGGCACCCCCGAAGCTGCGCGGCCAGAAGAACACGTTGACCATGAGGACGCGCAGCCCGGCCGCTTGATGCGGATCCGGCGGCGGCTCGGCTGCACCGAACAGCGGCAGCACCTGCTCGCTGGCGATGCGCGCGGGGCCGTAGCGTTGCACGACGTCGTGCAGCGCCTGACGGCCGAGACGAGCACGCAGTTCGGGATCGCGGATCAACCGGTCCAGCGCCTGCTCCCATTCCGCGTCGGTGTCGGCGAGCAGGCCGTTGCGGTCCTGCAGCACGACGTCGCGGAAGGCGGCGCGCGGCGAGCAGACGCTCGGCATCTCCAGGATCGCCGCTTCCTGGAACTTGATGTTGCTCTTCGCGTCGTTGAACAGCGTCGCCTCCAGCGGCGCGATCGCGATGTCGGCCTCGCAGAGCAGTCGGAGATAGGCGACGTAGTTGGTCCCCGCGAGCCGCTCGATGCGCCCGGCGAAGCGAGCCAGCGACTCCGGCAGATTTAGGTCACCGACGATGCGCAGGCGCAACGTCGGATGCGCGCGCAGCAGACGCTCGATTGCCGGCGCCGCCACCGCGAAGTCCGCGTCGTGCGTCTTGGTGCCGGACCCGTAGACGATCGTCGGCGCCCCTGCCCTCCCGACCCGCTCGCGGCGCAGCGCGTGGGCCACCCACAGCGTCTCGTCGTCCAGCGCATTCTCGATGCAGGCCACCTCGGCAAGCCCGGCCTCGCGCATGCAGCGGGCCAGCACCTGCGTCGAGGCGATGCCGCGGCCGCAGGCCAGCATGGCCTCGCGATACAGCCGCACCCCTGACAGCACCTCGTCGCGCAGCCTGGAGGGAAGTGTCGCGAGGTTCGCGTTACGCCGGTACAGCGGCTCGTCGAAGATCAGATCGTCGACCTCCCAGACCGGTTGCAGGCCGAGACGCTTCGCCTCCTCGATCAGGCCGAGCACGCTCTGACGCGCCGGCACACGGTAGAAGACGACGTGGGTGCAGCATTGCAATGCCGAGCGGGCGGCGGTGCTCTCCTGCCAATCCACTACCGTGCATGGCCAGCCGAGCCGGCGGAGAAGCTCCTGCTTCTGCCAGACCCGATACTTCGCGCATTGCGGCACGCTGAGCTCGGCGACGATCAGCACCGAGCGGCGCAGCCCGGCGGCGGCGGCGGCCTCGATCCAGGGTGCCGCGACGCTGCTCGGCCCGACACGCGGTCGCTTGCGGCGGAACCGGTTGATGACGTGATGGCGCAGGCGGATGCCCAGCCGCTTGCGCAGCCCGCGCGTGCCTTCGGTCTCGGCGATGTCGGCGATCCGACGGCCGATATCGCGCAGCATCAGTCCCGAGGGCAGGCGTCCGGCCGCAAGCGAGCGCACCACGCGGATCGGACTGGTGACGCGCCAGGACGCCGACCGCTCCAGACCCTCGACGCGCAGCACACGTTCCTCGAGACTCGCCTGCAGCGAAGCGATCCGCATCTCCTGCAGGCGCAGGCTGTGCCGGTAGCTGTCGAGCAGCGACGCTGCCCCATGCTCGGTGTCGCCGGCCGACGGCGGCTCCTGATCCTCGCGCTTCATCCCTGCCCTCGATGCAGGCCGGGCACGGATGCGCAGGCGGCCGGTCGTGCGAACAGCCGGACCCTAGAAGGTCCGGCGCCGGAAGCAAAGAGGTTGGTTCAGGCGTAGGTGCGATCGCGCTCGGATCAGGTGGAGAAGAACTGGTTGCTCTTCGCCTGCAGCTGAGCCGCGGTGAGGTCGCTGAAAGTGATGGTGGTGTTGTCGCTCAGAGAGATCACGGATCCGCCCTGCGCGTTGTCGGTCGCGTTGGCCAGCGCGGTCTGCACCGCGCCCGCACCGTAGCCGAACAGCCCGACCATGTTGCCCGCCGAGCTCGCGAAGTCGGTAATCGTTGCCTGGCCGCCGACGCCATCGGTGAACAGGAACATGTTCGCTCCGGCGCCGCCGGTCATCGAGGTGACGCCCGAGCCCGAGGTGAGCGAGTCTGCACCGGCGCCGCCGAGCAGGTCGGCCTGGCTGGAGTTGCCGAACAGATCGAGCGTGTTGGTGGAACCGGAGCCGTTCAGGGTCTCGTTGCCGGTCGCGGCGATCAGGTAGCTGATCCCGGACGAACCGGAGTAGACGATGTTGGCGTTGCTCGCGCCGAAGACGGTGGCGGAACTGCCGCCGTTGATGGTGCCGCTGAGCCCGGGGTTGGCGATGAACGTCAACGTTCCGGTGCCGGTCTCGTTGACCAGCGAGTTGTTGCCGCCGAACACCGTCGTGTTGCCGGACGCCGTGATCGTGTCGCTGGTGCCGCCGATCACGGTGCTGGTGCCGGACAGGTAGTACGACCCGGAGTTGCCGTCGAACAGGATGGTCGACCCGCTGCCGCCGGCGAAGGTGTTGTTGGCGCCGCTGTCGGCCAGCAGCAGCGAGCCGGTGCCGCCGTAGACGGTGCTGGACGAACCCGTCAAGGCGACGGTGTCGCTGCCGCTGCCGGCGATGATGCTGTCGGTCCCGCTGGAGAAGACGGTGTCGTTGCCCGTGCCCGCGAAGATCAGGTTCTGGCCGCCGTCGGTATAGATCAGGTTGCTGCCGCTGTTGCCGAAAACGCTGTCGTTTCCGTCGGTCGTCGCGATGACGTAGTTGCCGCCGCCGGCGCTGAGCCCCTCGAATACGTTGTTGCCGCCGCCACCCACGAACAGGCCGCCGCCGGCGCCGCCCAGCAGGGTGGTGCCGCCGATGCTGGACAGCACGCTGGTGGCGGAACCGATCGCGGACTGGTCGATCACCACGCCGGCCGGGGCATTGTTGGTCAGGTAGCTGTAGCCGGCGGGGAAGGTGTAGCTTCCGGTGCCGCGAACCACGCCTTCGCCCACCTGGCCGCCGGTCACGGTCGGCGGCGTCGACCCAGGGACCAGGTCCTGCATGAACAGTTCGCCGCGCGAGGCCAGGCCGTTCACCGCGTTCGCGTAGGCCTGAGCCAGCGAGAAGGCGACGCCGCCATTGACCGTGACCGGGATGAACGTTCCCGATGCGCCCACGACTGTGACTACGGCCATGCCTGATTCCTCATCCTGCGTGCTGGTCCCGAGGACCGTCACGTCCGCCGAGCGCCTGCCCGGCAGGTCTATCAGATTGTTCTTTTGCGGCGCAACGTCATTTCTTGCCTAGTGCAATGATTACAGGCTCCAGTAAGAAATCCGATGCAAAAAATCGAGACAGCACCGCTGTAGCGTCTAGTTTTATGAGAAGATTACGCAACGAGCTGGCACGCGGCGCGGACCGGGGTTTCCAGGTGGCCGGCCGCCCTTGCATGAGGCGGCACGTTGCAGCAAAGGCTGTGCGGTGAGCGCAACGCCGACGGGATCAGCAATGCTTGAGCCAGGGAAGCCGCTCGGCGCCCTCATCGACCCCTCGCTGGAGCCGCTGTTCCAGCGACCGAGCCGGCTTGGTCCGGACAGCGCGTGGTATGGGCACCTGCCGTTCGCGAACTGGATCATGCGTGCGGCCCGCCCCTCGGTGTTCGTCGAGCTCGGCACCCACGCCGGCATCTCCTACGCCGGTTTCTGTGAGGCTGTCCTGTCTTGCCACCTGCCAACCCGCTGCATCGCGATCGATAGCTGGCAGGGCGACGAGCATGCGGGCTTCTACGGCGAGTCTGTATACGAGGAGTTCTCCCGCTTCCATGACCAGCGCTTCGGCGGCTTCTCGCGCCTGCTGCGCTGCCGGTTCGAGGAGGCTCTCGACCGGTTCCCGGATGCCCGCCGCAGCGGCTCCGCCCAGGACGACGCGAACGAACCTGAGCACAGCCCTGGGGACGACTTCGCCGGCGGCACCGGAGGCGGCATCGACCTGCTGCACATCGACGGCCGCCACCTGCTCTGCGACATCACCGAGGACTTCCGAAGCTGGCTGCCCAAGCTGTCGAGACGTGCCGTGGTGCTGCTGCACGACACCAACGTGCGCGAGCGCGACTTCGGCGTGTGGCGGTTCTGGGAGACGCTGCGCGAGCGCTACCCCTCCTTCGAGTTCCTGCACGCGCACGGGCTGGGCGTGCTGGCGGTCGGCGCGGCGGCACCTGAGGCGGTGCTGGCGATGTGCAGGCTCGGCGGTGACGCGGCCGGCCTGCTGCGCGAGAGGTTCGCGGTAGCCGGCGAGCGCTGGGAAAGGGAGTACGCCCTGACCCAGCGCGACCAGCACGTGGCACAGCTGCTCGCCGAACGAGCCGACGCGGGTGCGCTGCGCACGCATATCGAGCGCGTCGCTGGCGAGACCGCCGAGCTGTCCGCCAAGCTGGTGCAGGCCGATACGTTCCTGCGTGCCCAGGCGGTGGAGCTCGGCCTGGCACGCAGCGCGCTGGCCGATGCCCGCGCCGCCCATCATGCGGCGGCGCGGCAGGGCGACGCGCTCGCCCGTCTCGCCGAGGGCGAGGCGGAGGCGGCCCGCGTCCTGGAAGCCGAACGCGACCAGGCGCGGACGGCGCTGCAGGCGCAGGCCCGCGAGACGCAGCAGCGGGTGCTGGAACTGCAGGCCGAGCACGAACGGCGCCTGAGCGAGCGTGACGCGGCATTGACGCTGCGCGGGCAGGAGATGGCGCTGCTGCGCGGGTCGTTCTTCTGGAAGCTGACCGCGCCGCTGCGCAGGGTTGTGGACGCGCTGCGCCCGCTACGCGAGATGCCGCCAACGCAGGCAGCCGAGGCCGCCGCGCCACTGCCTCCGTTCTTCGACCCGTCCGGCGATGCGTCCGGCGATCCGCCCGCCGACCTGGCCGGCGACCTGGCCGTCGACCTGGCGCGGGCGCAGCTCGGTCCCGTGCAGCTTCCCGAGCCGGCGACGCCGCCGGAAGCGAGCCCTCTCCCGGCGGTGCGTCCGGCGGATCGGCGCCCGGTGCGCCGGATCATGTTCGTGGTCGGCGAGGCCGGCACCCCGGGTGCCACCTACCGCTGCCTGCGCAATGCCGCAGCCTGCAGGGCGGCTGGCTACCAGGCTGAGACGGTCGGGTTGTTCGAGGTCAACCCCGACAACCTGGCGCAGGCCGACCTGGTGGTGCTGTGGCGCGTGCCGATGAGCCAGCACGTCGAGACCATGATCCGGCTGGCGCACGAGGCTGGCAGCCGGGTCGCCTTCGACGTCGACGACCTGATGACGCGACCCGAGCTCGCCCGCATCGACGTGATCGACGGCATACGCACCATCGGCAGCAACGAGGCCGAGACGCGAGCCTACTTCACCGCGATGCTGCACACCATGCAGGCCACCGACCTGTGCATCGCCACCACGGAGGAGCTGGCCGAGCAGATGCGCCAGCAGCGCGACATCGTGCACGTGCTGCCCAACACCTACGACGGCGCGACGCTGAGCCGCTCCCGCTACGCCCGTCGCCATCGCCAGCTCGGCGGCGGCGACGGCCGCGTGCGGCTCGGCTATGCCGGCGGCACCCGCACCCACCAGAAGGATTTCGCCCGCGCCGCGCCGGCCCTGGCGCGCGTGTTGCGGGTGCGGCCGCAGTCGCTGCTGGTGCTGTTCCGCGAGCGCGACAACCATCGCAGCCTGCTGCAGATGGAGGAGTTCCCGGAGCTGGCCGACTTCGCCGGCCAGATCGAGTGGCGCGACATGGTCGAGCTGCACGCACTTCCCGACGAGCTGGCCCGCTTCGACGTGTCGCTCTGCCCGCTGGAGGACGGCAACCCGTTCTGCGAGGCCAAGAGCGAGCTGAAATATTTCGAGGCGGCGCTCGCCGGCGCCTGCACCGTGGCCAGTCCGACAGGACCGTATCGCCGCGCCATACGCGAGGGCGTGACCGGCTTCCTCGCCGCCGACGCGGCGCAGTGGGAGCGCATCCTGCTGCAGCTGATCGACCAGCCGGCGCAGCGCGACCAGGTGGCTCGCCACGCCTATCACGACGTGCTGTGGCGCTTCGGCCCGCGTCGTCAGGCGGAACTGGTCGCAACACTGCTCGGCAGCCTCGATCCGGCGACCACGGGAGACGCCGACAGCAGCCCGGCGGCGGCGCGCTGCGTCGAGCTCGAGCTGCGACGCGGCAGCTACGCCGGGAGCTCGCTGCCAGAGGTGCCGGACAGCGAGCTGCTGTTCAGCCACGACAGCCTCGGCACCGCCGAGGTCACGGTGGTGATGACCTCCTACAACTACGAGTGGCACATCCTGGAGGCGCTGGACTCGGTGCGGGCCCAGACGCTCGAGGTGCTCGACCTGGCGGTGGTGGATGACGGTTCCACCGACCAGTCGGTGCCGCTGGTGATCGAATGGGCCAAGCGCCACCAGGACCGCTTCAACCGCATCCGTATCCTGCGCACCCGGCACAATGCCGGCCTCGGGGGTGCGCGCAACGTGGTGTTCGACGCCGCCGAGACGCCCTGGCTGATGACCCTCGACTCCGACAACCGGCTTCTGCCCGACGCCTGCGCCACCCTGCTGGAGGCGCTGCGTCAGGTGCCGCAGGCGGCATTCGCCTACCCGCGCATCCGTCAGTTTGGCGGCGCCGAGCTGGTGATGGGCGAAGCCGCGTTCGAGCCGGCGCGTCTGCGCAGCGGCAACTACGTCGACGCGATGGCGATGGTGGCGAAGTGGGCCTGGGCGGCGGCGGGCGGCTACTACGTGCGTCGCGACGCGATGGGCTGGGAAGACTTCGACCTCTGGCTCAACCTCGTCGAGCTCGGCCAGTTCGGCATCGCGGCACCGCAGATCCTGGCGGAGTATCGCGTGCATCCCAGCTCGATGGTCAACGCGATCACCGAGCAATCCGACAACAAGCGCGAGATGGTGCGCCTCGTCGAGCAGCGCCATCCCTGGCTGCGCCTGCGCACCCGCGACGCCAAGCGGCGGACATGAGTGCGGCGCGCTGCCTGGTGCTCGGCGCCGGAGGCTTCATCGGCACCAACCTGTGCCTCGGGCTGCGCGCCCGGGGCATCCCGGTGACCGGCTTCGGGCGTGCCCTGTTCCCGCCGACGGTGCTGGCCGGCATGCCCTGGGTCAGCGGCACCCTGGAGATGGCCAGCGTTCTCGATCCGCTGGTCGCAGGCCATCACTACGTCTTCGACCTGATCGGCGCCGGCCTGCCGAACAGCTCGAACGACAACCCGGCCCAGATCGTCGCCGACGGCCTGCCCGCCAAGGTGCGGCTGCTGGAAGCCTGCCGCCGCCAGCAGGTCCGCCGCTTCGTGTTCGCCTCTTCCGGGGGCACGGTCTACGGCGTCACCGACGCGCAGCCGGTTCGCGAGGACGCGCCGACCGATCCGATCTCCGCCTACGGCATCGGCAAGCTGGTGGTGGAACGATACCTCTCGCTCTACCGCCACCTGTACGGGCTGGAGTCACGGGTGCTGCGCATCGCCAACGCCTACGGCCCGCACCAGGATGCGCGTCACGGTCAGGGGCTGGTGGCAGCACTGCTGCGGCGGCTGCTCGAAGAGGCGCCGGTCGAGATCTGGGGCAGCGGCACCGTGGTGCGCGACTACATCCACATCGACGACGTGGTGGAGGCGATGCTGGCCTGCCTGAGTCACGAAGGGCCGGGCCGCGTGTTCAACGTAGGCAGCGGCATCGGCCGCAGCGTCGCCGAAGTGCTGCGCGACGCGGCTCGCGTCACCGGGCGGGTGCCCAGGCTGAT
This sequence comes from uncultured Acetobacteraceae bacterium, assembly GCA_964245755.1. Classification (GTDB taxonomy): domain Bacteria; phylum Pseudomonadota; class Alphaproteobacteria; order Acetobacterales; family Acetobacteraceae; genus Lichenicoccus. The sequence continues at coordinate 32,006 of CAXTNV010000005.1, read as the reverse complement.
GCATCGGGAGGCACGCGCCGCCGACGTGCCGGTCAACATCCTCGACAGCACTCGCCTGGCACGCGAGACCGACTGGCGCAGCCGCGTCGGCTGGGAGGAGGGACTGCGCCGCACCGCGGGCTGGATCGCGGCGGACATCGCGTCGTGATGCCCGCCGCCGCCGAGGCGGTGCGACCCGGTCGTCAGCGGCGAGGTGATGCCGCCGAGGTCATTCCGCCTTCGTGGTCTCTGCGGCTTCGGTCAGCGCCTCGCCGAGCGCCTTGATCTTGTCGGCGTTCTTGCTATCGGACTTGCCCGCGATCGACACCGTTTCCTTGCCGAGCTTGAGGACGATCTTCTTGATCTGCTCGCCGTTGATGGTGTCGGCCTGAAGGTGTTTCTTGAGGTTCTCGAGATCCTTGACGATCGTCTTGGCCGCCGGGTTCTCGATTTTCTCAAGGGTGGCTTCCCAGCCCTCGATGTTCTTGACTGCCGCGCTGACGGTGAACCCCTTCAAGCCGTCCTGGATGTGCTTGATGGTGGCGGCGAATTGCGGCATTTGGCGCTCCCTGAGATCGTGGCCGCGCCATCGCGGCCACGTTGCCTCGACAGCGCCCATGCCTTGCCAAGGTTGCCCACGTCACGGGATTGTCGTTCGCCGCCGCAGCGGACGACCGGTCCGGCTCATCCCTCCTCCGGCACCCTGCCGAACTCGCCGAGATATTCCGGATCGCCGAACTCGTCGGCTTCCGTATCGTGCCACACGCGCACGATCCTGGCGCCCGCGATCGAGCCGCCGTTCAGCGCCTTTTCCGCCCGCAGCATTCCCTCCTCGGCGGTCCGGCAGGTGATGGGCGTGCCGGGCTTCAACGACCCGCGGGCGCCCGACAGGTAGGGCTGGTAGACGATCTGCGGCGTGGCCGGCATGGCGTGGATCCTTGACGACGGGGCTGGACCTGAAGCGGCGCCTGGCGAGACGCCCATCCAGGTCGCTGCAGCCGGAACCCGCCTCTCGACCTGGGGTTCGTCCCGCGTCACTGTGATCCGCCGCGATCGAGAGGATGCCGCCCGATGACGCTCAACGCCCGCTCGCTCCTCCTCGCCGCCCTGCTCCTCGCCGCCGGGGCGCCGGCGCGGGGGGGGGGGGGGGGGCCCCCGCCCCCCCCCCCCCCCCGGGGGGGGGGGGGGGGGGGGGGGGGGGGG
>CAXTNV010000005.1:0-30814 GCA_964245755.1 uncultured Acetobacteraceae bacterium | reverse complement strand
GCGCCGGCGCGGGTCGCGCTCGCGAGCCCGCTGCACAGCTTCACCCAGGTGGCGGTTTCCGCGGATGGCGTTCGGCTGGCGAGCCTGGAGGCGGATCTTCCCGCGGACGACGGCGCCGAACCCGCCTACGACATCGTGATCCGCACGGTGTCGGGCGGCAGGGCGATCAAGGTCGTGCTCCCCTGTCACGGCGCCGACTGCGTGCCCTCCGCGCTCGCCTGGTCGCGGGACGGGCGTCGTCTCGCCTTCGTGCTGCGTCTGCCCCGGCAGAAGCAGCGCTACGTCTACTCGGTCGCCGGGAACGGCGGCGGGTTGACCCGGCTGCTGGCATTCGACGGCACGCTCGACTCGCTGCGCTTTGGACCGGACGGATCGCTGGCCGTGCTGGCCACCGCCGGCGCGCACAAGGAGCCGGGCGCCACCCAGGCCGCCGCCGCGCAGACCGGCGAGATCGGCGCGTCGGAGGACGAACAGCGCATCGCCACCATCGAGAACGGCACGCTGCACTGGCAGTCGCCGGCGGACCTCTACGTCTACGAGTACGATTGGCGTCACGACCCGGCGCACCCCGCGGCAGCGCGTTTCGTTGGCACCGCCGCACACGGCAACGGCGACAACAACTGGTGGACCGCCCGGCTCTACGGCTTCAGGGACGCGACGGCGACCTTGCTCTTCACACCGTCGCAGCGCGAACAGCTGGCGACCCCCGTGGTCTCGGCGGACGGCAGTACCGTCGCGTTCATCGGCGGCATCATGAGCGATTTCGGCTCGACCGGGGGCGACGCCTTCCTGCTGCCGCTCGATGGCAGCACGGCACCGCGCGACCTGACCCCGGGGCTGCAGGCGACGGTCACCTCGCTGTCCTGGGATTGCGGTGGCGGCCTGACCGGGGGCGCACTGAGCGGCGCCCGCACCGAGGTTCTCGGGCTGAGCGACGAAGCCGCGCCGCACTTGCTCTGGTCCGGCGAGGAAGACATATCCTCCGGCGGCTGGACCCTGGGCACCGCCTGCGGTGGCGGCATCAGTGCGGCGATCCACCAAAGCTTCACCCACGCCCCGGAGCTGGAAGCCGGTCCCGTTGGGCGCTGGCACGAGCTGACCCGCTCCAACGCCGGCTCCAACGTGGCGGCGATCGCGCAGAGCGTGAGCTGGCGCAGCGATGACCTCAACGTGCAGGGCTGGCTGCTGTCTCCGTCGCAACGCGGCGGGGCGGCTTCGGGCACCACCAGGGGGCCGATGATCGTCAGCGTGCATGGCGGCCCGTCGGCGGCGAGCATCCCGGCCTTCCTGACGCCGCGCGGCAACACCTTGTTCCTGCTCAGGGCCGGGTATCGCGTGTTCCTGCCCAATCCACGCGGCAGCTTCGGCGAGGGAGAGGCCTTCACCGCCGCCAACGTCCGCGATTTCGGTCACGGCGACCTGCGCGACATCCTGCGCGGCGTCGATGCGGTGGAACGCATCGCGCCGGTCGATGACGCGCGTCTTGGCCTGACCGGATACAGCTATGGCGGCTACATGACGATGTGGGCGGTGACCCAGACAAACCGGTTCCGCGCGGCGGTGGCCGGCGCCGGCGTCTCGGACTGGCTGTCCTACTACGGCGAGAACGGGATCGACGAGTGGATGCTGCCGTTCTTCGGCGGTTCGGTCTACGACGATCCCGCGAGCTACGCCAAGTCCTCGCCGATCAGCTTCATCAAGAACGTGAAGACGCCGACCTTCGAGTTCGTCGGCGATTCCGACGTCGAGTGTCCGATGCCGCAGACGCAGGAATTCTACCATGCGCTGCACACGCTCGGGGTGCCGACGCAGTTCGTCGTCTATGCCGGCCAGGGCCACGGCATGAAGGACCCGAAGGACCGGGCGGACGCGCGACGCCGCACGCTGGCCTGGTTCGCACGCTATCTTACGCCGCACGCCACGGCTCAGGCGGCTGGTGCGAGGCCGGCGCGGGGCGGCGCCGCCCCGCTGTGACGGGCATGGGCCCCGGCCTCAGGGTGTAGCCGAGAGAACCGTCAGCAGCTGCCTGGCCTGCGGCTTCTCGGCGAAGTCGGTCGGTTCCGCCACCAGGGGGGTGAGCAGCCTGACCGCCTGCGCGGGCTGACCGGCCGTCTCGTAGGCCAGCGCCAGGTGATACCTCATCGCCGGCTGGTTCGGCGCTTGCAAGGTAGCGAGCTGAAGCAGGCTGACGCCCGCATCCCCCTCGTGCCGGGCGGTCATGATGGTGCCGAGTGTGTCGGCGGTCTGCGCACTCGGCGCCAGGCGGTAGGCGCGGCGCGCCACGATCACGGCCTGCGGATCCCCGACCTGTTGATCGACCCAGGCCAGGTTGTTCAGCAGCACCGGATCGTCGGGCTGCCCGGCCACGAGATCGGCGAGCAGCGCCTTAGCCGACTCCAGGTGTCTCGAATCGATGTCCAGCTCCGAAAGCAGCCGCTTCGCGTCGAGATCGCCCGGGTGCCGCGTCAGCCAGTCTTGCAGTCCCTCACCGGCCTGCACGGCATGGCCTCCAGCCTGTCGTGCAACAGCGAGCCGGAGCGCCAGCCGGCCGGATGGCGCGCCCTGCATCGCCGCCGCATAGGCCCGCGCCGCCTCGTCGAACTGCCCGGCGCTCATATAGAGGTCGCCCGGCAGGGTCAGGCTGGCGGGCTGATGCACCGGATCCTCCGCCAGCCTGGACGCGCTGGCCATGGCCGCGGGGACAGGCTCACCGCCGAGGTAGGACCTTGAGCCACCGGGCGCGGGTGCGACGCGTATGCGGTCGAGATCGACGACATCCCGCAGCAGCTGCTCGTTCTGTGGATCGGCTGCCAACCCCTCCTCCAGCACGACGCGCGCGGCGGCGGGCTGCGCCGCCAGCAGCAGCCGAGCGAGCCGGACGCGCGCGAGGATGAGGGACGGATCGGCGAGCAGCAGCCGTCGATACGTCGCCTGCGCCGCGTCGGTCTGCCGCAATGCGGTCTGCGCCGCTGCCTTGACCATGAGAAGCGGCACCGTCGAGCCGTTGACGGGGATCTCCGCTCCCACCTGGTCCGGCGTATCCCCCGGGTGCTGGCCGACCAGGATCAATGCCCGCTGCGCCTCGCCGGCGGCGATCGCAAGGCTGGCCAGGCGGACGGTGAAGCGAGGATCGCCCGGTGCCGCCGCGCGGGCGCGTTCCAGCACGCCGGTCGCATCGGCAACCCGGCCCTGATGCAGGAGCAGGTCGGCCAGCTGATCGACCGCCGGCTCGAGCGCCGGCACCCGCTGCAGCACCGCGCCGAGCAGGCCGATCCGGTCGTCGGTGCGCCCCTGCAACAGCGCGAGGTGGGCCAGTGCGAGCCGCGCCGGAACCGAATCCGGTTGGTCGCGCAGGACCCCCTCGAAGGCCTGCCGCGCACCGGGCAGATCGAAACGGCCGACGCGCAGGTCCCCGGTGAGGATGCCGACCGTCTGGCTGCTGCCCTGCTGCGTCCTGATCTGGTCGATCATCTGCCCAGCCGCATCGAAGCTCCCGCGATCCACCAGCAGGTCGGTCAGCAGTGCTTCGGTCTGCGGCTGCGCAGGCGCCAGTCGCACGGAGTGCTGCAGGGAGGCGATGGCGGCGTCAGTCTGATGCAGCGCCAGTTGCGCCGCGCCGAGATGGGCGAACAGGACGGGATCCTCGCGCAGCCTGAGCGCTTTGCGGTAATCCTCCACCGCATCGGCCGGACGCCCGAGCAGGCACAGCGCGGTGCCACGGAGGTCATAGATCGCCGGGTCGGCTGAACCGGCTTGCGCCAGCGGGGTCAGGACCTCGAGCGCCTGCACAGGCCGCCTGGCCCTGATGTGCATCTGAGCCAGCAGCTCGACACCCCGCGCGTCGCCCGGACTGCGCGCGACGTAGCGGATGGCGGCGTCGAGCGCCTGTGCAGTCTGACCCACCTGCTGCTTGACGACGGCCTGGACCAGATAGGCGCCGGGATACTGCGAGATGAACGTCGAGAGCCTGTCCAGCTCGGCATTGGCCGCGGCGAAGTGATGCCCCCGCGACAGCAGGATGGCGCGGTAGTAGGTCCCGCGCGCGTTGCCGGGCATCGACGACAGGACCGCGTCGACGTCCGCCTGCGCACGCTGGTTCTGGTCGAAGGCGATCAGCACACCGGCGCGGTCGAGGCGGAAGGCATACTGGCCCGGCGCCGCCGCAACCGCCCTGTCGGATGCCGCAATCGCACGGGCAGCGTCTCCCTTGTCCGTCAACAGGGCAGCCTGGAGCTGCAGCGCGTCGGCGGAGCCGGGGTCGATCGCCAGCGCCGCGTCGATCTTCCGCGTCGTCAGGGTGATGTCGCCCCGGCTGCTCGCGAGCTGCGCCTCGGCCAGCAGCGGCGCGACGCTTCCGGGTGCCAGACGACGGGCCTCCGCGAGACTTTGCCCGGCGGCATCTGCATGACCCAGCAGCATCTGCGCCTTGCCGCGCGCCAGCGCAGTGACGGCCGCTACCCCCGGCGTGCCCTGCCCGGCCGCGAAGTCGCGCAGCAGGTCGCGCGCGCGACCCTCGTTCAGGTAGGCGGAGGTCAGCAGCGACCGGGTCGCGGCAGGGTCGTAGCCGGCCTCCTCGGCACGGCGGGCTTCCTTCTCCGCCGCCTCCGGATCACCCAGCTGCAGGTCGGTCAGGCCGAGTCGGTAGCGGGCGGTGGCGTTCCCGGGATCGGCCTTCACCGCGTCGCGCAGCACGAGCCGTGCCGCCGGCAGCTTGCCCGCGCTCGCCAGCCGGCCGGCATCGCCCAGGTAGTCGGTGGCTCCCGCCGCGGCCGGCCAGAGCAGGGCGAAGAGGAGGAGCGTTGTCGTGCCGCTTGATCTACGCGTCATGGCCCAGCTCCATCTTCTCCGGCTCCAGCCCGATCGCGTTCGTCAGGCCGTGCGCCTCGATCAGCCCGTACAGGGTGGGCCGGCTGATCCCCAGCAGCCTTGCCGCGGTGCTCAGGGTGCCGCCTCTCGCCAACGCCATCTGCAGGACCTCGTGCTCGGCTCGCATGCGCACCGCGCGCAGGTCCAGGTTCGGCGTGTCGATCCTCGCCGCCGACCCTCCGCGCGGTGGCAGTTCGAGGCCCTCGCAGTCGATCATGCGGGTCTCGCTCATCACCACCGCACGCTTCATCCGGTTCTCGAGCTCGCGGACGTTGCCGGGCCAGGCGTGAGACGCGATCCCGCACAGCGCGTCCTCGGTGAAGCCGCGCAGGTTGCGGCCGAACTCCTTGTTGAACCGATGCAGGAAATAGCGTGCCAGCAGGACCGCGTCGCCGGGACGATCGCGCAGCGGCGGAATACGCACCGCTACCGAGTTCAGGCGGTAGAACAGGTCCTCCCGGAAACGCCCGTCGGCGATCTGCACCTCCAGCGCCTGGTGGGTCGCCGAGACGATGCGCACGTTCACCTGGATCGGCTTGCGGCCACCGATGCGCTCGATCACCTGGTCCTGCAGGAAGCGCAGCAGCTTGACCTGCAGCGGGTGCGGCAGGTCGCCGATCTCGTCGAGGAACAGGGTGCCGCGGTCGGCGCTCTCGATCTTGCCGATGGTCTGCTTCACCGCCCCAGTGAACGCGCCGCGCTCGTGGCCGAACAGCTCGCTCTCAAGCAGCTCGGCCGGTATGGCGCCGCAGTTGATCGCGACGAAGGGCTGCTTGGCGCGCGGGCCGAGATCGTGCAGCGCGCGGGCCAGCGCTTCCTTGCCGGTGCCGCTCTCGCCCAGCAGCAGCACCGCAACGTTGGTGGCGGCGAGCTTTTCAACAGTGCGGCAGATCTTCAGCATCGCGTCGCTGGCAGTGATGATGCGAGCGACCGGACTTGCCCCGGGAGCCTCGGCCAGGCGGCGGTTCTCGTCCTCGAGCTGGTGGATGCGCAGCGCGCGGCTCACGATCGAGCGAAGGATCTCGATGTCGACGGGCTTCTCGTAGAAATCGTAGGCGCCGCTGGCGATCGCGCGCAGCGCGTGTGCGCGGTCGCCGTTGCCGGTGGCCACGATCACCTTGATCTCGGGGCCCGCGCGCAGCACCGAGTCGAGCACGGCGAAGCCTTCACTCACCCCGTCCGGGTCCGGAGGCAGGCCGAGGTCGGTCACCACCACTGCGGGCCGGTGCTTCTGCACCAGGGCTAGGGCGTCGCTGCGTCCGTGCGCGGTCAGCAGCCGGTAGCCGGGAAACGCCCAGCGATACTGGCTGCACAGGCCCTCGTCATCCTCCACGATCAGCAGGGTGGGGAGGCTCATCGGGCATGCTGCATGGCTGGTCTCATGTCGCTCGGAGCGGCGAAGGCGGCATCCAGCGGAAGCGACAGGCGCATCGTGGTGCCGGCGCCGGGCTCGCTGGTCGCGATGAGGTCGCCGCCGGCCTGGCGCAGCAGCTGGCGCGCCTGGTAGACGCCGATGCCGAACCCGTCGCTCTTCGACGAGTTGAACGGGCGGAACAGCTGCGCGCGGATGAAGTCCGACGTCATGCCGTGTCCTTGATCGACGATGTCGATCAGCAGCCGGCGCTGCGCCAGCTGGCAGCTTATCCGCACCGGTGCCTCCGGCGGCGAGGCCTCGAAGGCGTTGCTCAGCAGGTGGGTGACGACGTCCTCGAGCGCGCCGGCCGCCATCGCGATGCGCACGTCGCCGACCGACGCGGCATCCTGCTCGAGGTGGATGCGACGCCGGCGTTCCGGCACGCAACCATCGATGACCGCCAGCAAGCGGTCGCGAACGGTCAGGCTCGGCGCAGGCTCTGAAGCAGCCTCCGGCGACGCCTTCAGCCGCGCCAGCAGGAAATTGATCTTCTGCACCGAGGCGCTGACCGTGCCCAGCATGTCGCGCTGGAACTCCGGGTTGCTGATGTGGCGCTCGGCATTGGCGAGCAGCAGCGAGAGCTGGCTCGACAGGTTCTTGATGTCGTGGGCCACGAAGGCGAAGCGCTGACCGTACTCCCGCAGCTGCCGTGTCTGCAGCAGGGTCTCGGCGGCACGCTGCTCGGCGACCGTGTTGGCGACCTCCCGCCCGACGATACGCAGGAGCGCGAAGACCTCGTGGTCCAGCACGAATGGCGCCCGCGGCCGCGCGACAAGCACGAAACCCGAGAGCCGGCCGGCATGGCTGAGTGGCACGGCCAGCCACAGATCGGCAGGTCCTCCCGGCAGCGATGCAGCCGCCGGCAGGGGTTGCAGCCAGGGCATGCCGGCGGGCGCCTCGACCACCCAGCTTCCATCGCGAAACAGCGCCACCAGCGGATGCTCCGCCGGCACGGGCACGACGGCGGGAGGAAGGTTCCAGGATCCGGCCCAGCGGAACATCCCGTCATCGGGCTCGCGCAGGAATACCAGGCCGCCGGGGCTGTCCACCGTCTGCGCGACCGCCTTGATCACGCGCGTGTGCAGGGCTCCGGGGGTGACGGTCTGCGAAAGCGTGGCGATGCAGCGCAACCATTCGAGCCGGTAGTCGAATCGGTGCGACAGGAAGTTCTGGACGATCAGGTTGCGCAGGCTCGACCGCGCCGACCCGGAGGTAAGGAACAGCGCCGCAGCGAGGACGCCGCCGCAGACCAGGCTGACCTCCACCACCATGCCCCACTCGCTTTCCCGTCCGGGCCCGAGCTGGCGGACGATCTCGCCGGTCGCGGCGAGAGCGAGCAGGAAGACGCCGATGGCGACGAGGCTCGCGCTGTAGAACACCGCGCGGTGCGAGACCTCGATGCTGGCGCCCCAGCGCCGGCGGCGCAGCGCGAAGAGCGCGAGCAGCGGCGTCAGCAGCGCCATCAATACGGCGCGCCCGTTCATCAGCACCGGCGAGAGGCGCCGGAACAACGCGGCGTCGCTGTACAGGACGATGTCGTAAAGGAACAGGCCGCCGATGGCCACGCAGGGCAGCGTGATGTGCCAGCGCAGGTCCTCAATCGCGTTGCGATAAAGGTTCTCGATCAGCAGGATGGCACAGGCAGCCAGACCGAGCCTGCCATCGATGCCGAGCGGCAGCAGCAGGCTGAAGTGGGAACTGAGGGCAAGGCAGGTTGTCAGGGCGAGCGTCATGAGACCGAGGCCGCTCAACTTGCCCACGCGCGCGGCATCGCTTGGTACCGAGCGATGATACAGCTCCAGGACGAAGCCGAACCAGGCGGCCGACTGGACGAGCTCGAGAGCGCCGCCAAGCCGACCCGCGGCGGCGACTCCCGAGGCGATCCCGCCGGCCCAGGCGGACGTGATCAGGCAGCTTGCCGCGAGCACGACGATGGTCCGTTCCGGCCGAGCCCGGCGGAGCAGGAACACGGCCAGGAGAAGGTAGAGCACGGCGCACGCCCCATGCAGCGCCGCCGACATCGTCATGCTGAACGCGAGCACGAGAGCACCGGGATTGCCCGCATTCAGAAACAAGTGCAGGTGCGGCCCGGCGCATCATCATGCGGCACCGGTGGCGCGCCGGCGCCCGCGATCGTCACGCGGCGGCGCCGGATCATGCCGACACCGAACAGGCCGACCGTGAGCAGCGCGATCGAGGCCGGTTCAGGAACGCTCAGGGTGTGGCCGGAGTAGCCGATATCGGCGACCTCGAAAGAGGGCGAGCTGTCCGTCTCCTTCAGCACAACGGTGTCGAAAGTGGCGCCACCATTGAGGTTGACCAAAGCATACTCGCTGCCGCCGAAATCCCGCGCGCCATCAGCGAGGTTCACGTTGGCGCCGGCGATGACCTGGCTGCCAGTGATGGACGCGACCTGCCTTCCGCTGCTGAGCAGGTCAAGCTCGTTCCCTGGATCGACGGATCCCCACAGCAGGTCGAGGGCCGCCTGGGGGCGACTGAACGAAAGCGCGATCGATCCGGTCCCGGTCGAGAGATAGGCACCGGTCCAGAAGCTCGGGTCGTCGGACCCGCCGCCAGCAACCGGCGCCGCATACTGGCCCAGGACGCTTCCCTGCACGATCGCCGCGCCGGAGCTCATCATGATGCCGACTGCGTCGGGATCTACGCCGATGGTCGAGGGAGTGCGACCGACATCGCCGTCCAGGTCCAGCTCGTTGATCGGCCCGGCGAGCGACAGCATCGTGCTGGAGAAGGTGACGGTGGCACCGGTGACTGCGCCGGCACGCGCAGGCAGATGCGCGTCAGACGCGAGCAGCGCAGCAGCCGCCAGGCCCGCGACGATATAACGGATGCGTAACGTAAACCGTCGATTTCCGATGATCATCGCCGCCACTCACTGCCCGGCTGCGACGTCCGCTCGCTGCCCCATCGCGGAACCCTATCACGGCCGAAACGATTATGCACGTCAAGGTTGCAAAAATGTTCGCGATGTGGAAGATTAAGACGATCAACGCGGTGCAAGGTCCTGTTCAAAGTTCCGGTGTCGACACGATCACGCCGCCTCGCCGGAAGCTCTCGGTCGGCACATCGTAACGAGAGCGACGGCCACCTAGGCTTCATCGATGCCCTGCGCGGCTATGCCGTCGCCCTGGTCATCGCGAGCCATGCCCTGCCGATGGAACACGAGCTCCCCTGGGCGGTGAAACGATTCAGCAACCTTGGCTTCCTGGGCGTGCAGCTGTTCTTCGTGGTGAGCAGCATCACCCTCGCGCGTTCCTGGCGACGCCGGGAAGGAAGCACGCCCTCACGGGTCGGCGAGTTCCTGGCGCGCCGCATCTTTCGCATCGCGCCTGCCTACTTCCTTGCAGCACTCGGCTATCTCTGCCTGCTGCCGCACGGCACGATCGATGCCGTGCGCGTCATCGGTTTTCTGACCTTCAGCAACGGCTGGAGCCCCGCGCAGATGCCGACGGTCCGGGGCGCGTGGGTGGGCGTCCCGGGCGGGTGGAGCATCGAGGCGGAGTTCGCCTTCTACGCGCTGTTCCCCCTCCTGATGGTGACGCTGCGCGGGCCGGGACGCGCGCTGTGCGCGGCGTTCGTCAGCCTGCCCCTTGCCTGGGTCGCCGACATGCTCGGAAGCGGCGCCTACGGGAGCGTGTATGGCTCGGCGGCCACTGACCAGTTCCTCTACTACTGGCTGCCGAACCAGCTCCCGGTTTTCCTGTGCGGGCTGGTCGCCTACGAGTGCATGACCGCACTCTCCCGCGGTGGCGGCTGGCGGCCTCTCGGCGAGCGTCTGATGCCGTGCGCCGGCGTCCTGCTGGGGCTGAGCGTGTTCGGCTTCGCGTCCCTCGCGCTGTTGAACTGGCCGCGGCTCCCGACACCGGCGGCCGCGTTCCTGAGCTCTCCCGTTCTTGCCGCGATCGCGTTCGGCGGGATCGCCATCGCCCTGTCACTGCGGCCGATGCCGCTGGTTGCCAACCGCACGATGGTGCGTCTGGGGCAGGCGAGCTTCAGCGCCTACCTGCTGCATTTTGCGGTCATCGAGGCGGTCAGGCGGGTCCTGCCGGACCCCCTGCTGTCGGCTCGTGGTTTCGGGGCGGTCGCGATAAGCGGTATCGCGTTTCTGCTCGTCCTCGGGATCACCGGGCTTGTCGCTCAGCTGACCTACCGGCTCATCGAATTGCCCGCGATCCGGTGGGGTGGAAGGATGACGGAGGCGGCAACCTCCATCAGCATGACCTCCGCGACGCTCAGCGGGACGACGGCGAGCCCCGTCGCTGCCGCGCGTCCCCCGAGCGCCCGCTCTTAGCGGCCGACGCGGTTCTCATAGTGAACGCTGGGACGGGCTCCGCCACGCTCGTCATCGCGCCTGCCGAGCGTCCAGGCCCACGCTCTCCAGGATGGCCGGGATCGCGGCCTTTACCTGAAAGAAGCCCCGGCTCGCACGCGGCCAGGACCGGCTGTCCCATTCGCGTCGCACTCGCAGGCATGGCGGCAGGGCACCGGCGGATGGCCCGACCGGCGCCCAGGCCGTGACCACCGGGAGCGTGCCAGCCCAGCCCTCCTGCACCAGCCCGGCCGGGCAGCCGAAGTGCGCCGCCGCACGTGCCAGCGTATCCGCCATCGCATCGCGGTCCAGCTGGCGCACGCGCTCCGTTGCATCCTCGCCGTGTGCAAGCAGCCCTGCCACGCGGGTCACCCGGGCTGCCCCGAGCGGCAGGGTCTCCGGCTGCAGGTCGTCGAGGTGCAGCAGCAGCGCCACCTCCGAGTCCGGCGGCAGATCGGCTGCCGGCAAGGCGATCGCCGCACGATAATCCGGCTCCTCCAGCGGCGCCGGGTCCTCCTCGAGGCCGGCCGGGTCGTAGCGACCGTCGGTATAACGACGGATGTTCTCTGCACGTGCCGCGTAGACCTTGCCGCGCGTGTGCAGGCCGCCGACCCAGCGCCAGGACAGGGTGTTGCTCGCCGGGTCGCCGTCGAGCAGGTGACGCGCAAAGAAATCGGCACCGAGCGCCCAGGGGAGCCGGAGCGTGAAGATCCAGATCGAGGCGAACCACATGCGAGCATGGTTGTGCAGCCAGTTGGTCGCCACCAGCTCGCGCGCCCAGTCATCGAAGCCGTCGATCCCGGTGTTGCCGGCGACGGCGTCGTGGAACACGCGGCGCAGGCCGGACTCGGTGGCGAGCCGGTTGCGCCCCTGCAGGACGAGGCGGCGATACTCCGTCCACAGCCAAGGCCGTGTCTCCAGGTGACCCTTGAAGTAGCTGCGCCAGAACACCTCCTCGACGAGCTTGGCGGCGCCGCCCGGTCCATGCGCGGCGAGCGCCGCGGCCGCCACCTCCTGCTCCAGCACGAGCCTGCGGCGCAGATAGGGCGACAGCGCGGAGGTTGACGACGGGCCCTCGGGCCCATGGTCGGTGTTGCGCCCCCCGGCATAGGCGGCACCCATGCGCGGCACGAAGTCGGCGAGACGTGAGAGCGCGGCGGCACGGGAAGCGGGGAAACTGCGGTCCATCTGCATCATGTGGGGGCGCGAAACCCCCACCACCACGGCTTTCGGCAGCACCCGAAGACGCCGCGGCAACCGGCCGGCTCGTGACGTCGTTGACCGGACATGCCAACGGAGACCGCACCATGCCCTGCCCGATCCGCCTGATCGCGGTTGCGTCCGTCGGCCTCGCGCTCGTGTCGCTCGCCGGCTGCAACGGGGCGACGCCGCCCGAAGGTCCGGGGCAGAACGCCGCCCTGCCGGCGATGCAGCCGGGCCCGACCACACTCGGGCCGGCGGGTCTGGGTCCGGCCGGCTCGGACTCCGCAGTCGGCTCGGGCAACCTGGCCAACCCCGGCGTCGGCCTCGGCGCCGGCGTGGCTGGCGGCGGACCACCGCTGCACTAGCGGGATGCGTCGACGCCTTCTCGTGATCGCGTCTCGGCGGCACGCGCGCCGCCGATCTACCCGCGGGCGTCTGGCCCGGCGGGAGGATCAGGGTCGCCGGTGACCACGGCCTCGCCTGCCGGCGCTCAAGCCGGCAGCAGCCGGTACAGCGTCGTCGGGCGCAGCGTGCGGTCTTCCAGCTCCAGCGAGGTCGCGACGTCGTAGCGGGCGATCGCCCGCATTCCGCTCCCGGGCAGATAGGCGCGGCCGGGATCAGCGACGTGCACCTCCGCGCTTTCGGCGCAGCGTCGCAGCCATGGCAGGATGTGCCGGCTCATCGGTGCCTCGTAGCAGACGTCCCCGCACAGGATCAGATCCCAGCGCGACGCGGTGCCGACCAGATCGGCGGCGATCGGCAGCACCACGACACCGTTGAGACGGGCATTCAGCCCGATCGCCGCGATCGCCAGGGCATCGATCTCCGCCGCCTCGACGCAGCGCGCGCCAGCCAGTGCGCAGGCGATGGCCGCGACGCCGCCACCGGCGGCGAAGTCGAGTATCCGGCGCCCCGCCACCAGCTCGGGATGATCGAGCACGTGCCGGGCCAGCGCCTGGCCGCCAGGCCATGCGAACGCCCAGAACGGCGGCTCGACGCTGCGGCTCAGCCAGTCTTCCGAGGCCTGCCAGATCGGCGTGATCGCGTCGGCGAGATGCAGCCGGATCTGCGGCAGCAGGGCGACCGTACCCACGATCGTGTGCGACGCGACGAACCGGGCGGCGTCCGCCGCCGCGGCTGGAACCGGCGTCACGGGTGCAGCAGGCCGAGCAGCAACGCCGCCGCGACCGCCAGCCCCGCCTCGCGGTTGCCGCGAAACAGGGCCAGGCAGAGCGGCGCGTCGGCGATGTCGAGACGCCGCACCTGCACGGCGAGCAGCGTGACCGGCAGCAGCAGCGCCGGCCAGAACAGCCACGACAGGCCCGCCAGCACCGCCGCCGCGGCCAGGGCCGCCAGCGCCAGGGCGTAGGCGGCTGCCACGAACCCGCGCGGCCGCCCGGCCATCAGCCGGGAGGTGGACTTGACCCCCACCAGCGCATCGTCAGCCATGTCCTGGAACCCGTAGACCGTGTCGAAGCCGAGGTCCCACAGGATCGCGGACAGGTAGAGCATGATCCCGGCGGCGTCGATCCGTCCGCTGGCCGCAGCGTAGCCCATCGGCGCGCCGAAGCCGAAGGTGAAGCCCATCATCAGCTGCGGCCACCAGGTCACCCGCTTCGCCAGCGGGTACAACCCGACCAGCAGCAGCGAGCCTACCCCGAGCGCCCAGCACAACGGCGGCAGGCAGAGCAGCACGGCGAGCCCGGCGAGCAGCAGCGCACAAAGGAACGACACGGCCTCCGGGAGGCCGAGCGCGCCCGAGGCCAGCGGACGACCCGCGGTGCGGGCGACACGGCGGTCGATGTCGCGATCCCACATGTCGTTGACGACGCACCCGGCGGAACGCATCACCAGGCTGCCGGCAACGAACAGCAGCGCCAGGCGCAGGCGCCGTTCCGGCGACACTCCTGCCGGCAGCAGGATGCCCCAGAGACCCGGCAGGAACAGCAGCCAGGTGCCGATCGGCCGGTCGAGGCGGGCCAGCAGGGCGAAGGCGCGCAGCTTCGGCGGCAGGCGGGCGACCCAGCCGGTGGAGACGATGTCGGTGTGCGCCATGAGGCCGCCATTCCTCGCCGCGGCGTTCGCCGCTATGCGTGCGCCTCCAATGCTGCGCCGGATCGGCGGGGTCAACCGGGAGTGCGGGCAGGATGGCGGATCAGCCGCGGCTCTACGTCGATCCCGAGGCTGCGATGCTGCAGGCCGGGGTGACGCTGCCGATGCGCGAGGCGCAGGCGCACTACCTGGGCACGGTGCTGCGGCGCGGGCCCGGGGACGGGGTGCGGCTGTTCAACCCGCGCGACGGCGAGTGGCAGGCCGACATCGAGAGCCTGCACCGGCGCGGCAAAGGCGGCTTCACGATCAGGACGCGGCTGCGGCCTCCGGCGCCGGAGGCGGGGCCGTTGCTGCTGTTCGCGCCGGTCAAGCGCGATGCCACCGACCTGGTGGTGCGCATGGCGACCGAGCTCGGCGTGAGCGGGCTCCGGCCGGTGATGACGGCGCGCACCAACGCGGCCCGGGTCAACCTCGACCGGCTGCAGGCCATCGTGACCGAGGCTGCCGAGCAGTGCGAGCGCCTGAGCGTGCCGGCGATCGCCGAGGTGGCTCGGCTGGACGCGGTGCTGTCGGAGTGGCCCCAGGAGACCGGCCTCGCCGCCGCGGTCGAACGGCTTCCGGCGGCGGCCGGCGCAACCGGGCGGCTGCAGCCTTCTGCACTGCTGATCGGGCCGGAGGGCGGCTTCACGCCGCTGGAGCTTGACGCGCTGCGCGGCTGTCCCTTTGTTACGCTCATCTCGCTCGGGCCGCGAATCCTGCGGGCGGAGACCGCTGCCTTGGCGGGGCTCGTCTGCCTTCAGTCGGGGCGCGAGCGGTGGGGGCTGGCGCCGGAGGGCCGGCCGCCGCATTGAGTTCCTGAACCAGACCAGACCAGACCGGGCGGCGGGCAGCAGGCCCCGCTCCCGCCAGCCCTGCCCGCGGAGCCCAATGTCGAACCCAGGTGACCAGGACGAAACCCCGATCTCGCAGCAGGGTGCCGGCGTTGTCGCCCAACTCGCCGAACACCTCGCGCAGGGTTGCAAGCCACGCGCGGACTGGCGGATCGGCACCGAGCACGAGAAGTTCGGCTTCAAGCGTTCAGACCTGTCGCCGCCGCCTTACCGGCCGCACGGCATCGAGGCGGTGCTGGCCGCCTTGGAGACGAGTTCGGGTGGGCTGTGGGTGCCGATCCACGACAACGCGCAGCTCATCGGACTGAAGGGCAGCGGCGTGCACGCCGGCGGCTCGGTGTCGCTGGAGCCGGCGGGGCAGTTCGAGCTGTCCGGCGCGCCGCTCCGCAGCGTGCACGAAACCGAAGCCGAGATGCGCGCGCACTTCGCGGCACTGCGCGCGGTGGCCGGCCCGCAGGGGCTGGGCTTCGCGCCGCTCGGCTTCCATCCCACCGCGACCCGCGCGCAGATGCCGTGGATGCCCAAGAGTCGCTACGCCATCATGCGCCGCTACATGGCGGAGGTCGGCACGCTCGGGCACGACATGATGCTGCGCACCTGCACCGTGCAGGTCAACCTTGATTACGGCTCCGAAGCCGACATGCGGCGCAAGCTGCAGGTGGCGTTGGCCCTGCAGCCGGTGGCGACGGCGCTGTTCGCCAACTCGCCGTTCCGCGACGGGAAGCCGAGCGGCCTGCTCTCCGGCCGCGCGCAGGTCTGGACCGATACCGACAACGCGCGCTCGGGCATGCCGGCGCTGTTCTTCGGCGAGGATTTTGGTTTCGAGAGCTTCGTGGAATGGGCGCTGGACGTGCCGATGTACTTCGTCAGCCGTGATGGCGGGCTGGTCGACGTGGCAGGGCTGTCGTTCCGGCGCTGGCTGGACGGCGCGGAGCCGAGGCTCGCCGGTCTGGTGGCGACCCTGGGCGATTTCGACGACCACCTCACCACGATCTTCACCGACGTGCGGCTGAAGCGATTCCTGGAAATGCGCGGCGCCGATGCCGGAAGCCCTGAGATGATGGCGGCGCAGTCTGCCCTGTGGGTCGGGCTGCTGTACGACGATGCGGCGCTGCATGCGGCCGCCGCACTGGTGCGACGTCACCCCTGGACGGACTACGTCGCGGTGCGGGCGCGCGTGCCGCGCGACGGGCTGTCCGCCCGCTGGGGCACGGGCAGCCTGCGCGATCTGGCGCGCGACATGGTGGCGATCGCTGCGGACGGGCTGAAGGCGCGCGGCATCACGGATGCGTCCGGCGCGGACGAGCTGCATTATCTGGAGCCATTGCGCGTCATCGTCGGCGGCGGTCCGACCCAGGCGGAGCACTGGCTGCAGCGCTACCACGGTGCCTGGGGCGGGAAAACCTCGCGCATCTGGGCCGAGGCCGAGATCTGAGCTCAGGAGGCTTCGCGGCTCGAACTCGAGGCCGGTCGCGGTCCGCACCAAGGCGCGATCGCTCGCGACACGACGCACCCGCAGGTCGACGTGCTACCGACGCGCCGGAGGCGCGATACCGGCTTTTCGGACGCTGGGTGAATCAAGAGGGTTGCGACACCGGCCGGTGATCGCTAGGTTTTGCCAACCGTTCGGACCCGGTGCAAATCCGGGTGGCTCTGCCGGCCGCCAATCCGCCGGATAACCTTTATGACACGATGAGTTTCGTTACCACCCCGCGTGGTGCAGCGAACGCGCGTCATTGGCCAATCCTTCAGATAGCTGATCGATGTCGGGCTTCTCGGCGTCACTCGTCCTGATGGTGTCGGCGCGGTCTGCCGCGTCGGTTGCCCGGCGGCGGCACCGCGTTGTCGCGGATCTGTCTTGACCTGACGGCACGAGGCTCCGGGTCATGAAGACGTGGAACCCGGGGAGGCTGCGACGAGGGAGAGCATCGGCGATCCGAGACCGCGAGATGAGGATATGACGCATGCAACCTGAGACGTGCGGTTTCTTTCGCGCAAGGCCGGCCCGGACACTGCTTCTCGCGCTTGTGTTCATGACATCTGCCACGCGAGCCGGTGCGGATCCAGATCATCACGACTTCAGCAGGATCGTGGTGGACGGGCAGCTTTATCGCAATCATCGAAAGCCCAAGGTGATCGGTGATTTCGCCAACGACGGCAGCGCCGGGATCGCAGCCCAGGCCGGCCGCGACGGCTTTGCGATCTACCGGCCTCCGTGCTTTCGACGACACATCATCAACCGCTGGTCGGCTGCCTCCGGCGACGAGGATGCTCAAGCCGCGGACATCAACGGGGATGGCGTGCTCGACATCGTCGTGGGCGGCCTCAACGGATTGACCTACTGGCTGGAGAACCCGCTGAGGTCCGGCAAGGACCCGTATGCAAGCGATTGGCCGATGCACAGGATCGGCACCGGTCATCCGTCGCACGACGTCGTCGTCGGCGACGCATTCAAGCGCAACAGCCTCGACGTGGCGACCGAAAGCGGGATCTGGCACAGGGCCAATCCGCGCACGCAATCGTCCATCACCCGTTTTCTGGAGGCGATACATGAACGCGGACCCTGGTCGCTGATCCGGACGATTCCCCGCTCCGACGAGGGCACCTCGCTGGTGAACGTGGCGGGCGATGGATACCTGGACGTCGTGGCACCGTATCGAAGCACGTCCCTGGCCTGGTTCGAAAATCCGGCGCATCACGGCGGCGACCCATATCGGGAGACATGGAAGTCGCACGTAATCGATCATCATCCCGGCTTCAGCGGCAAGGACGGCGGCATGACCACGGCGGCAGGCGACTTCAACGGGGACGGACGGCTCGATATCGCCATGGCCCCGATGTATGCGCGTGGTGATCTGGTCTGGTACGAAGCGCCGGCCGACCGACGCACCGGCATCTGGAACAAGCACGTCATCGGCGCAGTCGCCTACGTTCATCAGGGGTCGTTGCAGGTGGCCGACTTCGATGGTGACGGCTCCCCGGACATCGGATTCGCTGAGCAGGAGCAGAGCAACAGCAGGCGCATCGGGATCTGGTATCACCACGGATTCGGCAACAACTGGAGTCTCTCGGTGCTGGCACGCACGGGCGGCCACAACATCAAGGCCGGACACATCGGCCACGACCTGTTGCCGAGCCTGCTCACGGCGAATCATGGCTATACCGGGACCGCCAATCCGCTCGAATTGTTCCGCCCCGTCAGCAACGCATCGGCCACCGCGCTAAGCCTCGCCTGTCGTCACTCGCATGACAGCGGCGACCGAACAGCGACCATGCCGCCCTGATCGAGCGATCGGGTGATGCGTGCCGCAGGCCCGGGCTTCGGCTGTGCAACCATCGCACCGACGCGCTTCTGCCGACGTGATGCGGCCGCACCAGATGCGGCAAAGGGATCCGGCGTCATGCGCGGAGGCTTGCGACCGCAAAGGCGATCGCTTCGCCAGCGGACGCGAACATGGCATCGACGCCACGTGCCATCATCAGGTTGTCTGCGAGGGGAAGGTCGAAATCCTCAACCGCCATCGCGTCGCTGTCGCGCAGCATGCCGTCGGCCGATCTGCGAACCTGCATGAAGGCGCAGACGCGCTCCACGTAGCAGCGGTGATCCGCGGTGTAGCCAACGACCAGCTTAGCCAGCGCCGAAGCCGCTCCCATCTCGTAGGCGGTTCCCGGATCCATGGAAGGCCCGCGGAACGGTGTCATGTTGGCGACCACGGCGTCGCAGGAACGTATCATCGCCAT
Organism: uncultured Acetobacteraceae bacterium; assembly: GCA_964245755.1. Classification (GTDB taxonomy): domain Bacteria; phylum Pseudomonadota; class Alphaproteobacteria; order Acetobacterales; family Acetobacteraceae; genus Lichenicoccus. The sequence continues at coordinate 12,318 of CAXTNV010000005.1, read as the reverse complement.
GTTGGCCTCGCGTATCGCGAGAGGTCGATCCGCGGCATCGGCAATGTCGTGATCCATCGGGAACAGCCCGTTGGCACCGCAGCCGGCACACAAGGCCTTGAGCTCGACGCCGCGCCGCACGGGATCGGGCAGGAACACGTCCGGCCCGGCCAGATAGATGCGGATAATGCTTCGCGCGGCGGCCGTCGCCATCATCGCCCCCTGGAGTGTGCCATATCATCGTCCGACAACTGCTGCGACCGGGTAGATGGCGCTCCTTCGACATCGTAGACGCGCGGTCAGGTGGTGGCCATGTCCAGGAACAGCGTGCTGGCCACCTCGGGTGAACTGGGGCGGCCGAAAAGCCAGCCTTGACCGACATCGCAGCTCATTTCGCGCAGCATCGCCGCCGTCTCGGGTTCCTCGACACCTTCCGCGACGATCGACAGGCCGAGGCTCTTGGCGAGCCCGACCACCGCGGTAACGATCTTGCGGCTCTCCACGTCGCGAACCATGGCACCCACGAAGCTTGCATCGATCTTCAAGGTATCGAACGGCAGCATCTGCAGGTGGCGCAGGCTCGAATAGCCCGTGCCGAAGTCATCGAGGGCCAGCCGCACCCCGAGCGCCTTCAACTCGTACAGGATGTCTCGTGCCAGATCGAGATCCCCGACCAGCGCGCTCTCGGTGATCTCGAGCTCGAGGCGGTTAGGAGAAAGTCCGGCATCGAGCAGGGCGTCTCGGATCATGGCGGGCAGCCCACGGTCGCGAAGCTGCAGCGGCGACACGTTGCACGCAAGCGAGACGTCCTGCGGCCAGGTGGTGGCGATGCGACAGGCGCGTCGCAGCAGCCGGTCTGTCATCAGCCCGATCAGGCCCAGCTCCTCGACGATCGGCACGAACACCGCCGGCGACACCATGCCTCTGGTCGGATGTGGCCACCGGGCGAGCATCTCGAAGCCGGCTACGTGCCCGCCATTCATGTCCATCATCGGCTGGAAATTGGGAATGATCTGGTCGCCAGCCAGCGCCTCGCGCAGATCGCCTTCGAGTAGCGCGCGTGCGCGGGAAGCGGCATCCATGCCGGGCTCGAAGAAGCGGAAATGGCCGCGCCCGTCGGCCTTTGCCTGATGCATCGCGACCTCGGCGCAGTGCATCAGCGTGTCCGCCTCCTCGCCAGCCTGCTCGGCGAGCACCATGCCGACGCTGACGCCGACCTGCACCATGACCCCCGCGGTCAGCTCGAAAGCCTGGTGCAGGGAAGCAATGACCCGACGTGCTACCAGGGTCGCGGCATCGGCGGGCGAGAACGACGGATCCGCCGCATCGAAGGGGATGATGAGCGCGAACTCGTCACCGCCCAGTCGAGCGACCAGGTCACCGGCGCGCGCGAGCATGCGAAGTCGCGCCGCCACGAGCTGAAGCAGATGATCGCCCACGAGGTGCCCGTGAAGATCGTTGATCGTCTTGAAGCGATCGAGGTCGAGCAGCAGCAGCGCGACCCCGCTTTTTCCTCGATCCAGCCGCGCCAGCGCGCCGCGCAATTCCTCGTAGAGGCGACGTCGATTGGGCAAGTCGGTCAGGGTATCGGTCCTGGCGACCGACTCCGTCCGCGCCAGCGCAGTTTGCAATCGCGCCCGTCCGAGCATGGCAAAGAAGGCGGCGACCAGCAGCACGGCAGTCAGGGCGAGCGCCGACGTCTCGGTCCAGGCGCGGTTGTTGAGGCTCGTGCTCCGCGCCGCGGCAAGTGTCGTGAGGTCCTGGCCGAAGCTGTCGAGCCCTGCGGCGTAGGTGGCCTCGAGATAGGCGAACTCCGGGCTGTCGAGCAGCGCGATGGCGCTGCCGTGATCGCCTGCGGCGGCTCGCGCGATGGAGGTCCGCTCCATCCTGATCAGATCGTGGCTGGCCTCGTCCGTGGTGCCCGCCAATTCCGCCCTGACCTCGGGCGTCGCCAGCGCCAACGCCTCGGCGATCGCCGCGTCCAATCGCGGGCCTGCCTCGTTGTAGCGATCCACCCACCTCGCCTGGCCGGACAGCGCCGCGAGGCGCGCCGACATCGTCAGCCACTCGTTGAGATAGGAGATGGTTCCGCGCAGCTCGGCCACCCGCACTGCCCGAGCGGTCTCCAGCCGCATCTCCCTGCGCAGCGTCGCGCCGCTGCAGGCGAACCAGACGAGGAAGCCCAGCAGCATCATCGCCGCCACCGCGGAGGCGCCGAGACCTGCGGACGTCGTCCGACACCATCTGATCCCGGAGCAGAGCGTGTGGTGCAGGGGCAACATGCAAACAGCATCGGGCGAAAAGATTTATAAACGGTAAGGGTAGCGCCCTCTGACGAGGCTCGCCCATACCGAGCATGCAGGGCGGATCGCCTAGGGCCGATCTTTCCTGCGCGACCAGTGCCGGCGGTGGCGAAATGCCGACACACCGGTCGCACCTGCCGCTTCCTCGGGCGAAGAAATCTGTCCGTTCCGGCTCACCGACGCACGAGTGGAACAACGGCGGCAGCCATGCGCTGCCTGCTTCACGGCGGATCCGGCCTGCCGATCATCCGTCGCGGCGTCGGTCGCCAGTCCGGGGGAGCTAGCTCGAAGCCCTCGAAGCGGAAGGCGGGGGCAACGACGCAGCACATCAGCGTCCAGTGCCCGATGGAGACCGCCGTCTGCCAGCATCCAGGAGGCACCAGGAACTGCAACGACTGGCGCATGGCGAGATCCGGACCCAGGTGTCGAGCTTGGGCATCGTGACCGTCTTCGGACGTGGTCAAGACCAAAGGGGAACCGGCCTGCCAGATCCACAGCTCCGACGCGTCGACCCGGTGCCATGCGCTGACCTCGTCAGCGCGCAGAAGGAAGTCGATCGCGGTGGCGGAGCCACGGCTGCCGTCTCCTGGACGATCCCGCCACGTCTCACGGAAGACGCCGCCTTCCGGGTGTGGCTGCAGATCCAGGGCGCGGATCACGGCATCCGCAGGCAGGCTGCTGTCGCGAAGATCGATCATCTGGCTCTCATGCCGCGATCGGCTAGCTGTTGGTGCGTCCGAGCTTGTTCGGGTCCACTCCACCGCCTTTCGCGCCGTCATTCGCCACGTCACCTTCGGCAGTGTTGTCAGCCTCGATCGTCTCGGGGTCGACCCCGGTTGCGGCGAAGGCACCCTTGGACGCACCGATGCCGGGGTTGCGCTCGAGGTCATTGGGCGGCCGCGGCGTGTCGGCACCGAGATCGTCCGGCCCTGCCGGCGGATGGGTGGGATGCTTCGAAGACGTCATGGCCAATCTCCTGCCGAGGTTCCGCACGGACGAGGCGTCCGGCGGGCAAGGCCTTGTTGAACGCTCGGGCCCGGTCCGGGTGCCGCGCCGAGGCAGCGCGGCCGCGCACGTCAGCGTGTTCGCGAATTGTAAAATTCCCGCGTCTTGCGACAGAGTGCAGCATTCTGGGACGAGCTGTAGCGGGAGAGCACATGAATCGATCGGTCGCCGTGGGAACGTGCCTCGGCCTCGCCGCCCTGGGCAGCACCGTGCACGGTGCTGCGGCCACGCGGGCGGACGGGCTGACGCCATTGGGCTTCGGCAAGCCGCCGGCCATCGCCGCGCAGCCGGTGACCGAGACGATATGGGGGCGCAAGGTCACCGACGAATACCGCTTCATGGAGGCGCTGGATCCCGCGACCATCGGCTGGATGAAAGCCCAGGGCTCCTACACCCGGTCCATCCTGGACAGCATCGGGCCGAGAAAGGCGCTGGCGCGGCGGATCGCCGCCTTCACCGCCAGCTTCGGCTTCATCCAGGACTACGCCGCCTATGGCGGGCGCGCCTTCTACGAGGAACGCACCCCCGGTTCTGACAATTTCGACCTGATCGTGAAGGACACGCACGGCCGTCGCACGATCGTGGATGTCGCGGCGCTGCGTGCGGCGCATGGCGGCAACCCCTACGCGATCAACTACTTTCTCGCCGCGCCCGACGGCAGCAAGGTCGCGGTCGGCATCTCTGAAGGCGGCTCGGAAGCGGCTTCCATCTCGGTCTACGATGCCGGCACCGGCGCCCTCATCGCAGGACCGGTGGACCGCGCCCAGGCTGGGGCCACCGCCTGGAGCAACGACAGCCGGGAGCTGTATTTCATCCGCCTGAAGAAGCTGGCGCCGGGCGAGTCTCAGACGCACAAGTTCTTCGACGCGACCTTGCTGGGCTGGGACCTGAAGCGCGAGCCGCTGCCGATACTGGGATCGACCGTCGGTCACGGCCCACACTTCGACAGCGTCGAGACACCTGCCCTTACGGTGACCCCGACCTCGCCGGTGGCGGTCGCGATCGACGTCAACGGCGTGCAGAACGAGCTGGCCCTGTGGCTGGCGCCCGCCTCGCAGGTGGGTGACCCGAAGCTGCACTGGAAGCCCTTCGTCACCCGCGACGACGACATCAACAGCTTCGATGCGCACGAGAACGAGCTGTTCCTGCTGTCGCACAAGAACGCGCCGACCTTCCAGGTGCTCAGCGTGCCGGCGGGACAGGATCTGGCAGCGGCGCGGGTGCTGGTGCCGGCTAGACCCGACCGCGTCATCGACTCCATCCACGCCGCCGCTGACGGGCTCTACGTGCTGGCGCGCCAGGGCGCCTACTCGCGCATGCTGCGGATGGCCTATGGCGGCAAGGCCACACAGGAGATCCCGCTGCCGTTCGAAGGCCATGTCGACAGCGCCTTCACCGACCCGAGCCAGCCGGGCATCTCGATCGCGCTGAGCAGCTGGGTGGTGCCGCCGACCGAGTTCTCCTACGACCCGGCAGGCCGGCGCTTCACCGACCTGAAGCTCGGCATGCAACCGCCGCTGAACGCCTCAGGCTTCGTCGTGCGCGACCTGCAGGCGCGGGCGCGCGACGGCGTGATGGTGCCGCTGTCGCTGGTGCAGCCGAAGCACGTCAGCGGGCCGCAGATCGTGCTGATCCAGGCCTACGGCTCATATGGCATCTCGCAGTTGGCCGACTTCAGTCCGCGCGCGGTGAGTTTCCTGACCGAGGGCGGCAGTTACGCCTCGTGCCACGTGCGCGGCGGCGGAGAACTCGGCGACGCCTGGCGGCTGGCCGGCAAGGATCGCCGCAAGCCCAACACCTGGCGCGACCTGATCGCCTGCGCCGAGGACCTGATCGCGCGCGGAGTGACCACGAGGGACAAGCTGTTCATCTTCGGCGGCTCGGCGGGCGGCATCACGATGGGCCGGGCGATGACCGAGCGGCCCGACCTGTTCGCCGGCGTGATCGATGCGGTGCCGGCGGCCAACACGCTGCGCGCCGAATTCTCGCCCAACGGACCGGACAACATCCCCGAGTTCGGCAGCATCACCCGGCGGGACGGCTTCGCCAACCTGCTGATGGACGACTCGATCCAGCACGTGAGAAAGGGCGTCCGCTACCCGGCGGTGATGATCACGACCGGCCTGAACGACCCTCGGGTTTCCCCGTGGGAGCCGGCAAAGCTGACAGCGACCCTGCAGGCCGCGGGAGACCCCGATCCGGTCCTGCTGCGCATCGACGCCAACGCCGGACACGGCATCGGCTCGACCAAGACGCAGAACGACGAGCTGTATGCCGACATGTACAGCTTCGTGTTCTGGCGCGCCGGGCGCCCGGGCTGGCGCCCGGATCGCGGCGCTGGCGGCGGCTAGCCGACCGCGTTGGGTTCGGCGGCTCCGACCTCAGGCCGGCCGATTGGTGTCGGGCGCCCAGTACAGCAGCCGCCCGAGCAGCCGGTCGACCAGGACCCAGAGCAGGATCGCCATCAGCGCCAGCAAGAACAGGGCCGCGAACATGACGTCGGTCTGGATCCGCGCGTTGGCGTTGAGCATGACGTAGCCGAGGCCTGCCGACGCGCCCACCCACTCGCCGATCACGGCGCCGATCGGCGCGATCGCGGTGGCCACTCGCAGGCCGGAGCCGAACGCGGGCATCGCCGCCGGCAGCCGCACCTGCCGCAGGATCGACCACGGCGATGCGTTCATGGTGCGGGCGAGGTCCACCCAGCCGGCATCGGTGCGTCGCAATCCGTCGGAGAACGCGGCCGTGACCGGAAAGAAGATCACCAGGACAGCCATAACCACCTTCGAAGCCATGCCGAAGCCGAACCAGAGCACCAGCAGCGGCGCCAGGGCGAACACCGGGATGGCCTGGCTGAGCAGCAGCAGCGGCATCAGCCAGCGCTGCAGCAGCGGCGAGAACACGATCCCCAGCGCACAGACCGCGCCGAGCAGGGTGCCGACGAGCAGCCCGAGCACGGTCTCGGACAGGGTGGTCATCGTGCTCCAGAACAGCAGGTCGCGCTGCTGCCAGAGTGCAGCCGCGACCGAACGCGGATCGGGCAGCAGATAGGATGGGATGCCGCCGAGACGGCTGATCGCCCACCACAGCGTGATCAGCCCAAGCAGCGTCACGGCCGGACGCACGGCGCGTTCGAGGCGACGCATCATCGCGGTTCCAGCTCCGTAAGCATACGCATCAGGCTCCCCTGGGTGTGCAGCAACGCGGCGTCGTCCGGCGCGCGCGGCGTCTGCCCGCTGATCGAGATCGGCGGCCCGAGCCGTGCCGGATGGCCGGACAGGACGACGAGGTGATGGCCGAGCCTGCACGCCTCGAGCGGGTCGTGCGTGATCAGCAGCACGGTGCGGCCCTGCAGCAGCTCCGCTGCGAGGTCCTGCACGCGGGCACGGGTGAAGTTGTCGAGCGACGAGAACGGCTCGTCCATCAGCACGATCGGACGATCCTCGTAAAGGGTGCGCGCGATCGCGGCGCGCTGGCGCATGCCCCCCGAGAGGGCGGCGGGCAGTGCCTGGGTACGCTCGGCGAGCCCGACGCGACTGAGCAGCTGCATCGCGCGGTCGCGGTCCTGCCGCTCTCGCCGCAGCCTCGATCCGAGCATGACGTTGCCGATCACGTCGAGCCAGGGATACAGCAGATCCTGCTGTCCCATGTAGGCAATGCGGCCGGCGAGCGGCAGCCCGTCGCTCGCTGCGACCGTGCCGGCCGCCGGCCTAGCGAGTCCGGCGATGATCTTGAGCAGGCTGCTCTTGCCGACGCCGCTGGTCCCGAGCAGGACCACGAATGCGCCACCTCCGATCTCCAGTGCCAGGTTCTCGAAGATGGTGCTGCCGTCGTAGCGAAGCGTGAGCCCTGCGATCAGCAGGCCGGGCGGCGCCGGCAAGGGACGCTCCGAGGCGGGGATGCGCACGACGCCGTGCCGGAGCTCAGGCGGCGCGCCGGTGTCGCGTCGGCCTCGCCCCAGCGGGCCTCGTCATGTCGAGCAGGACGCAGACGGTGCGGCTACAGCTGCGGGGCCAGGTGAGCCCGCACACGGAGGACTTACCGATCCGCAACGCCCTCGGCATCCGGTCGCGCTCAAGAGTCGCTCCAAGCTCAGCCCTTGAGCCGCCCCTGCATGAAGGCGGCGATGTGCTCGTTGAGGAATGCCTCATCTGCGGGGCTCGCTCCGGCCCCCGCCGGGTGGCCCCATAGCGAGGGGATAGGCATGAACACGCAGCGCTCGATGAAGTGCGCCTCGTAACGCGCATCCTCCACCGGGAAGTAGAGGTCGGTCGCCGAGGGCATGTAGAGCACGGGCACCTTGATCGAACGGAGCGCCGCTTCCGTGTCGCCGTTGAACGGCACGGTGTCGCCGACATTGTTGCTCTCCCACGTCCGCATCTGCAGGATCAGGTTGTTCGCGTCCGCCCCTGCGAAGAACTCTGCCTTGTAATGATCGACGGCCTGCCGGAAGGTCGTGCCTGGGGCCGTCTCGGTACGCCACAACTCGCGTCGCCACCACTCCTGCGAATAGAGCCAGCCCAACCAGACCAGCGAGGTGGCCTCGATGCCCTTGACCGGCTCGGAGCTGTAGTTCCCGTGGTTGAACGCCGGATCCATGGTCAGTGCCGCGATCTGCCCCTCGAGCCGGACGATGCCATGGCCGTACGTCCTGGCGGTCCCGGAAGTGGCGACGATGCGATCCATGAAGTCCGGGTAGCTCACCGCCCACTGCAGCGCCTGCTGTGCGCCCATGGAAAAACCGATGACGGCGCGCAGGTGGCGTACCTGCAGCTGATCCACCAGCAGCCGGTGCACCGCCTCGACGTTGTCGCGGATCGTCGTCACCGGAAAACGCGGTCCGTGGAACGGTTCGGCGGTGTTGCTCGGAGAGGAAGACCTACCATTGCCGAACAGCTCGCTGGTGACGAGGAACAGCGCCTTCGGATCCAGCGCCTTGCCCGGACCGATCAGCCACTCGTAGCCGTGCATGTCGGCCATGTAGTGCGAGGGCAGCAGGACGACGTTGTCCTTCGCCGCGTTGAGCACGCCGTAGGTGCCGTAGACGATGCGAGCCTCCGGCAGCACCGCCTTGCCCTCGGTGACGAAGTGCCGGATCACGTACTCGTGCTGGACCGGCTGCTCCGGCCTGACCGCGGGGGCGGCCGACGCCTCGGCCGCAAGCAGGACAGACAGCGCAGCACCTGCGAGGTTCGCCTTCATCCCATCCTCCCTGCAGCATCCGCCTCGCGGCCCGCGAGCCCTCCGGCAGCCGTCGCCAGCAGCCTCATCCGCGACGCCCATCCTGCCTGGCAGGGCCCGGGCGCCGCGCCAGCAGATTCGCGACCAGTCCGGTCCAACCGGTCTGATGCGAGGCTCCCAACCCCTTGCCGCTGTCGCCATGGAAATACTCGTGGAACAGCACCAAGCCGGCGAAATGCGGATCGTGCTGCATCATCTCGCACTCGCCGTGCGCGGGACGCCTGCCCTCGGCGTCCTTGAGGAACAGGCGCGACAGCCGAGCCGAGATCTCGTCGGCGATATCGCGCAAGGTGCGGAGGTTTCCCGACCCGGTTGGGCATTCCACCAGGAAGTCGCGGCCGTAATAGTGGTGGAAGCGATCCAGCGCCTCCACGATCAGGAAGTTCATCGGAAACCATACCGGTCCACGCCAGTTCGAGTTGCCGCCGAACATGTCGGTACGGCTCTCGCCCGGCTCGTAGCCGACATGGATGCGCGCGCCGTCGCTGTCGAACAGGTAGGGGTTCTTCTCGTGGAACCGGGACAGCGAGCGCACCCCGTGCTCGGACAGGAACTCGTCGGGATCCAGCACGCGCAGCAGCAGCCGCTTCATGCGATGCCCGCGCAGCAGCGACAGCAGCCGCCGCTCGCCGAGGCCGGGCTCATCCCACCGCGACACCAGATCGGCGAGATCCGGACGACGCATCAGGAACAGGTGCAGCTTGCGCGAGAAACGCGGCAGCCGACGCAGCATGTCGGGCTCCAGAGTCTCCACCGCAAACAGCGGCGTCAGTCCGACCATGGAGCGCAACTTGAGTTCGTGCATGCGTCCGTCGGGAAGGTTGAGCACGTCGTGGAAGAACTTGTCGGTCTCGCTCCACAGGCCGATGCCGCGCTCGCCGATGTCGTTCAGCGCCTGAGCGATGTAGAGGAAATGCTCGAAGAACTTGCTGGCGATGTCCTCGAAGGCGGGATCCTGCAGCGCCAGCTCGAGGGCGATCCGCATCATGTTGAGCGCGAACATCGCCATCCAGGCGGTTCCGTCGGTCTGGTCGAGATAGCCGCCCATCGGCAACGGCCGGGAGCGATCGAACACGCCGATATTGTCCAGCCCGAGGAAGCCGCCCTGGAACACGTTGCGGCCCTGGTTGTCCTTCCGGTTGACCCACCAGGCAAAATTCAGCAGCAGCTTGTGGAAGATCTGCTCAAGGAAGGCGTGATCGCCCTGGCCGCCATGCGCGTCGCGCTCGATCTGGTAGACGCGCCACGCCGCCCATGCCTGCACCGGTGGGTTGGCGTCGCCGAAATTCCATTCATAGGCAGGGATCTGCCCGTTCGGGTGCATGTACGACTCCGAGGCGAGCAGCAGCAGCTGCTCCTTGGCGAAATCGGCGTCGATCAGCGCGAAGGTGACGCAGTGGAAGGCGAGATCCCAGGCCGCGAACCAGGGATATTCCCACTTGTCCGGCATCGAGATGATGTCTTCGGCGTTCAGGTGCCGCCAGTCATAGTTGCGGCCGCGCCTCCGGTTCTCCGGCGGCGCCGGCAGCGTCGGGTCGCCGCGCAGCCAGCGATAGACGTCGAGGCTGTAGAACTGCTTGTTCCACACCATTCCGGCCAGCGCCTGGCGCTGCACCAGGCGCGCATCGGGATCCGGGATGTCCCTCTGCAGAGCTGCGAAGAAGCGATCCGCTTCGGCACGTCGGGTCTCGATCAGCGAGTCGAACCCGGCGAAGGGTGGGATGATCGGCTCGCCTCGCACCAGCCGCACCCTGATCGTCCATCTCTCGCCCGGCTCCAGCACCGCACGATGCCAGGCGGCGCATTTAGTCGCGGGCCCCTCGCGTCGCACCGCCTCCTCGCGGCCCTCCACCACGCAGGCGTGGAAACCGTCCTTGTAGACGCCCTCTCCCGCCGGCAGGCCGAGCACCAGTGGATTGCTCTCGTTCTCGCAGAACAGGATCTCTGCGTCGGCCTCGACGTTGAACGTGTAGTGGCCGAGCATCCGATGCTCGGCAACGACACAGCGATGTCCGTAGCCGCTCATCGAAGGTCTGGGATGGTTGTCCCGCCACGCCCAGTGATTGGCGAAGAACAGCTGCGGCAGCAGATGCAGGGCTGCCGCATCCGGTCCGCGATTGATTGCGGTCACCCGCATCAGGATGTCGGCCTCGTCCGCCTTCGCGTACTCGATGACGATGTCGAAGTAGCGGCTCTCGGCGAACGCGTCGGTGTCGGTAAGCTCGAACTCGGCGTCGTTGCGGGTGCGCCGCGAGCTCTCTTCGACCAGTCGCTCGTATGGGAAGGCGCGCTGCGGATACTTGTAGAGCATGCGCAGGTAGGCGTGCGAGGGCAGCGCGTCGAGGTGCCAGTACAGCTCCTTCACGTCCTCGCCGTGGGTGCCCTGCGGTCCGGTCAGGCCATACAGCCGCTCCTTGAGCATGCGGTCCTGGCCGTTCCAGAGCGCCAGCGACAGGCAGAGGCGCTGCGTGTCGTCGCAGAGGCCGGCTAGACCGTCTTCGCCCCAGCGATAGGCCCGCGCGCGGGCGTGCTCGTGCGGCACGTAGCCCCAGGCGTCGCCGTTCTCGCTGTAGTCCTCGCGCACCGTGCCCCATTGCCGGTCGCTGAGGTAGGGTCCCCACAGCCGCCAGTTGCGCATGCCGTGGCGATGTTCATCCAGACGCCGACGCTCGGCGTCGCGTGGCCTGTGGTCGGCGGAACGTGACCCGATCATGCGCCTATGAGGCGGAAATCGGCACGCCTCGTCAACGGCCTCTCAACGCTCGGCGGCGGTCGGCCGGCTCGCGGCGCGCTGGGTTCTGAAGCCGGTCGCCACGACATAGAGCTCGCTCGACTGCTTCCGGCTCGCCGGCGGCTTGGCATGTCGGACGCTGGCGAAGGCGTGCTTCATCGGTGCCAGCATCTGCTTCTCCGAGCCGCCTTGGAACACTTTGGCGACGAAGCTGCCGCCTTCGGCGAGTACCTGCAGGGCGAAGTCGAGCGCCAGTTCCGCCAGGGCGATGATGCGCAGATGGTCAGTGGGGGCGTGACCAGTGGTGTTCGGCGCCATGTCGGAAAGCACGAGGTCGGCAGCACCGCCCAACTGCGCCCGCAATCGTGCCGCGAGGTCCGGGTCGTTGAAATCGCCCTGGATGATGCTGGCGCCGGGCACCGGCTCGACCGGAAGCAGATCCACCCCGACTACCCGGGCAGCGCCGCGCTGCACTGCCACCTGCGTCCAGCCACCGGGTGCGGCACCCAGGTCGACGACGCGCATGCCAGGACGGATCAGCGAAAACCGGTCATCGAGTTCGATGAGCTTGAACGCCGCACGCGAGCGCCAGCCTTGCTTGCGCGCTGCTAGCACGTATGGGTCGTTGAGCTGGCGCGACAGCCAGCGCTGCTGTGCCGTCGTGCGACCACGCGCGGTGTGCAGGGAGACCGACTGCAACCGAGTGACCTGCGCCATGCCGAGTGCGGAGTCCTTGCCGCTGCCGCCGCCGTTCCGGTTCACGCCATCGGTCCTTCATGTCGGTCGCGCGGGAGGCCGTCGATGCCCCAGGCGACTTCTCCTGCACACACGATGAAAGGAGGAAGACGGTTGCCACCTTCCCCGGGCAATGCTACTTGCGCCCCGCACCATGTAGCATGGTGCCACCGCTTGGGGGATAGTTTAGCGGTAGAACTACCGGCTCTGACCCGGTCAGCCCTGGTTCGAATCCAGGTCCCCCAGCCCCTCCGGCACCGTCATTCATCTCTGTGCTGATTTGGTTGCGGGGACAGGATTTGAACCTGTGACCTTCAGGTTATG
>CAXTNV010000004.1:0-63825 GCA_964245755.1 uncultured Acetobacteraceae bacterium | reverse complement strand
GGGAGAGACCGGCGCCGGGCCGGCTCGGTCGCGCGCCCTTACCGTTACGCTCTAGGCCGGGCGCGGCGCCGGCTTGCGCAGCAGAACGAGAGCGAGAAGACACGCCATCAGGGTGACGCCGATGATCCCGAAGGCGTCGGCGTAGGACATGATCGTCGCCTGCTGCCGGACCTGTGCCGCGAGCCTCGCCATCGCTTGCAGATGCGCCATCGTGGCGTCCACCGGCCCGCCCCTCGAAGCGAGCGCCGCCACCCGCTGCTGCACCATCAGGTCATTCGCGCTCAGTCGCCCGGCGATCACCGAGAAGTGGAAATGTTCCCGCCGCTCGATGACGGTCGAGATCATCGCGATGCACATCGAGCCGCCGAGGTTGCGCATCATCGACGACAGCGCCGCCGCGTCCGCGGTGTCGCGCGGCGGCAGCCCCGCGGTCGCCAGCTGCGACAGCGGCACCGCGAAAAGTGGCTGGCCGATGGCGCGCAGCACCTGCGGCAGGATCAGCTGCCGCATGCCGACATCCTGCGTCAGCGCCGTGTCGATGAAGCAGCTGACCGCGAACAGCAATGTCCCGGCGGCGACCAGCAGCCTCGGATCGAAGCGCCGCATCAGACGCGGCATCAGCGGAAAGATCGCCAGCTGCGGCAACCCGCTCCACATCACGACCTCGCCGATCTGCTCGGGGTTGTAGCCCTGGATCTGCGCGCAATAGAGCGGGATGATGTACACCGAGCCAAGCGAGACGGCGCCGAACACGGTCATCAGCAGGCACGCACTTCCGACCGATCGGTTGCCCAGCAGCCGCAGGTTGATCAGCGGCACCCTCGCGGTCAGCTCGCGCGCGACGAAGCCGACGATGCCGAGGGCCGCCGCGACGCTCAGCGTCCGGATCAGGTCCGACCCGAACCATGTCTCGCGCTGTCCCTCCTCGAGCACCACCGTGAGCGAGGACAGGCCGACGGCCATGAGCACGATCCCCAACCAGTCGCCGCGTTGGAGCTCGCGCCAGTGGGCCGGCGCCCGATCGAGCGCGCCGCCGAACATCACCAGCGTCACCGCGCCGGGCAGCAGGTTGATGTAGAACAGGTAGTGCCAGGACAGGTTGTCGGTCAGCCAGCCGCCGAGCGTCGGCCCGAGCGCCGGGGCCAGCGTCGCGGTGAGACCGAAGATGGAGATCCCGATCGGCTGCTGCGCGCGCGGCAGCCGGGTGCGCAGGATGGTGACGGCGGTCGGGATCAGCACTCCGCCGCAGAACCCCTGGCCGCAACGGCTCAGGATCAGCGTCATCAGGCTGTCCGACCAGGCGCAGCACAGCGAGAACACCAGGAACATCACCGAGTTGGCGATCAGGTAGCGCTTCAGCCCGATCACCTGGCCGAGCCAGCCCGTCAGCGGGATGGTGATGATCTCGGCGATCAGATACGCCGTGGAGATCCAGCTGCCCTGCGTGGGCGACGCACCGACCGCGCCCTCGATGTTGGCGAGCGAGGCGTTGGTGATCTGGATGTCCAGGATCGCCATGAATGCGCCGAGCATGGCGCTCACCACGGCGGCCCAGTCGCGGGCCGAGGCACGCGCCACCGGAGGCGCCTGCGTCACTCGGGCTGTGTCCGGCCGGCGCCCCGCGTGTCCACGCTTACCTCGACCGAGAGCCCGGCGCGCAGCCTGCGCAGGGACGCCTCGTCGCCTTCGAGCCGGATGCGCACCGGAACCCTCTGCACGATCTTGGTGAAGTTGCCGGTGGCGTTCTCTGAGGGCAGCAGCGCGAACTGCGAGCCGGTGCCCGGCGAGAAGCCGTCGACCTCGCCGTGGAACACGTGGCCGGCATAGGCATCGGCCGTCACCGCCACAGACTGGCGCGGCTGCATCCGGCCGAGCTGCGTTTCCTTGAAGTTCGCGGTGACGTAGAGCCCGCGACCCATCGGCACGATCGTGAGCAGGCCAAGGCCAGGCTGGACGTAGTTGCCGACGCGCGCGCTGCGGTCGCCGACGACACCGTCGACCGGTGCCCGCAGCAGGGTGTCGTCGAGGTTGATCCGGGCGCGGTCCACGTCGGCGGCGGCCTTGGCCATCGCGCCGATGGCATAGGCGCCCGCCGCCTGCAGCGTCTGGATCTTGGCACGGGCGACTTCCAGGGAAGCGGTCGCGTGGCGAACATCGGCGGCGTCCTCATCGAGCTCCGCCTCGGTGCGCTGCTGGACCTCCCTGCTGCCGACACCGCTCGCGGACAGGGTGGCGGCTCGCTGCCGCTCCAGTGCTGCGAACCGCAGCTTGGCCTTGTCGCCGTCGACGTCGGCCTGGGCCTGCGCGATCGCCTGTTGCTGTTCCGCGACCTGGCTCTCGGTCGCCTTCAGCGACGCGCGGCCCTAGGCGACCTCGGCCTGTGCCTGCGCCAGGGCCGCGCGATAGTCGCGATCGTCGATCCGGGCGAGCAGGTCGCCCGCCTTGACCTCCTGGTTGTCGCGAACCGGCACCGCGGCAAGATACCCGGCGATCCGCGGCGCGAGCGTCACCGCGTCGGCGCTGACATAGGCGTCCTCGGTCGTCTCGAAGAAACGTCCGACGCTGTACCAGTGCCAGCCATACGCGAGCCCGACCGCCAGCGCGACCAGCATGGCCAGGGGCAGCAGCGAGCGGCGCAGCCTGCCGTGTATCCCGCCCGAGGGTGCCGCCGGGCCGAATGCCGACGGCGAAACCTGGCCAGGATCCTTGATCGTCGAGGACATGCGACACTACCTGGGAAACTTGACCGTTTCGTTCTATTAAGGCGGATGTCCGAGAGCGTGCAAGCCGAACCGACGCGACGCCCGGCCACCGGCGGCCGCCCCACACGCAAGCAGGCGGCCGAGCGCGACCGGAGGATCCTGTCCACCGCGGCCGGCATGTTCGAGAGCCGCGGCTTCGAGGGCACGACGATGGACGCGCTCGCCGAAGCCGCCGGCGTCGGCAAGCCGACCGTCTACGCCCGCTTCGGGGACAAGCACGGGCTTTTCGCGTCGGTCTTCCGGATGCGCGTCGAGGCCGTCCTGGCTCCCCTGGCGGCGGAAGCGCGGTCGGCGGCGACGGGCAGCCGGCGAGCCGACCTCGCGAAGGTCCTGCGCACCATCGGCACGCTGCTGCTGCAACGGTCGCTGCTGCCGGAAGCGATCGCGCTCAACCGGGTCATCGTCGCCGAGGCGCAGCGCTTTCCGGAACTCGCGCGCCTGACGCACGAGGAGGGTTGGCTGCGCTGCGTGACGATCATAGCCGACCTGCTCCGGTCCTACGAACGGGCCGGTGAGATCGATGCCGGGGAGAATGCCGAGCAGACCGCCGACCTGTTTCTTTCCCTCGTGCTGGGGCGGCAGCAGCGTTCGGTGATGCTCGGCATCACCGCGCCGGACGCGGATCTGATCGCTCGACGCGCGTCCCAGTGCGTGGACGTCTTCCTGTACGGCATGGCACGGCGGGCTGCGCCACTGCCCGGACCGGCGCGGCGGGAGGCCCCTGCCGGTGCCGCCGATGGTTCGCCGGCGCAGGACCGTTGAGGCCGGCGTCCGACCCGCGTTCCGTGCGGTGCGCCGGGCATTTTCGTGTGCCTGCTTTCGCTCCGGGCGCGTCGATCCTACCTTCAGCACGGGCAATTCGGAGCGAACGCGATGCAGGTCACCGACAACACCATCCTTATCACCGGCGGCGCCTCCGGTATCGGACGCGGCCTGGCCGAGGCGTTCCGCAAGCTCGGAAACCAGGTCATCATCTCGGGCCGGCGCCGCGAGCTTCTGGACGAGGTGACCGCCGCCAACCCCGGCATGATGTCTATCCAGGCGGACGTCAGTGACGCGGCCGGCGTGCGAGCCCTGGCCGGGCAGGTCGCGCGGTCGCATCCGGCCCTGAACGTGCTGATCAACAACGCGGGCATCATGAAGCCGGAGGACGTGACGGCCGCTGGCGGAGCGGCCGGGATCGCCGAGCAGACCATCGCCACCAACCTGCTGGGGCCGATCCGCCTGACCGAAGCGCTGCTGCCGCAGTTGCAGCGGCAGCCTCGCGCCGCGGTGCTGACGGTCACGTCGGGCCTGGCGTTCGTGCCGCTGGCGGCGGCTCCCACCTATTCCGCCACGAAGGCCGCCATCCACTCGTATTCCATGTCGCTGCGTCATCAGCTGTCCGGCACCACGGTGGAGGTCATCGAGCTGGTCCCTCCGTACGTCCAGACCGAGCTGATGACGCCGCAGCAGGCGAGCGATCCGCGGGCCATGCCGCTCGGTGATTTCATCGCCGAGGTCATGGACATCCTGTCGATCCAGCGGGACGTCACCGAGGTGGTGGTCGGCCGGTGCGAGCCGCTGCGCTTTGCCGCGGAGCGGGACAAGTTTGCCGAGGCGTTCGGCATGGTCAACGCGACGACCCATTAGACAAGCTTGCGCCGGCCCATGCATTGTCGACCCAGCCGGCCGTGAGGCCGCCGACGGGCGCGGACGATCGCGCCCGCACCCTCCCGCGCAGCGCCTAGCCGGCGAACACCTTCTTGGTGAAGAGGACGTCGACGCGATACACGTGGGCAGGATACGCGAGGATGCGGTTCATCCGTCCTACATCGCGGAAGATGTCGCCGCCGCCTCCCGCGACATGGGCATCCCGCCCCGTGATGTCGGGAAACGCCTCGAAGATGCCGAAGGTGGTCTTCGAGTAGCGCACCCCGTACCACGGTCCTGTTGCGGGCTCGCCCATGACGCAGTCGAAGATGTCCTTCAGCATCCGGACGACCTCGTCCTCGTTTCCCGGCAGCGCCTCGATGTGGATGTAGAACGCCTTGGGCCCATCCTCGCCGTTCTCGCCGGTCACGACCACGCCGCGGTGCGGCCGGTCGGACTGGCCGGGAGCCGGCCGGGGATCGGGTCCGGGCGAAGTCGCGAGATCCTCGGGGCGGCTCGACGTCGGGGTGGCCCTGGACATGGAATGACCTCTCGCCTTCCTGAGGGCTTCCGTGATGGAGCAGGCAGGTCACCGCGTGCAGGCGAGGCGATCAGGCGGATCGCGACCTGCTGAACCGGTGCGATGCGCGCACCGGTTTGTTTGACCAGCGTCGCATCGATCGGCCCACGACCCGATCGAGCGGGCCATCTGCTTCAGTAGATCGGGATGAAGTGTGCGCCAGGCTGCGTTGTCGCATCGCCCGTCGGCCTGGCACTCGGGTCAAGGTTGCGATCTACACGGAACTTTACCCCGGCGTTCATCGCAACTTGCTGCAGGTTCCTGTCACCTGTCAGGTCAGGTACCGGCGCACCGCAGGCTGAAACAGCGCGATCCAGCGATAGATGATTACTGTATACTTGCTTGTTCAAGCAGACAGTGTCTTCAGCAGTATAGGGGTTCCAATGCGCGCTGCACCCACCGAGCAGGACTGCAGCGACCAGAGGTAGTTGCAATGGTTGCCGGCGATAAGCGCGGTTGCGAAGAGACAGCACGAACAGCCTCCAGCGATTTGCGATCAGCTACAGGAAAAGCTCATGGCGGTTTTCCTCTCGAACGGAGGAAACCTGCACTTAAGATGTTCGTCGTCATGTGCCGATGCAAGGAGAATCGCCGACCGGTCAGTGTCACAGCCGCACGTCTGGCTCCGAGACGCCTCGGGCCCGGTTCGATACGATGGCAATGCGGTCAGCCGGCTCGCGCCGACACCGTCGGCACACGAGCACGATGCGGCCCACCACTTCCGCTGCGAGCTTGGCGAACTCCCAGCTTCCTTTACTTCCCCGTCCCCATGCCACTGCCATGAGACCTGGCAGAACGTCCGGGAAGCACCGGTTCGTGCGACTGCGACGGCCTCAGGGCCATCCCGGCTCCGGCCCCGGGGCCAGCATCAGCAGGTTCGCCGCGAACTTCCGCTGCGACGACGGCAGGGAAAGGCCAAGGCGCGGTCCGATCACTCCATCGCAACGGCCTTGCTCATCACCTCCCGTCGTTCAGGAGGATATCGCACGTGCGCCTGGAAAGCCGTTGCTCCGCGCGCTCAGCGTCGCCGCGAGCGCCATGAACACGCAGCCCAGCACGGCGACCGGAAGCAGGACGGGCCCGAAGCTGGTCAGGAGGAAACCGCCCACCATGCCGCCTGCGGCGATCGCCGCGTTCCACACCGTCGTCACGCCGGCGAGCGATATATCGGCACCTTCACCGGCCGCGTCGGCGGCGGCGGTGTTGAGGAGCGTCGATGCGCCGCCGAAGCTCAGTCCCCACAGCGCCGTGGCCATGAACACCAGCGACGGGACTCGGCCAGCAACGATCAGGACAACGGCGACCAGCGCGAATAGCAGCAGACTGGCGACGACGCTCGACCGGAGGTGCCGGTCGACCAGCCGACCCGCCGCGATGATACCGAGCAGGGCGAACAGCCCGAACAGCATCAGCAGGAAGTCGATCCGGTCATCGAGACCGGCGCGGGCGGCGAACGGCACGACGTAGATGTAGAGCACGTTGTGCGCCAGCATCCAGGCGAACACGACGAACAGCACCGGGCGCAGTGCCGGCGCGAGCAGCACCGCGTGCAGCGACACACGCGTCGCGGCCGCCTGACCGGCGAAGTCCGGCACGAAGCACAGGATCCAGCCGATCAGCACGAGCGTTACCCCCGACAGGACTCCGAACGTCATGCGCCACCCCAGCAGCTCGCCCAGCAGCGTACCGGCGGGCACTCCGATCGACAGGGCGATCGGCGTCCCGATCATCGCCACCGCCAGTGCCCGTCCCTGCAGCCGGGGAACCACCATCCGCCGCGCATAGCTTCCGACCAGGCCCCAGGCGAGCCCGGCCGACACGCCGGCAAGGAACCGCGCCAGCATCGTGAGGCTGTAGTCGCTGGACATTGCGGTCACTGAATTGAAGAAGAGCAGGCCCGCGACGGATAGCAGCAGCACGGTGCGACGCCGCCATCCCAGGGTCGCCGTCACCAGCGGGATCGCCGCGAGCACGGAGCCCGCGGCGTAGGCGGTCACCAGCTGTCCCGCCACCGCGTCGGCGACGCCGAGGCCGGCGCCGATCGGGTGCAGCAGTCCGGCGGGTATGGTCTCGGTCATGATCGCCACGAACCCCGTCATCGCGAGCGCCAGCAGGCCGAGCACGGGCAGCCTCTCGGCCGGCGCAGGCGCAGCCCCTGCAGCGGTGATGCTCGCCGCCATCCTTTCTTCCTCGCGAGAACGACCGGTCCGCAGATGGCTGCAGCGACCGCGCTTGTCAACGAGTTCCGGACCGACCACTTCAGAACACGAGAGGGAGATCGACATGGCCAGGACCGGCCGCCCGCGAGAGTTCGACAAGGATGAGGCAGTCGGGCAGGCGATGCGGCTGTTCTGGCAGCACGGCTACGAGGCCACTTCGCTGTCGAACCTCAAGGACGCGATGGGCGGCATCTCGAGCGCGAGCTTCTATGCCGCGTTCAGGTCCAAGGAGGAACTGTTCCGGGAGGTGCTCGACCTCTATCTGCAAACACATGGCAGGGTGACCGCACCGCTGCTGGACCTCACCCTGAAGCCTCGGCATGCGGTTGAGCGGACGCTGCGCGACTCCGTCCGGATGCAGACCGACGAGGCTCACCCGCTCGGGTGCCTGGTGATCCTCTCCGCCGCCGTCGGCGCTCTCGAGAACCGGCATCTCCAGACAGGGCTCGCCGCCGAGCGGAAGCGCAACCGCGAAGCCTTCCGTGCCTGCATCGCGCGCGCGATCGACAACGGCGAGTTGCGGGACGACATGGATGCCGACGCTCTCGCCGTGCTGCTCGACACCTTCCTGGTCGGCCTGGCCACGGAGGCCCGGGATGGCGTTCCGCTCGCGATGCTGGACGCCGGCGTCTCGGCCGTCATGGGCGCCTGGGATGCCTGCGCCGTCCGGTCGCCAGCTGACGGCCCCGGTCGGCGACCCGGAACACGCAGGCGTCCCGACACGGCCGCACCGAAACGCAAGCGGGCGGCGCCGCCGAGCTGATCGCGTCGCCATGCGGCAGCCCGGGACGAGGCCGACCGTGAGCTCGTCTAGGACGGAGGTCCACCATCGAGTGCCGGCAGCATCGAGGCGGTGTCCCAGTGGAACGGGCGCAACTCGAGGATCAGGCCGTCGCGCACTTTGAAATACTGGAGCAACGGCCAGTCCGCCGGTTTACCGGTGGCGCGTGCGATGGCATGAACGTGCGACATGCTGAACACCGTCTCTCCGTCACCGGTCGGGAAGACGCGGGAGTCTTGAACCGAGAGCGCCGACCAGGCTGCCCCGAACTTCCTGAGCCAACGCTCGAAACCTTCGTGACCATGCCACGCGCCGCCATAGGGAAGCGAGGCCGGTTGAAAGATCGCGCAGGCCGGAT
This sequence comes from uncultured Acetobacteraceae bacterium, assembly GCA_964245755.1. GTDB lineage: Bacteria > Pseudomonadota > Alphaproteobacteria > Acetobacterales > Acetobacteraceae > Lichenicoccus. Next base: position 55,493 of record CAXTNV010000004.1, on the reverse strand, counting down.
GCAGTGTCCTGGCGATGACCGCGAAGTCGGGATGGTCGGAAGACATGTAGGTCTCTTCGGCTTCGTAGAAGTGTCTGAGCACTTCCGCAGCGGGGTCCATGTTGCTCGTCTCCGTTCCAGGCGGCGAACTCGATACACCGGTCTTCGCCATGCCATCGACCGGCACGTGCCGACAGACCGTCGGAGCTAGTGCAGCAGCTCCTGCTCTGTCGGATCGTAGAGAGCCGGCCGCGACGGCATCGCGATCGGCACGATGGCGCCGCTGGCCTGCGCGCTCACGCAGGCGTCGGAAGCGACCGCGGCCGCGTAGCCGTCCCAGCTGCTCGGCCCGACCGGTCCTCCCTGGCCACAGCGATCGATGAATTCCTGCAGTTCGGCGTCGTAGGCGTCGATGAAGCGCTGCTTCCAGTCGGTCAGGATCGTCGTCGAAAGCGTCGCCTCGAGACGCAGTCCGACCGCGCTGGGCTCCGGCAGCCGGGCGGTTCCCAGCTCGCCCACGACCTCGCACTGGATGTCGTACCCGTATTGGCAGTTGACGAAGATCTCGACGTCGATACGCACGCCGGCCGCGGTTTCCAGCAGGACGATCTGCGGGTCGCGCATGTCGATCCGCAGCCGGCTCGACTTGCGCGGGAACACCACCTGGGCGGAGACGTAGTCGTCGCGGAGCAGCCAGCGCAGCACGTCGAGTTCATGCACCAGCGTGTCGTTGATCGCCATCTCGGTGGTGAAGTGCGCGGGCGCGCCGGCGTTGCGATGCGCGCAGTGCACCATCAGCGGCGCGCCGATGGCGCCTCCCTGCACCACCCTCCTGAGCGCACGATAGCCGGCATCGTAGGGCCGCATGAAGCCGACCTGCACCAGCCGCCTGCCATGCACGATCTCCGCGTCGACGATCCGGCGGCACTCCGCCTCCGTGGTGGCGAGCGGCTTCTCGCAGAACACGAACTTGCCGGCCTCGATCGCCGCCAGAACGTATTGCGCGTGCGTCGCACCCCAGGAGGTCACGAGCACGGCGTCCACCTCAGGCGCCGCGATCAGCGCCTCGCCGGTCTCGTAGACCCGTGCGTGCGGATAGGGCATGACCGCGTTGCGCGCCTGCTCGAGGTCGATGTCGCTGGCGGCGACCACCGCAGCACCGCGCAGCACCCGGCTGCACCGCCTGATGTGGTCACGTCCGATCGCGCCGGTGCCGATCACGCCGACCCTGAGCGTCATCCCGCCGTCGCTCCCGTTCAGCTCAGCGTCGGCATCACGAACTCGGCGCCCGCGCGTATGCCCGTGGGCCAGCGCGACGTGACGGTCTTCAGCTTGGTGAAGAAGCGGATTCCCTCCGGCCCGTGCATGTGATGGTCACCGAACAACGAGGACTTCCAGCCGCCGAACGAGTGGAACGCCATCGGCACCGGGATCGGCACGTTCACGCCGACCATCCCGGCCTGCACGCCGTGCACGAAGGCGCGCGCGGCGTCGCCGTCGCGGGTGAAGATCGCGGTGCCGTTGCCGAACTCGTGCGAATTGACGATCTGCAGCGCATCGTCGAACACCGGCGCACGCACCACCGAGAGCACCGGTCCGAAGATTTCCTCACGGTAGATGCGCATGTCGGGGGTGACGTCGTCGAACAACGTGCCCCCGATGAAGAAACCGTCCTCGTAGCCTTGCAGACGCAGGTTCCGCCCGTCGACCACCAGCTTGGCGCCCTCCGCCACTCCGGTGTCGATGTAGCCGGTCACCCTCTGCAGGTGCGCCCGGGTCACCAGCGGTCCCATCTCGGCGTCCGCCTCGGTCCCGGCGCCGATCTTCAGCGCGCGGACGCGCTGTGCCAGTGTCTCGACCAGCGGGTTCGCGATGTCGCCGACCGCGACCGCGACGGAGATCGCCATGCAGCGCTCACCGGCAGAACCGTAAGCGGCGCCCATCAGCGCATCGACGGTCTTGTCGAGATCGCAGTCGGGCATGATGACGGCGTGGTTCTTGGCGCCGCCCAGCGCCTGCACGCGCTTGCCGTGCGCGATGCCCGTCTGCTGGATATGGCGCGCGATCGGCGTCGAGCCGACGAAACTGACGGCCTGGATGTCGGGATGGCGCAGGATGGCGTCCACGACCTCCTTGTCGCCCTGGACGACCTGCATGACGCCGTCCGGCAGCCCCGCGCGTTTCAGCAGATCCGCCAGCATCAGCGACGCCGACGGGTCGCGCTCCGAAGGCTTGAGGATGAAGCAGTTGCCCGCGGCGATCGCCATCGGCATCATCCACAGCGGCACCATCACCGGGAAGTTGAACGGCGTGATCCCGGCCACGACACCGAGCGGCTGGCGCATCGAGTAGGCGTCGATCCCGCGTCCCGCCTGCTCGGTGAAGTCGCCCTTGAGCAGCTCCGGGGCAGCCGTCGCGTATTCGACGACCTCCATCCCGCGCGTGACCTCGCCGAGCGCGTCCGACAGCACCTTGCCGTGCTCCGACGTGATGATCGCGGCCAGATCGCCGGCATGCTGCTCGAGCAGATCGCGGAACCGGAACATCACCCTGGCGCGGGCGAGCGGCGTCGTCGCGGCCCAGGCCGGGAACGCCTGGCGCGCCAGCCTCACCGCCGCATCGACATCCTCGGCCGAGCCGAGCACCACCTGCCGCGCCACCCGGCCGCTGGCGGGTTCGAAGACGTCCGCCCGGCGATCACCGCGACCTCCGGTGCGTTGGCCGCCGATGAAGTGTTCGACCTGCTCGGGCATTTCCAGTTTCCTTCGGGCGTCGGCGTTGGGCGGGATCGTCGTCAGTACGGCAGATGCGCCTGGTCCGGATCCATCGTGAACTTCCAGGACCGGCGCGGGCCGGCCATCACGTTGAGGTAGTAGAGATCGAAGCCGTGCGGTGCGCCGACGGGATGATAACCCTTCGGGACCAGCACCACATCCCGGTCCGCCACCGCCATCGCTTCGTCGAGGCTGCCGTCCTTGGTGTAGACGCGCTGCACCGCGAAGCCGGCGCCGCGTCGCAGGCGATGGTAGTAGGTCTCCTCCAGGTAGGTCTCGTTCGGGAAGTCGTCGGTGTCGTGCTTGTGTGGCGGGTAGCTGGACCAGTGTCCGCCAGGCGTCACCACCTCGACCACCAGCAGCGTCTCCGCCTCCGCGGTATCGGGGAGAATGTTGCGCACGGTGCGGGCGTTGGTGCCGGTGCCGCGCACCAGCTCGCCGGCATCGTCAGGCCGGATCAGTCGCGGCTCGAGCCCGCCCTTGGCGGGAGAGGCGCAGATGGCCAGCTCGACCGGTCCGGCCGCCCGCACGGAGAACGCCCTACGCGGCGGCACGTAGACGGCGTGCGGACCCGCCTCGAACGGATCGGCGCGACCGCCGATCAGGCCGAAATCGATCCCGCCGGCGACGATCTCCGCTGCTCCGCGCACCAGCACCAGGCACAGCTCGCGGTCGTCCCCGGGTCGCCTGATCACGTCGTCCGTCTGCAGGTCGAGCACCTCGAGGCCCACGAAGCGCCATCCGGCGGTCTGCGGGGTGATGCGATGCACCACCCGGTCGGCGCCGGGAACGCGCGGATGGACGAGAAGCCGCGACATCAGCGCAGTCCCGCCTCGGACAGGAAGCCTGCGAGGTTGCGATGTCCCATCGTCGCGCAGGTGAGCGGGTGCGCCTTGGCAGGATCCTGTTCCGCCTCGACCACGACCCAGCCGTCATAGTTCCGCAGGTTGCGGAACAGCGACGGGAACTCGAGCGAGCCGTCGCCGGGGACGGTGAAGATTCCGGCCAGCACGCTGTCGAGGAAGCTCCAGTCCTCACGATCCGCCCGCGCGCGGACGCCGGCGCGGATGTCCTTGCAATGCACGTGACCGATCCGGTCGCGGTGGCGCGCGGCGAGTGCGGCCGGATCGGAGCCGCCCCACGCGGCATGGCCGGTGTCGAGCAGGAGCTGCACCTCGGCACCGGTGTTCTCCATCAGCAGCTCGATCTCCTCCGACGTCTGCACCACCGTTCCCATGTGATGGTGGTAGACGAGGCGTATGCCTTCCGAGCGCAGGGCACGGGCGAACGCGGTGAGGCGCTCGCCGAAGCGCTGCCACTCGCCGGCCTGCAGCATCGGCCGACGCGACAGCCTTGCCGCCCGGTCGGTGTGGATCGTGTTGGAGGTCTCGCAGACGATCATCACGCCGGCGCCGGTGCCACGGAGCAGATCGAGATCCGCCCGCGCGTGCCGGAACTCCTCGCCGGCGTCACGACTCAGCAGTGCGATCGAGTGCCAGCCGGACACGAAGCGCAGGCCGTGCGGCTCCAGCGCCGCGTTCATCGCCGACGCAGTCGAGGGGAACTTGTGGCCCTTCTCCACCCCGTCGTAGCCGGCCCGCGCGGCCTCCGCGAGGCAGGTCTCCAGCGGCGTGTCGGCACCAAGCTCAGGCATGTCGTCGTTGGACCAGGTAATCGGATTGATGCCGATGCGTATGGTCATGGGGTCCTCTCCCGGCGCCGCGGCCGGTGACGATCTAGTCGCCGATCCGTTGCTGCCGGCGTCCCTGGAGGTAGAGGGCGTGCGCATCACGAACCTCCTGCCGTACCGAAACCTCAGGCACCGCGACATCCCACCAGTTCCCGCCGGCGTCGGTCGTCGCGGCCGGGTCGGTGTCGATGACCAGCACCGCGCTCCGCTCGCCCGTCCGGGCGCGCAGCATCGCCTGCTCCAGGGCAGCCGGATCCGCGACCTTCTCCGCGACGGCGCCCAGCGCACGCGCGTGGGCGACGAAATCGATCGACGGGTAGGCGACCATGTCGTGGCTGTCGGCCCAGAGATTGTTGAAGGGCGCGCCGCCGCAGAGCTGCTGAAGCCGGTTGATGCAGCCGAAACCATTATTGTCGAGCAGGACGACGATGATCTTCCGTCCGAGCATGACCGAGGTCTGCAGTTCCGAATTCAGCATCATGTAGGAGCCATCGCCGACCATGACGATGACCTCGCGGTCGGGGCAGGCCATCTTGACCCCGAGCGCTCCGGCGATCTCGTAGCCCATGCAGGAAAATCCGTACTCCATGTGGTAGCCGCCCGGGAGCTCGGGCTGCCAGTGCTTCTGCAGCTCGGCCGGAAGACCGCCTGCCGCGCACACCACCACGTCGGTCGGCAGGGCACCGCGACGCACCGCCCCGATCACCTGCGCGTCGGACGGCTTCGACTGCTGTCCGGGTCGCGGCGGGTCGGTGTAGCGCCGCGCCGTCTCCAGCCACTCGTCGCGCGCACGCTCCGCCCTGCGGGTCCAGGCCGGGTCGACGCGCCAGTCCCCCAGCGCCGCGGACAGCTCCGACAGCCCTGCCTGCGCGTCGGCCGCCAGCGGCAGCGCCCGATGCTTGCCGGCATCGAAGGCCTGCGCGTTCAGCCCGACGATCCTCATTTCCCGATGGCGGAACAGCGTCCACGATCCGGTGGTGAAGTCCTGCAGCCTGGTGCCGATGGCCAGCACCAGATCCGCCTCCTGCGCCAGCGTGTTCGCCGCTTCGGTGCCGCTGACGCCGATGCCGCCCATGTTCATCGGATGCGAGGCGGGGAGCGAGGATTTGCCGCCCTGCGTCTCGCCCGCGGGCAGGCCACGCTCGGACAGGAACCGCGAGAGGGCGGCCTCCGCGCCGGAGTACAGCACGCCGCCGCCGGCGATCACGATCGGCCGCTCGGCGGTGCGAAGTGCCGCGACCGCGACCTCAAGCTCGCGCGTGTCCGGACGTGGCCGGCGCACGCGGTGCACGCGCTCCGCGAAGAAGGCTTCCGGGAAATCCCAGGCTTCCGCCTGCACGTCCTGGCAGAGCGCCAGCGTCACCGGGCCGCAATCGGACGGATCGGTCAGGACGGCCATCGCGCGTCCGAAGGCGGGGATGATCTGCTCGGGCCGGGTGATGCGGTCGAAGTAGCGCGAGACCGGTCGGAAGCTGTCGGTCGCGGTGGTGGCGCCGTCGCCGAAATCCTCGATCTGCTGCAGCACCGGGTCGGGCAGGCGATTGGCGAACACGTCGCTCGGCAGCAGCAGCAGCGGCAGGCGGTTGACGTGCGCCACCGCAGCGCCGGTGACCATGTTCAGCGCGCCGGGCCCGATCGAGCTGGTGCACGCCATCGCGCGATGCCGGCGCGATGCCTTGGCGAAGGCGGTCGCCGCATGCACCATGCCCTGCTCGTTGTGAGCACGGAACGTCGTGATCCCGTGGCGGGCGCCGTGCAGCGCCTCGCCCATCCCGGCCACGTTGCCGTGCCCGAAGATCGCCCAGACGCCGCCGAAGAACGGCACGGTCGTGCCGTCCGTCTCGATCTTCTGCGCCACCATGGCGCGGACCAGCGCCTGCGCCATCGTGAGCCGCACCGTTCCCATCCCGTACCTCCGCTCAGGCGACACTCTTCCGCTTCCGCTCAGCTGACGCTCTCTCGCTGCCGTTCGTCCCAGGCGCGGACCAGGACGGCGAAACGTTGCGCCATCGTGGCGACTGCCTCCCGGTCGTGGATCTGGCCGGCCAGCCACTTCCTGGCCGGGTCGCTGAAGATCGTGCGCCCGATCGCGAACCCCTTGACCCACGGCGGGGCGGCGGCAGCGCCGAACGCGGCGACCAGCTCCTCGGCCGGCGCATCAAGCCCCAGCATCACGACCCCGCGGCAGAGCGGGTCGTGCGCCTCGATGACCTCGCCGATCCCACGCCAGGCGGCGCTCGAGCGCTGCGGCTCCAGCTTCCACCAGTCCGGCTTGAGCCCGATCCCGTAGAGACGGTCCAGGATGCGTGGCACCGTGTCGTCGGCCAGCGCACCGTGCTTGCCGGCGATGATCTCGATCAGCAGGTCGCGGCCGAGGCGTCGGCAGGCGTCCTGCGCGCGGACCAGTTCCCGCTCCTGCCGCAGGCGAAGCACCTCGTCGTCGTCCGGGTGGTAGAAGCAGAGGCACTTGACGACCTGGTCGACCGGCCATTCCACCAGCTGCGCCCCGAGGCTGCCCCCGATCTCGAAATCGAGCGGCCGCGAGCCGGTGCGCTCGATCGGGCGCGCCACCCAGAGCCCGGCATGCGATGCTGCGAACAGCGCCTCGCGGCCGTGGCGTCCGTCCAGGAACATGCCGAAGCCCGGCCGTCCCTCGGCCACCTGGATGGCCGCCCTGACCGCCAGCACCTTGAACGGTGCGATGCGATCATGCGGTGCGCCCACCTCGTCCGCGATCTGCTCGAGCTGCAGCCGGTGGTCGCAGGCGAGCGCGCGGATCGGCGTCGGCTGCGTCCGGCGGGTGGTGGCCCAGTGCACGTGGTTGAGTGCGGCGTCGTGGCGGAGCGCGCGCTGCGCGCTGCCGTGCGCCAGGAAGTGCCGGAGCTCGGCGAAGGTCGGAAACTCCGGCGAGCAGAGCAGCCGGGATACCGCGATGGCGCCGCAGGCGTTGGCATAGGCGCAGCAGGTCGCGAGCGGCTCGCCGCGCAGCCAGCCGCGCAGGAAGCCCGACATGAAGGCATCGCCGGCGCCGAGCGTGTTGTAGACCTCGACGGGAAAGCCGGGACCGCTGATGCCGTCTTCCAGGCTGTCCGGGATCGGGCCGTCGAACACGACGCAGCCCATCGGACCGCGCTTGCAGACGATCACTGCTTCCGGTGCCAAGCCGCGGATGGCGCGGATCGCGGCCAGCGTATCCTCGCTGCCGCCGGCGATATGCAGCTCTTCCTCGGTGCCGACCACCAGATCGCACCCCGGCAGGATGACGGCGAGCCGCTCGCTCACTCCGGCCGAGCGGATGTAGCGGTTCTCGCCGTCGCCGTGGCCGGAGAGGCCCCACAGGTTCGGCCGGTAGTCGACGTCCAGGATCACCTTGCCGCCGGCGGTGCGGGCGATCCGCATCGCCTTGAGTTGCGCCGCGGCGTTGTGCGGCTGCGCGAAATGCGTCCCGGTCACGACGATCGACCGCGCCCGGGATATGAACGCCTCGTCGACGTCGTCCTCGTCCAGGGCGCCGTCGGCGCAGTCGGTGCGGAAGAAGATCAGCGGAAAGCTGCTCGCGTCGCGCACGCCGAGGACCGCGAGCGCCGTCAGCCGATGCGGATCGGTGCGGATGCCATCGATGGCGACGCCTTCGCGTGCCGCCTGCTCTCGGATGAAGCGACCGAAATGCTCGTCGCCGACCCGGGTCACCAGGCCCGAGCGCAGGCCGAGACGGGCGGTGCCGATGGCGATGTTGGTCGGGCAACCGCCGACCGCCTTGCCGAAGCTCGACATGTCCTCGAGCCGCGCGCCGATCTGCTGGCCGTAGAGGTCCACGGAGGATCGACCGATCGTCACCAGGTCGAGCTCGTTCTGATCCATGGCGCGCCTCCTGTCTCTGCAATCCATGAAGCCGTTCCATGGCCCGGGTCAAGATGGAACGGCGGTTCCAATTCTGCTTTCTGCCGGCGGGGCGGTGCGCGGCATGTTCCGGGCTGCTACTCGCGGAACCGCGTGTTGCTTCACACTCCTCGGCAGCATGCGTCGACGTCGAACTCGCCCGGCTGGAACTTCCATTCCAGGTTGTTGCGCGAGAGAACGTTACGTCGGGCTCGCGTCCTCCACCGCGATGCTGTCGTCATGCCGACCTTGGCGTCATGCCGACCTTGGCGTCACGCCGGAGGCTGGCGATGCAGTTCGTGCTGCAGGGCGTTCAGGCCGGCGCCACCGGCCATGTGGAACATGAGGCTGTCGAGAGTGAGCGCGGAGCGGGGCGCGTCGAGCTCGACCTCGCCGCGTGCCAGAACCATGAAGTGGTCGCCCACCATGTAGGCGTGATGCGGGTTGTGGGTGATGAAGATGACGCCCACTCCCTGCTCTCGCGCCGCCTGCGCGATGTAGCGCAGCACGAGCCCGGACTGCGTGACGCCCAGCGCCGCGGTCGGTTCGTCGAGGATCAGGACGCGGGCGCCGAAATGGATCGCGCGTGCGATGGCGACCACCTGCCTCTGGCCGCCGGACAGGGTGCCGACCGGCTGCTCGAGATCGTCCACGGCGATGCCCATGCGGCGCAGCTCCTCGCCGGTGCGCTCGGACATGGCCTCGACGTCCAGTCGGCGGAACGGGCCGAACCGGCGCTTGATCTCCGATCCCAGGAAGAAATTGCGCCAGATGGACATCAGCGGCACGAGCGCCAGGGTCTGGTAGACGGCGGATATGCCGAGATCGAGCGCCTGCCGCGGCGAGGCGAAGCGAACGGGCTTGCCGTCGACGGCGTAGACCCCCTCGTCGTGCGCGTGCAGCCCGGCGATGATGCTGATCAGCGTCGACTTGCCGGCGCCGTTGTCGCCGAGGATGCAGGTGACTTCGCCCCGCCGGACCGACAGGCTGACGTCCTTCAGGGCGGCGAAGTTGCCGTAGCTCTTGCAGACGCGGCGAAGCTCGATGATGCAGCCGTGATCTTCCATGCTACCTCCCCGTGCTGGCGCGCAGGCGGAGCCACCCGTTGAAGATCGTCGCCAGCAGCAGCATGGCGCCGACGAAGTACTGGAACCAGTTCGGATCCCAGTCGGCGTAGATGACGCCCTCCGTCGTCATGCCGAAGATGAAGGCGCCGAGGGCGGAACCCGCCGCCGAACCGTAGCCGCCGGTCAGCAGGCAACCGCCGACGACGGCCGAGGCGATGTAGAGCAGTTCGTTGCCGATGCCCGCGCCGGACTGAACCGTGTCGAAGGCGAACAGCAGGTGCATCCCCATGAACCACACGGAAACGCCGACGAGCATGAACAGCCCGATCTTGACCCTCCTGACCGGGATGCCCACGGCTCTCGCGCTGTCCACCTGGCCGCCGACCGCGAAGATCCAGTTGCCGATCTGGGTGCGGAGCAGCACCCAGGTGGCCACCAGGGCGAAGGCGATCCAATAGAACACCGCGATGCTCAGATTGACCGTGCCGATGGTCAGGGTCGAGGCAAAGATCGCGTGCGCCGAGTCGAAGCCGTCGACGCCGCTGATGTCCGCGGTCGCGACGTTGCCGGTGATCAGCTTGGTGATCGCGATGTTCAGGCCCTGCAGCATCAGGAACGTCGACAACGTGACCAGGAAGCTGTGCAGCCTGGTCCGCACCAGAAGGTAGCCGTTCAGCCAGCCGATGCCGAGCGAGACCAGCAGCGCCAGGGCCACGCCGGCCCAGACGTTTCCGATCAGCTCCGTCGCCGTGATCGCGGCGGTCAGTGACGACGCCGTGACGGCGACGCCCGCGCTCAGGTCGAACTCGCCGCCGATCATCAACAGCGCGACGGCGATCGCCGGGATGCCCAGGCTTGCCGATTGATACAGGATGGTCGCGATCGAGGCGAGTTGCCGGACCGGCGGTGCCACGAGGTAGAAGAAGGCGAAGACGAGGACGACGCCGCCGAGCGAACCGATCTCGGGCCGCTTGAGCGCCTTCTTCCACAGCGCCAGCTTTGGCGGGCGACGTCCGGCGACCGCACCTCCCGCGTTGCCCGCGCCGATCGTCACGGCTTCGCGCAGAGATCCCGATCGATCGGCATCGCCGGACAGGTCCGCCACCGCCTAGCGTGTCCCGCGCTTCGCATAGTTCGCGACCACGTCGATGTTGTCCTTGGAGACGAACGCGGGGCCCGTGAGCACGGCGTTGCCGCCGCCGGCGACGTCGCCGTTCCACTTGTTCAGCCAGAGCAGATTGACCGCGAGATACCCCTCGACGTAGGGCTGCTGGTCGATCGCCCACTGCACGCTCCCGGACTTGATGAGCGTCGCGACGCGTGGCGTGAGGTCGAAGGTTCCGACCTTGGCGTGGCTTCCGGCCATCTGCACGGAGGTGGCCGCGGTCGGCGCGAACGGCGCTCCCAGGGTCACCACGTAGTCGACGGCGGGATCCTGCTGCAGCTTCGCGACCATCCGCGATTGCGCGCTCGCCATGTCGTAGCCTGGCACGTAGAGCACGGTGAGCTTGCCGTGGAACGTCTTCTGTATGCCCTGGCAACGTTCGGCGAGCTGGACGGCACCCTGCTGCTGGTCGACGCAGACCACGCTCTTCGACCCCTCGGCGTTCAGCTTGTCGCCGACCGCGGAGCCGGCGATCACTTCGTCCTGACCGACGAACCCCAGCAGGGCGGCCTTCTTCCAGTTGTCGCTGCCGGCGTTGAAGCCCAGCACCGGCGTGCCCGCCTGCTGTGCCTTCTTGACGTTCGGCGTCTCCGCGTCGGGGAACGCGAGGGTGAGCGCGATCCCGTCGACGTGCTGCTGCAGCACGTTGGTGATGAGCTGAGCCTCGCCGGAGGCCGTCGGATCCGCCAGGTAGATGAGCTTTACGTTGTCCTGCTTCGCCGCCGCTTCGGCACCCTTGCGGATGATGTCCCAGAAGCTGTCGCCCGGCTGCCCGTGCGTGATCATGGCGATCGTGTAGCGCGGCGGGGCTTCGGCCCGGGCCGCCAGCGGCGCCAGTACGGCAGGGAGTGCCACGGCCGCGCGCTGGCAGAACCGACCGAGCACCCTCGTCTTGCGTGACATCATCCTCTTGTCTCCTCCGGCGCCCGCTTCGGTTGCGTGCGAGCGCATTATTTGACTACCGGGTCAGGCCGGCCGTTCTCGTGTCAGCGCGCAATGATCCATCCGGGCGAGGGGCCAGGTTCCTCGCCCTGCGGGCCGACATGGGGGAGGGCTGTTCAGAGCGCCTCCTTCGGCACCGCGCCGACCTCGTAGCCGCCCCAGATGGTCTGGTCGTATTCGGTGACCGAGCCGGTCATCAGCCCAGACTCCGCCGTCGAGAGGAAGACCACCGCGCGCGCGACCTCGAAAGGATCGATGAGTCTTCCGGCGGGTTGCTGACTGGCCGCTTGCTCCAGCCAGCCATCCTGCGCACCGTGATACTCGCGCATGATCCGGTCCTCGCCTTCGGACGCCATCCAGCCGATGTTCAGGCCGTTGACCCTGATCCTGTTGCGTAGCAGCGCGTAGGCGGTGTTGCGCGTGAGGGTCGCGAGCGCGCCCTTGGACGAGCAGTACGCCGCGATGAACGGCTGTCCGGCGAGCGCCGACATCGAGCCGATATTGACGATCGTGCCCTGGATCGCCTCCCGCCGCATGATCCGGATGGTCTCCTGCATGAGGAAGAAGGGCGCTCGGACGTTGACCGCGAAGATCCGGTCGAACAGCTCCTCCGACGTGTCGAGGATGGTGCCGCGATCCGTCACTCCGGCCGCGTTCACCAGCGCGTCGACGCGTCCGAACGCGCGGTCGGCTTCCGCGATCACCTCGCGGCAGGCTTCGACCCGCCCGAGATCCGCCTCCACGAAGAGCGACCTGGTTCCGAGCTCCGCCTCGATGGCCGCAGCGTGGGCCCGTCCCTTCTGCGCGTTGCGTCCGCAGATCACCAGGCCCGCGGCGCCGCGCTCGGCGAAGGTGTGGGCGATCGCGGCGCCGAGCCCCTGCGTGCCGCCGGTGACCACCGCGATCTTGTTGGTCAGGTCATGCATCGTGTTCGCCTGGGGTTGGTGGTTTGCCGAGGGTTCGCCGCATCGCCGCTCGTGTCATGTGATCTCAATCCGCACGGCCCGGCCGGTGCGCGCCGACTCCCCTGCCGCATCGGCGATGCGCAGCGCCTGGATGCCGTCGCGCACCGTGACCGGCATCGGTGTGCCGGCATCCACGCAGCGCACGAACTCCCGCAGCTCGTTGCGGTAGGCCTGATCGTAGCGCTCGAGAAAGAACTCGAGCAGGCGCTCGCGGCTGTCGGTGCGCTCGCGGTCGTACCGGCGCACCGTGTTGGCGCGCTGGTTGTCGTTGAGGAGCATGCCGCGCGATCCGAAGATCTCGAGGCGCTGGTCGTGGCCGTAAGCCGCCTGGCGGCAGCAATTGATGTGGCACTGTCTGCCGGAACCCGTCCTCAGGAGGATCATCGCCGTGTCGCTGTCGCCGAGATCGGCGATGCCGGGATCGACGAGGCAGCTCGCCATCGCGACGACCTCGACGGGCTCGTCCGACAACAGGAAGCGCGCCATGTCGAAGTCATGGATGGCCATGTCGCGGAAGATCCCGCCCGACTGCCTGATGTAATCGGCCGGCGGCGGCTCCGGATCCCGGCTGCTGATGACGATCTGGCGTATGTCGCCGATCCCGCCATCGTCGATCGCCTGTCGCAGCGCGACCGACGTCGGGTCGAAGCGTCGGTTGAAGGCGATCATCACCCTGGCGCCCAACCGCTCGACCTCGGCGGCCGCGGCGAGCGCGCGCGCGATGTCGAGATCGATGGGCTTCTCGCAGAGGACCGCCTTGCCGTGGTGGGCGGCCTGCAGCATCAGATCGACGTGCGTAGCGGTGGGTGTGCCGATGACCACCGCATCGACGCCCCGATCCGTGATGAACGCCGAAGGGTCGGCTTCGGCGCGGCCGCCGTACTGATCCGTCAGCGCTGCGGCGGCGTTGCCGAGCGGATCGGCGACGCCGACCAGCGTGCAGCCCGGCGTGCTGGCGACGTTGCGCGCATGTACCCGCCCGATGCGTCCGGCACCGAGAACGGCGACGCGGGTCATGGCCGCCCGCCTGCGTCGTACACGACGTTCCGGCGGTCGCTGAGCGGAGGGCTGAGCACGACGATGCCCCGCATCCTGACGCCGGCGTCCCCGATGCCCGGTCGCCTTGCCATGCCGTCCGAGAACGAGGCGGAAAGGCGGCCGGCCGCGAAACGCCACCGATCGGTCGATGCCGGCATGGTCACTGGAGTTCCTCCTGGCCGACAGTGTGAAACGTAGCGTCTCTCTGTCTCTCTTTATGGAAATCACATTCCGATCGCATCTGCCTGTCAAGAGCCTGGATGATCGATCCTTGCCGGGATGGAAACCGTCTCACCTGCGGCGCCGGGTGCCCGCGCAGCAAACGCCGGTGCTAGCGCGGTGCGGGCCGGTCGGAAGCGGGCAAGGCAGCCGGCTCGCCCCGGTCCGCCCGGGTCGCGCCGGACGGGGTGCCTCGCAGCAGAACGCCCGTCAACGCGACGCCGGCCGCCGCCGCGCCCGCTCCGAGCGCGAACGCCGAAGGATAGCCCAGAGCTGCCGTGATCACGCCGGCGGCTGGTCCCGTCGTGCCGTAGGCGATGTCCTGGAAGGCGGCGAAGCCGCCGAGCGCGGTGCCGCGACTGCCGGCCGGAACCAGGCGCACCACCTCGACGCCGAGTGACGGGAACACCATCGAGCAGCCCGCGCCGGTCACAGCCGCGCCGAACAGTGCGGTGACGGCGTCGGGCGCCAGGAAGAGGATCGACTGGCCGACTGCCTCGACCGCGAGCGAGGCGATCGCGACCTGGTAGCCGCCGAAGCGGTCTGGCGCGCGGCCGAACAGGATGCGCACCAGGACGAAGGAGGCGCCGAAGCACGTCAGCGCGAGGCCGCCGCCGCGCCATGCGTGCGACTGGAAGTCGAGCGTGACGAACGCTCCGATCGCCGCGAAGCCGACACCCTGCAGAGCGACACCGAGCCCCGGACGCCAGATCGAGCCGATGATCCCGAGGAATGACGGGCGGGCGCCCCCCGGCGGTGCGACAGCCGGGAGGAAGGCGGCGATCGCCAGCGCCGCGAGCGCACAGGCCATCGTCGCGATGCCGACCAGGGCGAGACCGCCGCCTCGATCGAGCAGCAGACCGAGCGGCGCGCCGGCGCCGAGGGCGCCGTAGACCGCCATCCCAACCCAGGCCAGGACCTGTCCCGATGCCTGCTGCCCAAGCAGGCCGATGCCCAGGGACAGCGCGCCCACGATCAGCTGGCTCTCGCCGGCGCCGAGCAGGAGCCTGCCCACCACCAGGATGAGGAGCATGACTGCGGGCGGCGCCGGAACCGCCGCCACTGCGACGAGGGCCAAGCCGGACAAGCCGCACGAGAGCGCCCCCTTGTGCATGGTCGATGCAGCGCCGCGCCCATCCGCCAGGCGGCCCGCCCTCGCGCGGGTCAGCACGGTGGCGAGGAACTGGATGCCCACCATGGCGCCGACGATCACGTTCCCGTAGCCGAGCCGCCCGTGCACGAACAGCGGGATCACCGGGAGCGCCAGACCGATCACCAGGACCGCCAGGAAAACGGAACAGGCGAGCACCGGCAGCACCAGCTCGACTCGCGGTCCTCCCGGCGGAAGGCCGCCCGCAGCGTGATCGTGTGTCAAGGCGGCCGGGTCATGCGGCAGCTGCGCTGCATCAGCCGGCCGGCCGCTGCCTCATGCGTCCTCGATCTCGGCGAGCGGGACCCAGCGCGCCTCGCTCGAAGAACGCCGTATCGCGTGCATGACCCGCGTGACCGCCAGCGCCTCGCGGAAGTCCATGTCGCTGGCCGCTGCTCCGGCCACCGCATCGAGCAACCTGCGCACCTCGATCACCTTCAGGTCATTGAAGCCCAGCTGGTGGCCGGTTGCGGGAATGAACGCGCCGTACTCCGCGTGCGCCGGCCCGGCGTGGATCGTGGTGAAGCCCTTGCGGGCCGGGTCGCCGCCGAAGCGGAACAGCCGCAGCTCGTTGAGCCTCTCCTGGGTGAAGGTGATCGCGCCCTTCGTCCCCCTGAGCTCGAACGCCAGCTGCATCACCTCGCCGGTGGCCAGCCAGCTCGCCTGCAGCCCCGCCGTAAAGCCCCGGTCGGCGAACCGCACCAGGATCGCCGCCTGGTCGTCCACCTCCACCGCCCGGACGCCTCCGGACGGCAGCGGCCGCGTCGTGTGGATGGTGTCGAGGCGCCCGCACACGCTCTCGACGTCGCCAAGCAGGAAGCGGGAAAGGGCGATCGCGTGGCTGCCGATATCGGCAAGGGCCCCACCTGCCTGGCGCTCTTCGCAGCGCCAGGAGAACGGCGCCAGCGGATCGGCCATGAAGTCCTCGGCGAAGACGGCGCGGAAACCGGTCACTTCCCCGATCTCGCCGTTCCGGACGATCTCGCGCGCGGTCGTCATCATCGGGTTCTTGAGATAGTTGAACCCGACCATCGTCACGATGCCGGCTGACTCGGCCGCGCGGGTCATGGCGATCGCATCGGACAGCGTGGTCGCCAGCGGCTTTTCGCAGTAGACGTGCTTGCCTGCCTCGATCGCTGCCAGTGCCATCGGCGCATGCATGACGTTCGGCGTGGCGATCGCGACGAGATCCACGTCCGGATCGCGCACCAGCGTCTGCCAGTCATGGGTGGAGCGGCGGAAGCCGAGCGCTCGCGCGGCCTCGACCGCGCGCTGCTCCGAGATGTCGGCCAGCAGCTCCAGCCGCGGCTGGACCGCCAGCGGGAACACCCCGGCGACGCTGCGGAACGCGAGCGCGTGCGCCCGCCCCATGAAGCCGCTGCCGATCAGCCCGATGCCGATGCTCGCCGCCTCGCCACGTTGCCGCTGCGTCTCCGGGTCCACCATCACTCTCCCGCTTGCCCGACAGGTAGGTCATTCCAGGAGGTAGAGGAAGTGGAATTCAAGTTCCGTTCTCGCGGCGGCATTCCGCCAGTGCCACGGCGAGCGTGGTGGCGAGCGCGAAGGTGGCGGAGAGCGATCGGAAGCCCGCGTGGTCGGTTTCGGCGACCTCGAGCCAGACCTCGGCGATCTGGGTCATCGGCGAGAACGGGCTGTCCGTTATGGCGACGACGTGGGCGCCGCTTTTCGCGGCCGCGCCCGCCAGTTCAAGCGTCTCCGCAGCATAGGGCGTGAAGCTCACCGCCAGCACCGCATCGTCAGGTCCCAGCAGCTCGACCTGGCGGTGGCCGAGGCCGCCCGCGTTGTCGATCGTCTCGGCACGCAGCCCGAGCCTGCGCAGCGCGTAGGTCAGATAGACTGCGACCGGCAGCACCCGACGCATCCCGAGCAGGGAGATCGATCGTGCTCCGGCGAGTAGTCCGACCGCACGCTCCAGTGCCTCGGCGTCGATGGTCTGCTCCAAGTGGTCCAGCGAGATCCGGGCGGCGTGGACGAAGCCGTGCAGCAACATGGCCGGCGCGGCACCGCCGGCCTCGACCTCGCCGGACAGCGAGTCCAGGCGCTCCCGGTAGTCCGGCCAGCGCTGCCGGGCATGAGCGCGGAAAACCGCCTGCAGGTCGGAGAAGCCCGCATAGCCGAGCGTCTGCGC
Source organism: uncultured Acetobacteraceae bacterium (assembly GCA_964245755.1). Lineage (GTDB taxonomy): Bacteria > Pseudomonadota > Alphaproteobacteria > Acetobacterales > Acetobacteraceae > Lichenicoccus. The sequence goes on along the minus strand of CAXTNV010000004.1, from coordinate 38,476 downwards.
GAAGCGCACCAGGGTGGAAGGCTGCACGCCAGCCTGCTGTGCCAGCTCGGCGACGCGCCCGAAGGCGATCTCCTGCGGATGGTCGACCGCGAAGTCTGCCACCTGCAGCAGTCGCTTCGGCAGCGCGTCGCGCCGCGTGACGATCAGCGCCCGCAGGCTCTTGAAGTCGCGCGGGCTCTGCAGGCTCAGCGATGAGCCGGACGGTGCCGAGTCGGCTTGCGGCAGATCCGCGTCATCCATGCCGTTTGACCATCGGCAAGCGGGCACACGGTTCCGCACTTCTGGCAAGAGGCGCGACCGCAGGGCCGGGTGGTCGAGGCGCGGCTCAGGAGAGACGTCTGCCCTGCTGCGCCTCGAGCGCCGCCTCGAACTTCGCTTCGTCCCAGCCCGCCGCGAGCGCGTCTCGCACCAGATCCTGTTGGCTGCTCGGTGCCAGGCCGCCGACCGGCGGATCGTGATCGAGGTTGGTCGGGAACGAATAGCCCTCGGCGGACGCGGCGATCACGTTGTCGATCGCCGCGGCGGATAGCCCTCCCGTTCCTGCCCGCCGCCGGAGAACCGGAAACAGCGCCTTGATCATCCGCGTGCGGTCCACGCTCTCCATCGCTCGGCCATACGCCGACGACACCTGCAGCAGGTTGGCCATGCGGCGGATGTCGGGGGACCGGTTGGTCCCGGCGGCATGCAGCAAAGCCGGATTGAAGAACACCGCGTCACCCTTGCGCAGCGGCAGCGAGACGCAGTGCTTGCCGAACCAGTCGCGCAGCGACGGGTCCTGCGCCGCCAGATAGCCAGGCGCGTAGCCCTGCGAGAACGGCATGTAGAGGGTCGGGCCGCTCTCCAGCGGCATGTCGCAATGTGCGACCGCACCCTGCAACGTCAGCATCGGCGAGAACCGGTGCACGTGCACCGGGTAGCGCGCCACCATCTCGGCGGCCTGGAAGCCGAGGTGGTAGTCGCGGTGCACCGTCTGTGCCGCGCCGCCCGGATTGACCACGTTCAGTTGCGACGTGACCTGGTAGCAGGGACCGAGCCAGGCTTCGCTCGCCAGCGCGATCATGTCGTTCGCGTAGTAGGCGGCAAAGGTTTCGGGCTCTTCCAGGCAGAGCTTCTCCAGCGCGTTCCAGATGCGGTCGTTGGCGCCGGCCTTGGCGAAGTGGTCGCCGCCGCCGGCTCCACTGGCGCGCTGGGCCTCTATCAGGCGCTGGAAGACACGCGTCGCGGCGTCGACCGGACCGGTGTCGGCGAAGGCGCCCTGCAGCACCACGATGCCCGGGCCGTCCCGAAACACCGAGATCCACTCCGCCATCACCTCGCGGCGCCCGGCAGGCGTCGCCGCGAGTTCCCGCACCGCGGCGCACTCGTAGAGGGGGACGTTCATGTCGATACGCGCGGCAAGCGGAACGTCGTCAACGCCGGTCTCGCGCTGCACCAGCGCCCGCAGATCCTCGAGCGTGCAGGAACCCGGGCCAAACCAGGCGCCACTGGCGCGCAGCGCCGAGATGTTGTCGGCTTTCATTGTCGATCCCCCCTTCTTCACCCGCCACAGTAAGATCCCGGCCTGTCCCTGAACCCCGGCAAAGCCCTCAAAAACACCTCAACACGGAGCAGCCCGGTGCGCAGGACGTTCCCGATGAAGGAAATCGCGCTTCAGGCCGGGGTCGGCCTTGCGACCGTCGACCGCGTGCTCAACCGCCGCGGCGGCGTCCGGCCGCAGACCACGCAGCGCATCCGGCAGGCGGTGGATGAGCTGGCGCGCCAGAGCCTGCAGGCGTCGCTCCGCGGGCGGCGCTTCATCATCGACGTGGTGATCGACGCGCCGGGCCGGTTCAGCTCCGCCGTGCGCGAGGCGCTGGAGGCCGAACTCCCATCGCTGCGTCCCGCCGCCTTCCGCGTCCGCTTTCATCTGACCGAGACGGCGGCGCCGGCCGAGATCATCGCCATCCTGCGTCGCATCGGGCGACGCGGCAGCCACGGCGTGATCCTCAAGGCGCCCGACCTTCCCGATATCGCTGGCGTCGTGGCGGAACTCTCGGCATTGCGGATCCCGACCGTGACCCTGGTGACCGACATCCCGGCCGCTCCGCGGACGTCGTACGTGGGGATGGACAATCGGGCGGCCGGGGAGACGGCGGCGTATCTGGTAGCCGCCTGGATGAGGGACGCCAGGGCTCGCGTCCTGGTCACCCTGTCCAGCCACCGCTTCCTCGGCGAGGAGCAGCGAGAGGCCGGCTTCCGTGCGGCGCTGGAGCGGCATGCGCCCGGTATCGGCATCGTCGCCATCGCCGAGGGGCGCGGCATGGATCGGGCGACCGGCCTGCTGGTGCGTGCGGCACTTGCGGAAGCGCCGGACATTGAAGCCGTGTACTCGATCGGCGGTGGCAACGACGCCGTCCTGGACGCCTTCCGGGCCGAAGCTCGTGCCTGCCGCGTGTTCATCGGCCACGACCTCGACGCCGACAACCGACGGCTGCTGCGGGCCGGCCGGATCCATGCGGTGCTGCACCACGACCTGCACGGCGACATGCGCTGCGCCTGCCGGGCGATCCTGCAGGCGCAGCGCGCGCTGCCGCGGACGGCCGCCCTTCCGTTGTCGTCCGTCGCTATCGTGACCCCTTTCAACCTGCCGGCCCATGCCGCCCCTGAATGATCATCCCGGCGATCCTGCGGTAGATCGCCCGGTCACCGACTGAACCTGGGGGGCAGCAACGGCGAGAAGCGCTTGCGCACGCGATCGCTGCATAGTGCCGATCTGACCCAGAGGCGGTCACCGGCCGTTGCGCTCCGTGGAGGCACCGTGCGCTCCGCCGGGACCATCACGCAGGACGAACACGCGAGGATCGGGAAGTTGAGCACGAATCCGTTGAGCCCGAAGCGCGTGCACCCTGTCATCGGGGCAAGGCAGCATCACCGGGGTGACGCGGATGCGAGAAATCCACCGAGGCAGCAAGGACGCCCTGAACGTGTTCATGCGCAGCTTCGCGATCCGCCCTGCCTGACGGAGAGGATGAAGGCTCAGCTCCTCCCCTTGGTGTCCCGCTGGATGTCCTTGCTGTCGAGAAACCTGCCCTCTGCGGTGAAGTGCATCATGTCGACACTGTCGCGCACGGTGTCGGTGATGCCGGTGATCTGCGAGTAGATCCAGATGCGAGCTGCTCCCGGCCGCTCAGGGTCTGGCTCGTGCATCATGTCCCGAATGTTCTTGTGGTAGTTCGGCATCTTCTCGAGCGTCTTCTGCCACGTGGTCACGAAGGCATCCGGTCCTTTCAGGGGAGGATTGTCCTCATGGATCAAGACGCACTCGGGATCCAGGTATTGCCGGACCTTGTCGAAATCCTTGTCGTTGCAGAGGACGACGAGGAAGGTATAGCACCGGTTCTTGAAGTCTGCCGGCGATCCGCCGAAGCTCCGACCATCATCTCTCTCGAACATCTCGGGCAATGTCTTTCTCCTGTCTACGGCGAAGGTTCGGCCGGTCGATCATGGCGGCGTGCCAGGATCCGCCCTGAAGCCCGTTATCCTGATGCCCGCCAGCAGGCATGCCTCATCGTTGTCGGCGATGTCGCCGCTCGCGCCTGCGGCGCCGATGACGATGCCGCCGTCGTCGCGGATCAGCACCCCGCCGGGGACGGTCAGCATGCGGCCGTCAGCCAGGCCGGCGAGCGCCCCGAAGAATGCCGGGAGCCTTTCCGCCCGCGATGCCAGATTGCGTGTGCCGAACCCCATCGCGAGCGCACTCCACGCCTTGCCGCTGGCGATCTCCGGTCGGAGCAGGCTCGACCCGTCCTCCATCTTGAGGGCGACGAGGCAGCCACGGGCATCGAGAACGGCGACCGTCATCGGGTCGAAGCTGTTTTCACGCGCATGAGCGAGAGCGGCGTCGACGATGCGGGAGGCTTGGAAGAGAGAGACCATGAGCTTCTCCGCTGTGGGCATCAGCTTGCGACCCCGGCCGACCGTCGCGCTCCGGGGTGAGCTGCACGCATGACTCAGCACAGGTGAGCCGCTCCGGCGCCGGCAGCAGGATGGCGACGTCTCGCATCGCCCAGAAAGGTGGTGGGCGTCATCTTCGTGACCTGTCGGAAGGCGAAGCTGAACGCTGCAACGCTGGCGAAACCGCAATATGCGGCAGCCTGCGAGATCGAGCTTCCTGCGGAGAGCTGATCGATCGCCAGCACGACCCGTGCCCGTTGCCTCCAGGCCTTGTAGCTCAGGCCCGTCTCACTCGGAAACAGGCGGCTGATGGTTCGAACCGAGGTGGCGGCACGGGATGCGAGCTCGCCGAGGTCGATCTGGCTCCGGGACGCCGCAAGAGCCAGTTCGGCAATGCGTCTTCCGATCGCGCTCGACGGCAGAGGCAGGAAGGTCGGCGCATCCGGCGTCTCGGTGAGCTCGTGCAGGATCAGCCTGACGACGAGCTCGGTCTTGCCGGGGATGGCGTCCGCCTCGAAAGCCGCAAATATCAGCTCCCGCAGAAGCGGAGTCACCCTCAGCGCAAAGGCACGATCGAGGGCCTCCGAAGGTGACCACGCCCGCGAGGCCGAGGCGTGCCAGTAGATCATCCATTGTTCGGTGTCGGAGAGCATCTCGGTTCGATGCGAGATCCCAGGGGGAACCCATACGGCAAGCTGAGACGGCACAAGCCACTGGCCGGAGTCGGTATAGACCTGCATCGTACCGGAAGCGGCGAAGATCAACTGTGCTTCGTCGTGAGCATGCAAGGCAGCCGCGGCTCCACGTGGCTTGGTAGCCCGCAGCGTCCGGAACCGCGGCTGTCCGGCCGGTTGGCGTCTCATCGATACCATTTGGCGTCACATCACGAACACGCGCTGCTAGGTAGAGCACGTTCTCGCGCAGCTCCGAAACAGAAAGAGCAGACATGAAGATGACCGGAAACACGATCCTCGTCACTGGCGGCACCAGCGGCATCGGCCGCACGCTTGCGGAGGCTTTCCACGACCGCGGCAACCGTGTCATCGTCGCGGGGCGTCGGCAGGGGCTGCTCGACGAGGTCGCGGCAGGCCGCCCGGGCATGGTCGGGATGCAGCTCGACCTGACCGATCCGGCGTCGTTGCCTCGCCTCGCCGAGGATCTGGACAGGCGCTTCCCCGAGCTGAACGTGCTGCTGGGCAACGCCGGCATCTCGAGCCAGGAAGATCTGGCGAACGGCTGGGACATGTCCGCTGCGCAGGGGATGGTCGAAACCAACATCCTCGGCACCATGCGCGTGGTGGCAGCCCTCCTGCCCGCCCTGAAGCGACAATCGGACGCGATGATCATGGCCACGACCTCGAACCTGGCCTTCGTGCCGCGCGCCTGCTTCCCGACGTACTGCGCGACCAAGGCCTTCCTGCACTCCTGGCTGCAGTCGCTGCGCTACCAGTTGCGCAAGTTTCCCATCGAGGTGCTCGAACTGGCGCCGCCCTACGTGCAGACCGCATTGAGCGGCCCGCATCAGGTATCCGACCCGCGCGCGATGCCGCTCGCTGCATATGTCGACGAGGTCATGCAGCTGCTCGCGGCACGTGATCATCCTGAAGGTGAGGTTCTGGTGGAACGCTCCAGAGGCGAGCGACTGGCCGAGCGGGAGGGGCGCTACCGAACCGCATTCGCCGCACTCAATCCCTCCTGAACGGAGCGATGTGCCCACGACGGCATCAGGGGCCCGATCCGATCAACCGCTGGCGCGCCGCGTCGGCAATGCCGCCGCCGGAATGCCGCTGCCGGAATGCTGGCGCCGAAGAGACATTGTATTACATGAAGGGCGACACGCTCGAGGTGTCGGCCCTAAGCTTGCCTGGCCAGTGGTAGAAGCTCGTTGTGCAACGACAAGAGGAAACACACCGGCGCGCCGGGGCCTACGCGATCCGACGCTTGCACCCAAGAAGGCTCGGCATGGAGATCGATCTTCGCCCCGATGCGCGATGGGAACCGCTCGCTGTCGACGAGACGGCACTGCCGGCGATTGCCGGCTTCCCGGACGCTGCACCGAGATCGGTTGTCATCGAGGCGGCGACCATGGATGACGCACAACCGCTGCGACGATCCGCGACCACCAAGCTTCATCGCACGGCGCAGGAAGCCAGTCGCTGTTCCCCGCGGTCGGTGCGGGAACACAAGTTGCCGGGGCAAGCAGATAAAGGGAGCTGAACAGGCGGTGCGGGAACATTCCGAGGCTCGAGCCGCCGGGATGCCTCGGCAGCGAGGCCGAAGCCGGAGCGGATCCGAAATGCGAATGATTGGAGTGCCGTGACCTTCCTCGAGACGCTGCTCGTTCTGCTGCTCGCCGCGACCATGCTGCTGCAGCTTTCCCGCCGGCTATCGGTGCCCTACCCGACCATGCTGGGGGCGGTCGGCGTGATGATCACGCTCATCCCCGGCTCGCCCACCGTCCAGATCGATCCTCAGACAGCACTCGCCCTGTTCATCGCCCCGGCGCTGGTCGACGCCGCCTATGATTTCCCGCTCGGCGCCGCCCGCCGCTTCTGGGCGCCGCTGGTGGCATTCGCCGTCTTCGCGGTGCTGGTGACGGCGATCCTGGTCGGATGGGTGGGATGGATGTTCGCCGGCCTGCCGGTGGCGGCGGCGCTGACGCTCGGCGCGATCGTCGCACCTCCCGACGCGGCTGCGGCTGTTGCCGTGCTGAGCACGGTGTCGATCCCGCGCGACACGGATGCAGTGCTCAAGGGCGAGAGCCTGTTCAACGATGCCACAGCATTGCTGCTGTTCGGCACGGCACTGGCGGTGCAGTCGCACGATGGCCTCGGTCTTCCGGTAGCTCTGCACCTGGCGGTCGCCGCTCCGGGAGGTGTGTTGTTCGGGATCGGCTACGGGCTGGCCGCCCGCTGGCTCAGCCGCTTCGTCACCGACACGCTCGGCGGCAACCTGCTCCAGTTCATCCACACGATCCTGGTCTGGACGGTCGCGGACCATCTGGGCCTGTCGGCGGTGCTCAGCGTGGTTGCCTTCGCCATGACCGTCGCCAGGTCGTCCAGCCTGGCTGCCTCTCCGCGCATGCGGGTTCATTCCTACGCGGTTTGGGGCTCCGTCGTCTTCGTCCTGAACGTGCTCGCCTTCCTGTTGATGGGCATGCAGGCCCGCGTGATCATCGCGCACATGGGGGCGGATCATCTGCGACAGGCGTCAGGCTTCGCGGTCATGGTCGTGGCGGTCGTGGTGGCCGCGCGTCTTGCCGTCGTGATCGGCTACAACCGGTGGATCACATGGCGGCGTCGGCAGCGAGGGTTGCCGGAGCTGGCGTCCGTCCGGCAGGCGATCCTGGTCGGCTGGTGCGGCATGCGTGGCCTGTTGACGTTGGCTACCGCCTTCGCTTTGCCGGCGTCGTTCCCGCAGCGCGACGAGGTCGTGCTGGCCGCCTTCTCCGTCGTCCTGGGAACACTCGTGCTCCAGGGCTTGACGCTCGGCCCCCTGATCCGGCTGCTTGGCCTGGACCAGAGCGGAGGGCTCGAACAGGAGCTTGCGAGGGCACGAGCACGCCTGGCGACGGCAGCCCTGGAGAAGCTGGACGGCGAAGTGGGGCAGGAAGCGGAGCGCCTGCGTGCCGCCTACCTGGTGCAGTCCGGCGCAGCGGACGATCCCTCGGGGCATGCGCCGCTCCTGCGTCAACGCAGCCTCGGCCTCGCCGCAATCGCAGCGGAACGCGACACGCTCGAGGCGTTGCGCGCCGACCACCAGCTCGGCATGGAGGCGTTCGGGTTGCTGCAGGAGGAGCTCGACTGGCGGGCCCTGACCCTGCTTCCGGACGAAGAGCGGCGGATCGAGGAGGTCTGATGCCAGCTATGGTGTCGACTGCGGCGAAACCGGCGGGGAGCGCGCTCCGCCGGCGATGCTGAAGCAGGCGTGAGCCCACGACCGGATGGCCGCGGGCCCGCCCGATCGTGTCAGTAGTTTACGATCAGGTTGGTGATGTTGACCGAGCCGAGACCGGTCGCGAGATCGTAGGCCGATGTCGCCGGGAAGGCGGCGTTGCTGACCGCAGTCGATGTTGACAAGACACCGATCCCGAGCTTCGAGTTTGCGTTTGTCGCGCAGTTCGGCGTCCCCGTCTGGCAGGCGACGGTGTTGTCGCCCACCGTCTCGTCATAGAAGACGCAGGCTGCCGACACGGCGTTGCCGTTCGTCGCGAGGCATGACTTCTTCAGCACGCTGTTCGCGAACTGCAGCGCAGCGACCTTGTAGAGACGCGGGGCCATGTTTCCGACGCGCCCGCCATCCGCCTGCGCGACGAGAGCCGCGATGCCCGCGAAGTCGGGTGCTGCGAAGGAGGTACCACCGAACGCCGAACCGAGGAAGTCGGCGGGGTTGGTGAAGTCGCAGGGAACGCCGCCCTCCGCAGTGTTCGACATGCACTCAAGGTAGAAGTGGTTCCAGAAACCGTTCGCCGCGAAGAGCGAGATGTCCGGGATGTCACGCACGCCATCGTTCGGAACGCCCGGCAGCGCCGTGCTCTGGAACGACGGTTTCGGGAAGATCAGGCTCTGGCCACCGCTTCCCCCGACGACGTTCTGATAGATGTAGCCCTTCGCCGTCGGTGCTTCCTTGTTGCAGTTGACGATCGGTCCACTGGCGCCGGCCGCCTTGTAGTTGACGGCATTGGAGCAGGAATTGTCCCAGGGGATCTCGGGCACGTAGGACTTCGCCGAGCCGCCGCTCGTTGAGTTCTTGCTCGCCCAGTAGACTGAGTTCTGCCCCTTGGCGGTGTCGTAGAAGTCCGTGCCACCCACCGCGGTGACGTTGGGCGGCGTCGCGAGACCGTTGACGCTCAGTCCGTTGGTCCCGAGGTTCGCGCCGGTGTCGTTGATGTCGGACGCCCCATCGCCGCTCGAGACGAAGACGGAGATCCCCTGCGCGGCCGCCTCCTCGACAAGGTTCGCCCAGGCGTTGAGGAAGGTGAGGCCGTTGCCCTGCTCGGATCCACCGTACGAGACCGAGATGGAGTCGGCAGTCGTCCCGCCCTCAACGAGGTTCATCAGCGAGGTCATCACGCCGAAGCCAAACGTGCCGCCCTCGCAGGCCGCCTCGATGATCGTAGCGGAGGGAGCCACCGCGGATGTCCATTCGGCATCAAGCGCCGCCTCGCCCTCGTCACCCGTGAACCCAGGATCGGTGCAGCCGCCCGGGTGCGTGATCGAGAGCGTGCCCTTGTAGCCGGTCAAGCCGAACGTCGAACGGAAGGTATTCCAATCGGCCGGATTGATGTCGGTCTGCTCGGCAACCGCGATCGTCTGCTTCTGCCCGGTGAGGCTGGCGCCGAGAAACCCGTTCCGCGTCTGCGTCAGGTCATAGATCGTCGCAAAATCCGAGGGCGTCACCGCGTAGAAGGTCGTGCCGTCGGCAACCATCGTGTAGCTGGTGCCGACCTTCTGGACAGTGCCTGCTGCCGCGGTGGACTTCTGCAACGCCGTGGGCGCGGTGCGCATCGGCTTCGGGAAGAAGTTGCTGATCACGACGCCATCGACGACCGGCGACAGGGCGGCTGGTATCGAAGGCGTCCCGGCGGGTGCAATGTAGCTTCCACCCGCTTTCTCGAAGCCGTGCAGCTCGGTGTGGAAGGCCGACGCGACCTGGGCAGCGCTTCCCGAGAAGTCGATCGACATGCCCGTCGCGGCAACTGCGTTGACGTGGAAGCCTTTCGCCGCGAGCCACTGGGTGACTGCGCTGATGTCGGCCGACGCGGGGCCGTAGTCGTCGCGGAGCTCTGGTATCGTGAGCCAGCGACGATATGAGGCCGAACCCGGATCGGTCTGCGCCGCAACCAGGGCGTCGAGTGCCGCCTGACGCGCCGCCGAGCGCTTCAGCGTCAGCTGGGCGTGGGTGAAGGAGGTTGTCGAGGCGAGAGCTCCGTGATCGCTCGCACCCGCGAGAGCCGTCGGGACGGAGGATGCGAGCGGTGTCGCCACGCTGTCCGACACGACGCCTGTCACGAGCGGCGCCGCAGGAGCCGCCTCAGCGTGCGACATCGACCCGAGCCCGGCCCCGGCAAGCAAACACGCTGTTCCCAACAGTGATGTTCTTAGTCGCAAGGCTGCCCTCCTCAAGCGGTCTCCCGACACTGCAAACGATGCCGGTCGTTTCTTCCGAGCTTCGCCGGTCATGATTGGGCGTCGCCCCTAAAACCTACTAGGGGGTCGATCAACCTTCAGCAATGGCTAGATCGCCACTGCCGCGGCCTTCGGATGAGATAGCCAAACCGAACCATAGGTTTCACGAATATTTATCTGGCAAAGCAACGTTGCCGCAGCCTGGAAGCGACCATCGACCACGAGCCGCACACGCCTTCACCGCGGTCATCAGGCGCACGATGACATCGCCCGGGTTGCAAGTCTCGGGATGAGCAAGTGGCGCCAACAATGGCGGGAGCGAAATTCTTGTCCTGTCCGTTCTTGTTGCGACGGAAAGAACAACTGGTTCCACGCCGTCCGTCGTTCCAAGGAGGACAGCCCCGCAAGAAGCGGCATATATGCGGCGAGCCTGCGTGACACAAAGTCGCTGAAAAGCCGCACGCGCTTTAGTTTTGCGCGTCTCAACCCTTCGTGAGAAGCCAGAGCGTGCCGTGCATGTGCAGGGCTCTGCCCGGCGCCCGCGTCAGCAGCGGGTCGACATCGCCGACGAAGCAGGGCAGCGTCGCCATCCCGAGCCCCTGCCGTGCCGCGACGATCTGCGCCTCGGCGTCCGTGGTTCTGAACATAACCTCGGTGAGGCGAACCTCATTTTAGCGAGCCCAGTCCGCGATGCCGTGTCGCCTCCTGACGATCCACCGGATGCGGTCAGACGTCCCGGCGCGCCACCCGGCGAGCAGGTCGCGGGACAGGTACACGCCGCCGAACAGCTCCGGTCCCTTGATGCCGTGAAGATTGAGCGGCAGGGTGCTGCGGTCGTAGACGACGCGGATCGCGACATCGGCCTCCCGATTGGTCAAGTTCACCGGCTCCTCGATCGACAGTATCTCCATCTCCACCTCGGGGTGCAGACGCACGAAGTCGCCGAGATCCGGCATGAGCAGGTATGTCGCGAGGGTCGGGGCCAGCGTCACCCGCAGGAGTCCGCGCACGCTCTGGTCGCGGCCGAAGACGCGCGTCTCCAGCTGGTTCGACGATGCCTCCATCTGCTCTGCGAACTCGAGGATCTCCTCGCCGCCAGCGGTCAGCCGATAGCCCGAGGGCAGCTTCTCGAAGGTGTGCGCGCCGAGGCGTTCCTCGAGCTGAATTATGCGCCGGACCATGGTGGAGTGGTTCACCCGGAGGCTTGCGGCGGCAGCACGCACCGAGCCTCCGCGCGCTACGGCGAGAAAGTATCGAACGTCATCCCATTGGATCATCGCTGCGAGCGTGCACCAGGAGGTAGCGGTTTTAGAAGCTGTTTTCCGGATCAAGGAACGGCATGCGCATGCAGAGGGCATGAGCGGGCACTTCCGGGGTCGAGGCATGCCGCTTCGTCGCATCACTCTCGGGAGGAGAGGGATCGCTCGCTGCAAACATCGGCTTGCCGAAGCACTCGGCCTATGCGGCCTCCCGAGCAGCTTGCTCGACAAGAAGGTGACGGCGCAAGCTCAGGAACTTGAAGCACCCCGGGCGGTGGTCGAGCGGCTTGTCAAGCCGGCACCGATCTCCATCAGAATGGTTCTCGGGCAAGACAGATCGAGGCTCGGCCTTTTGCCCGTTGATGCTTGGAGGCAGAGCTATCCTGGGCTGGTTCCTCCGCCGGTGCTCGCGGCGCTGTGCATCGAGGCAAGGTCATCCACGTGGAGAGACATCCTATCGGAGTATGACGGGGCGGCGCGACGAGCGTGTTCCTTGCCGAGAGCAACCGGCAGCCTTGTGGATCCTCTTCATGCAGTACGCAACGAGAAGAGCAGCTTCGGGTGCGTGGCTTTAGCGCTGAAGTCAGCGCGACAGACGTCGTCGAGGCCTTTCAGGATCGAGACCTAGGCCGGCGGCTGTCAGCCGTGCCGCCTTTCTAGCGAAGCGAAGCTGGGGGTTCCGGCAGAATAAAGCCAAAGGCTGCGAACCGCGCTCGGCCGATGCGATTGCTCGGGCGCCACCACACCCGCACGAGACTCCAATCGTTCATAGCCGAGACATCAAGAACAAGAACGTTCCGGTCGATCTCGCCGGGCTCCCAGTTCGCGTGCGTCACCAGGATCTCCCGCGGATCCAGCACACGACGCACGACCGATACATGCCCGTAGGGCAGCCGATGTGTCGCTTGCAGCACCAGGACGGCGCCCGGTTCCGGCGTGCGCGAATGCGCGTATCGTCCGGCTGACTGACGCCACCAACCGGCTGCCGAACCGGACAGCCGCAGCCCGGTCAACGAGCGTGCAAACGGAGCGCACTGCGGTCCGCCGCCGCAGGCAGTCGACATGAGGCAGAGCGCGAAGCCGACCAGGACGCGCGTATTCCTCAGCCGCGATCCTCGCTCTTGCCCGGCATTGAGGAGGGACGACGCAATCCGCGCGACGTGCGCAGTCGAAGGCCGGTCGGCAGCTTTGCGAAGATCAGGCAAGCGATCCTTCTGCTTGCTGATCGGCATCAGCACAGCGTCAGCACGGTAGCAATCGATGGGCATGCCAGATCGGCCTGCACATCGAGCACGCATCCCGTCTCGACCCGAGCGCTCCGCGCCGTCAGGCGGATCATGCTTGGGCGAAAGGAGAGGAGCACCGCCTGTTGCCGAAAGAGGCTCGCGCCGCATCAGTCAAGTGATCGTCCGGCGGTTTCGCGGAACGTCAACACTGCGGGCAGAGAGACCAGCGCTCCGAGGATAACGTAGTAGGTCACCGCGATCGACTGGCCGGTCAACGAGATCAGGCCGGTGGCGATGAACGGCGCGAAGCCGCCGAAAACCATAGAAGCCATGTTGTAGGCGGTGTTGAGCCCGGTCAGCCGGCGACGGGTCGGGAACATCTCCACCAGGGCGGTGGTCATGCTGCCGATAAACAGGCCGCAATTGGCGCTCAGTACGACCTGTATGGCAATCGCCAGAGACACGGAATGCACGTGCAGCATCAGCCAGACCAGCGGGTAGGACAGCAGCAGGAACACGATGCAGCTGAACAGCAGAGGCGGCTTGCGCCCGACCCGATCGGAGATGAAGCCCGAGCTCACCACCGAGATGCCGGTGGCGACCGTAGCCAGTGCCGTCGACCACAGCGACAGGCTGGCCGTCCAGCCGAGGTTGCGCTGCAGGAAAGTCGGAAAGTAGGACAGGAATACGTAGATCGCGACCGACTGCACAGCAACGAAGCAGAACGCGAACATCATTGTGCCCAGGGGCATCCGCGTGCTCGGGACGGGTGCCGTACTCGCTTCCGCTGCCCTGCGGAATATCGGGGTCTCGTCGATCCGGCGCCGCGCCAGCAGGCCGAGCGGACCGATCAGCGCGCCCAGCAGGAACGGCACCCGCCAGCCCCAGTTTGCCATCGTTGCCGGGCCCAGAAGGGTGCTCAGCGACGCGGCAACACCGGTACCAACGAGCTGACCAATGAAGATGCTACCGGTGTGGCAGCTGCCGATCAGGCCGCGTCTCTTGGTTGGCGCCCACTCCACTAGGAAGGAGGCGGAGCTTCCCCATTCGCCACCGGCGGAGAATCCCTGGAAGGCGCGCGCCAGCACCAGCAGGGCAGGTGCCACGATGCCGATGCGAGCGAATCCGGGCAGCAGGCCGATGGTTACGGTGCCGATGGCCATCAGCATGATCGTCAACAGCAACGCGGGCTTCCGGCCAGCCCGGTCGCCGACGAAGCCGATCAGCAGGCCGCCCAGCGGTCTTGCGACGAAACCGATGCCGAACACCGCGAAGGTCGCCAGCAGTGCCACCGTGTCGGTCGACTTCGGAAAGAACTGCCGTCCGATAATCGGGGCGAGAAAGGCATAAACGGTGAAGTCGTACCATTCCAGCGCATTGCCGAAAACCGCCGCGACGATCACCCGCGAGAGCGAGCTTCCGCCAATGGCGGCGTCAGGACCGGCTTCGCCATCGGTTGTCGACCGAGCGGCCACTCTCATAGTCATGAGGTAAGGCGTTCCTTCGAGAGCTTTGTTCCACCGGGTGCGCTGCACCGATCTACCACTGTCACAGGAGCACAGATTATTGGTCCGACACACCTGACGCGCCCGGAGATCGCTCGGTGCCGGGGGCTGTGCCGATCATCAGGCAGGTTGCCTTGACCAGCGACTGGGTCGGAACTTCCATCGCCCTGAGCCGCCTGACCAGCGGCAAGGCCTGATGTCTGAGATCATCACCTGGTCACCTGCGTCCGGGGTGCTTGCACTCGACACAAAGCGGACCTTTCCCAATGACCACCTTGCGGAGCTGGCCAAGTATGCGGATGCTACGGAACGTTCGCAAACAGGGCCATCAATGACCTCCTCCGGTGATCAGAAACTCACGGACGAGGAGCTGCGAACGCTCGAAAGCATCCTGGTCAAGCTGAGCGGGCCCGGCGCTGATCTGCCTTGGCCGCTGTTCCGCTTCATTACGGAGGTCACTGCCACGCCCAACGTGGACCTCCTCGTCCAAGACGCCGAGAAGAGAGTGCTGTTTGCTTGGCGCGACGATCCGTTCGGAACTGGGTGGCACATCCCTGGCAGCATCATCCGCCACCGGGAGGAGATCGCCCATCGCATCTCGGCCTGCGCCCGTGAGGAATTCGGTTGCGGAGTGGACGTCGCCGACCGGCCGATCGCGCTCGTGCAGATCTTCGACGATCGGGGTCACTCCGTCTCGCTATGCTTTCGAGCGACCTTGTGCGAGAATCCCACCCAGCGCGTCTTGACGAGCGACGAGACGCCTGAGGCCGGAGACCTCCGCTGGTTCTCGACACCGCCCGGCCAGCTATATCCCAGCCATCTGGTTTATCGGGACCTGCTGGAAGCGCTGGATCAGGGTGAACTGGGAGCGGGCGTCCGCCTGTTCACACAACACGTCGGCCGTCGTGACGCGACCCAGGCTTCGCCGGAGGGCGCCATCGACGCTGTTGCTTCGCTGCTTTGACGACACGTGCAGCACTTCTCGAGAGATCCTTGCGCCGGCGGCTCATGAGCCAGACAGGACGATGAGTCTTTTCTTCGTCGGGCTTCGGGAGTGCCTTTATCAAGGCCCTCTCGCTACCGAACAGATGAGGTGACGAGCTTTCGCGGGCGCGTGGCTGAGGTGGCCGGCGACCGCGGCCCTATCGCTGCCGGCGGATCACCTGCTCGCTATGCTTCGGAGCAGCCTACTGGTTCCACGGCCTGCCTGGACCACGAACCCGGGCAGCATCAGGCGCACGGCGCGGCGATCCTGGCGGTGATATCCTAGTCCGCCGCCATCAGCGAGCGCTGCGGGCCATGAGCGACAGGTGCCGGGTGAACGGAGCAGTGCCGCGCATTGTGACATCGCTGCGGCCGGGCAACCTGATGGCCGAGATCTCGAAGCGTACCCGAGCTCTTCCAGCTTGCCGAGACCTCGGTCTCGCGGATCAGCAGCCGGTGCTCCGGGAGCTTGTCCGGGCGCGAACCCCGGGGCGGTCCGCGCTTTGTGGTCGGATGAACACCAACAGCATCGCACGCATCCAGACCGCTTCCGCTTTCGCGACGGCGATCCGGACGTTCGACCGGAGCAAGCCGATCTGGATCCTGGGGCACAACGACGCAGACGGCTTGTCGGCCATCGCTCTGTTCGGGCGTGCCTTCGCGGCCGCCCAATGGAACGTGCGCACCCGCATCGTGGGTCGGGGCGAGAGTCCGTGGTCGGAGGCGATGCGAACGGAGTTCGCGACCGAGCAGGTGGGCGGGATGGTCATCACCGATCTGGGCGTGCGGGATGCGCTGCCGAAGCCCGGTGCGCCCACCGTTGTGGTGGACCATCACATTCCTGGCGTTCCGCCTCCCGTCGCCACAGTGATAAGCGGGCACGGACAGATGCCGATCCCGACTTCCTCCCTGCTGGCGTTTTGGTGTGCAGGCGTGCTGACGCATGCGGAGCCTTGGATTTGGTTGGCGGCGATGGGATTGATCGGCGACATGGCCGACAAGGCCGGCTTCTCCGAGATGGAGGCCGCACGTCGGTTCGGCATGACCGCGCTGCGGGATGCCACGGCGCTCGTGAACGCACCGCGGCGCAGCGCATCAGGTGATGCAAGCCCGGCGCTGGCGCTGCTGATGGCGGCAGATGGTCCGAAGGATGTGCTGTCGAGTGAGCGGCCGGAAGCTGCGGTGGTGCTGGCGGCGCGAGCGGAGGTGAAGCGGGAGCTGAAGGCGGCACGCCGAGTTGGTCCGCTGGTACGTGGTGAGGTAGCGTTGATCCGGCTTGCCTCGGCCACGCAGATCCACCCCTTGATCGCTCAGCAATGGCGCGGGCGGCTGCGGGACAAGATCGTGATGGCGGCCAACACAGCCTACCGGTCGGGCTGGGTTCATTTCGCCGTGCGGTCGGCCGAGGATCGGGACCTGGTAGGCTTTCTTGCGGAGCATCGGCCGCCGGACGCAGACGAGATGTATGGGTCCGGTCACCGCCAAGCGACAGGCGGCGCGTTGCGGCCCACGGGCTGGAACACGTTCATCACCGGATTGGGTTTCGGCCCGGCGGCCATCGTGCCTGACCCGGCCGTGTCGGAGATCGTGACGTGAGAGGCGACGCGTTGCGTCTCGGCTTTCCCGTGAAGGTGCTGGGCCAGACTGCACTCAAAAGCAACGACACGAGGCGGTGGCAGCAGAACCCGCATCTGAAGACGTCGCTGGCATGCATCGACGACATCCTCACTTACCTGGCGAAGCGGCGTATCACCATGTACCGCATGTCGTCGGACCTGGCCCCCTACGCCACTCATCCGGACCTGCCGCAGTTCCACGGGATGGTGGCCGAAAGCGATGCCGAATTGCGGGCAGTCGGGAAGAGGGCGCGGGACCTGGACATCCGGCTGTCATTCCATCCCTCGCAATATGTGCTGCTCAACAGCCCCGATCCCGTGCTTACCAAGAAGAGTATCTGGGACCTGTCCTCCCAAGCCGAGATGCTGGACAGGATGGAGCTGGGACCGGAGGCGGTGATGGTGACACATGTCGGCGGAGCGTATGGTGACGTGGAGAGGTCACGTACCCGCTGGGCTGAGACTTGGCCGACGTTGCCGGAGCACGTGAAGCGCCGGCTGGTGTTGGAACACGACGACATCCGGTTCTCCGCGTCCGACGTGCTGTGGGTGCACGAGCAGACGGGCGTGCGGCTGATCTTTGATTATCAGCACCATTGGTGCCTGAACCCGCGACAGCTGGACACCATCTGCGTGCTGCGCCGTATCCTGGCAACTTGGCCGGATGGTGTGCGGCCCAAGATCCACTTCTCCTCGCCTCGCACAGAGTTGCGCGAGATGGTGAAGCTAGACCGCAAGACAAAAAAGAAGGTGAAGACGCTGCGTCCGCCGGTCTGGACCGGGCATGCCGACTTCACCAACCCATTCGAGTTCGCCCGCTTCATGCGTGATGCGATCGGATTGGAGTTTGACGTCATGCTTGAAGGCAAGTCGAAGGACATCTCCTTGCTGAAGCTGCGGCCCGACCTGCTTCGTTACGCACCGGATGTGGCGGCACGGTTCGGGATGTTTCCGGAAGAGGCGGCTGTCCTGGAGGCAGATGAGGAAGGGCTGGAGGCGGATCAGCGCCCTGACGATGACCCTGATGTGGACGCAGGACGGCAGCCGTGACCGGATCATGCCTGACGAGCTTCTTCGACGCCGGACTCAGTCCGCCTCGGCTGAGGCCGAAAATGAGCCAGGTGATCGCGATGTGCCAACTCGAGCCTGAGTAGGCAAGACCAGTTGCAGGATGCGCATCGCTCCACTCGCCACCGCCAGACCGGGAAGCTGTCCGCCCCGAATGTTCCTGCCGCGGCAGATCAACGCGCTGTCGGAGTGCCGCACCGCCATCGATCAATAGGCCGTTGTGTGATAGCTGACCTCTCTGCTGTGGCTGGCCTTGAAGGCTGCGAGCCACTCTTCCAGATCCGCTGCTACGCAGGGGCGACCGATCCGATAGCCTTGAACCTCGGAACAGCCGACGGCGCGTAGTGCCTCCATCTGCTCCTCCGTTTCCACACCTTCCGCGGTAACCGAGGCTCCCAGGCTCGTGCACATTCCGGCGATCGCGCGCACGATGACGGTCGCTTCCGGTTTCTTCCCAAGATCCTGCACGAAGGAACGGTCGATTTTGATGCGATCAAACGGCAACGTGCGCAAGAAGCTCAACGACGAGTAGCCTGTTCCGAAATCATCCAGCGCGACCGTTATGCCGAGTGCCCTGAGCTGCCGCAGCACGCGGATGGCGGCTTCCATCTCGCCGATCATCGCGGTTTCGGTCACTTCGAGCTCGAGGCGGTTTGGGGGGAACCCGGTCGCTTTTAGAGCTGCCTCGATCCGCATCACGAGATCGGGCAGGCGGAACTGTACGGCCGAGAGGTTGACCGCAACCTTCATGGCATCCGGCCACGCAGACGCTTCCCGGCAGGCGGCACGGAGCACCCAATCGCCGATCTCCGGCATCAAGCCTACCTCCTCGGCAAAGGGGATGAAGTCTGCCGGCGAGACGCTGCCCCGTGTCGGCGAATGCCATCGGATCAGCGCTTCGCACGAAGTGACCATGTCCTTGTCCAGATGCAATACCGGCTGATAGTTCAGCAAGAACTCGCCGTTGGCGAGTGCCTGGCGGAGATCGTGCTCAAGATCACCTCGTCTTTGCGGTGGAGCCCTACATGCCGTCCTGCTCGCGTCATCGTCACCTGGTCCAGCGTCAGCGCTCTCAGACTGCGACTTGCCCAACGCCTCGGCGTGTATGCCACCCGGTGCATGTGCCACGTTCTCCAGGAGTTCGTGCTCGATACGGTTGCGACCTTTTTCCTTGGCCCGGTAGAGCGCGGCGTCCGCACGTGCTAGCAGCGACAGGGCGTTCTCACTCGGACGGAGGAAGGCAAGGCCGCCGCTGGAAGTGACGGCTCGGCTGGTCCCGCCGACATGATAGGGTGCATCGGCGATGACCGACCGGATGACGGCGACACGCTCCAAGACCTTCTTCCGCGGCGCCGAAAGTACAACGCAGAACTCTTCGCCGCCGTAGCGGCCGGCAGCCTCAGGCGACTCGATCGCGACGTCCAGACGCTTGCCGAACTCGCTCAAGACTGCGTCACCGGCAAGGTGGCCAAAGCTATCGTTGATCTTCTTGAAATGATCTATGTCACAAAGAAGCACGGCCAACGGCGCTTGCGACGACAGAGCCATAGCGACCTTCTCTTCAAGAAGGGCCATCAGCGCTCGTCGGTTCGGCAAGCCGGTAAGGACATCGGACATCGCCAGTCGCTCGAGTTCGCTTCGAGCCTGCTCGATCTCCGCCGTGCGCTCCGAGACCAGCGTCTCTAGTCGCGTTCGCTGGCGCAGCAGTAGACGCACGCGCATCCGCCAAGTCGCGATGACTGTAGCGATCAGGACAATTGTGGATGAACTGTAGAACCACCAACGCTGCCACCAAGGAGCCGGTTTGCAAAGCGCGAACCCGATCGGGGTCGACATCGTTGCATGTATCGGGTCAACAGCAATCAACTCGAACTGGAACTTGCCCGCAGGTAGGTCAGCGTAACGGACCTCATGCCCGGTTGTGTCGCTCCAGCCGGTGTCGAGCCCGCGCATGCGATATCGGAACACAACGTTTTTTGCTCGAGCAGGATCGAGGTCAACGAAATGGATGACCAGGGGTCCAGAACTCCAAGCGATGCGCACCAGAGCAGAAGGAGACAGAGAGCGATCGCCGGTCGAGATCCCGGTGACCTTCGGGCGCAGCGGGGTCGGCGGCGGTATCCGGCCTGGATCGATAAGATGCGTGAGGCCACGACTGCTCCCGAACCACAACGAGGCATCGACGTCTTCGAATACGGCCCACTGATCGAGGTCGTTGCTGAGAAGTCCGTCGTCGACGGTGAACCGGCGCCAAGAGCGGCCATCGAAGAGGTCGATGCCGTGGTCGCTTCCCACCCACATCCGATCGTGACGATCACGATGCAGGAACATGATGTTGTTCGAACCGATCGCAGGCGCGGTGATCGGGGGCAGCGGTGTAACCCGATGGTCCTTCAGCTGGAAACGCAGCACACCGGCGCGGTCTGTGAAAGTCCAGAGGCTGCCGTCGGGTGCAAACGCAAGCCCTCCGGGTTGGCCCTTCAACGTGGCCGACGAGACGACGGTCTGAAAGCTCCCGGAGCGGCTCCGACGCACTATGCCAGTCGCAGTGGCGGCCCAGGTCACGCCAGACAGGTCAGTCATCACCTGCGTTGTCGGTTGCGGCAACGCGAGCTCTACCTTCACCGCAGCTGCGGGGGCGTCGGCATCTGCGATTGTCAGCAGAGCCTTGTCCGTTGAAAGCCACAGTCGGTTCTCGGGGTCGACATATGTCGATGACATGGTACCGGGGATTGAGAATTGCTCGGTGCTCCGTTTTGCGGGATCGATGCGGAGCATGGGTGCCCGGAGCGGCGCGAGCCACAACCGACCGCCCCGTGTCGCCGACACGTTCTCGCTGCCGCCGGGCACTCCCGGCGCCTTGCCGTCGAGCGGGACGGTGTCACCGTAGGTCGCTACCCAGAGCTGGCCGCCTCGGAGACGGGTCATCGCCCATACGATCTCGCTCGGGAGGCCATCGGAAGCGGTCCAATGTTCCCAGTTCCCGAGTCCGATACTGCGGTAGGCGCCGTGGCCAATGCTGCCTACCCACAGGGATCCCTCGCGATCGAACATGAGCGACTGGATCGGATTAGCTGAAAGCCCTCCGTCGTGATGCAAGAAGCTGCGCCAGGTCTTGCCGTCGTATTCAAGAAGGCCTTCTTCACCCATCGTGAAGACCCCGCCGCGTCCGTCGGCCAGCAGATCGAGGCGAGCAGGAACAGCAACGTTGAAATGGCCGCGCCGACCGGGGATCGTTACGCTGCGAAAGGACGCCTTGCCAGGAGGCCGCCACGCCAGCCGGTCGAGGCTTCTTGCCCACAGGGTGCCATCCGGCGTCCGAAGCGCCACCTGCCAAGCATCGGCGGGCAGCCCATCGGCACTTCCGAGCAGGCTGACGTGGCCGTCCTTCAGGCGGCAGATGGCGTCGCCACATCCTGCCAACAGCGCACCGTCGGCGTCCGAAACCACGAAGCGAAAACGAGCCAGCTCGGGTTTCGCGGCGGATGTCGCCGGGGTCAGCAGAGGCGTGAACTGTCCTGCTCCGTGCTTCTCAAGAGGGGCAATCAACAGCGTGCCACCGCTGTCGACGATCACGTGTCCCTCGGAAAAGGCGACAAGATGCGGCGAGGCTAGATGAAGCGGCCTCCCGACGAAGACACGGCTAAAGCTCGATCCGTCGCGGACAAAGATGCCGTCGGTCGTCAGGACCCACACCCGGCCACGGTCGTCAGAGGCGAGCTTCCTGATCCAGGCGGATGGAGGTAAGCCCACCGCTGTGTCGTAGGGGGTGATGTTCGAGCCATCGAAGCGGTAGAGACCGGCTTCGGTCCCTAGCAAGATGTAGCCGTCAGCGTCCTGAGCCAGCGCGGAAACAGACGCATTGCCGAGCCCCTGCTCGTCTGCATAGTTCTCGAATCTGGTGAATTGAGCCTGCGCAGACCGCGTGCCGCACGCAGCCAACAAGCAGACGTAGAACACGGCGTGGAGGAACCGCCGTCGAAAAGATGCAGACGGGTCGTTGGTCAGCCGCAGGATCGTTGATGACATGGCAATCGCCTGATTAGTCACCCAGAGTCGTTCCATTCGATTAAAGATCGCTGAACGACACCAAATGGTGAACCTGTTCCTGGTCTCTGGATGTCCCTGGTTAAGCTCGGACCCGCGCCGATGCCGCCGACGAGGGGTAAGGGACGCTCAGACGCGATGCCAAGCGAAAGGCGACTTCGCTCCGAAGAGCGAAGTCGTATTTCATCTACAGGGTAGAGAGCGCATCATCGGTCGACGGCATGTTCGATCAGGGGTTAGAGGCCGAGCCTGGAGTGCCAGCCCTGGGAGTGGCAGTGCGTCCGATCAGCGTCGAGACGTCAGGTGTTCCGTTGCCGGTGATCAGGTTATAGGTGCCGGTGCCCGAGACGTTGCCGTTGAAGCCCGGGATCGATTGATGGAAGTAGGTCGCGCCGCCATACGCTTGCTGATGAGCGATCGTGTAGAGATATGGATTGAGATTTCCCTGCCGACCCTGGGTCTCGACAAGCAAGGCTACAGCGCTTGCCATTTCCGGCGCAGCCGCACTCGTGCCGACAACACTATCCTGTTGCCCGTTGAATACGATGTTCAAGCTCGACCGGTCGGCGTTGCCCGATCCGTCGAGGCTGGCGCCGCCGCCGTTGCAGGGCGCCTCGGCAAGGTCTGGACATCCGCCCATTTCCATGGCGACGTCCGGGACCGTGCGGAATGACGACGAGCCGGTGCCCACGAGAGCTTGATACGAAGGCCGAGCGTATATGGTCGAGATGCCACCTCCGGATCCCCATAGGCCGCCTGAGGCGGTCACGCCCACGTTGAACGGATCGAAAGCGACCTCGGGATCGGACCAGGCGTTCTCCCGGACATAGGTGGACTGCGAGCCACCCATCGCCGCAGTGGTGACAAGGTTGGTGCCACCTACAGAAGTGACATTCGGATCCGCTGCCGGAACGGAGACACCCGAGATGAACTGGCCGGAGGCGCCCGAAAAGTATCCCGGATTCACGCAGCCGAGACCGGCGGCGTCGCCTGAGGCGGCAATAAAGGTGATGCCCTCGGCGTTGCCTTGCTTAAACAACTCGGAGAAGATCTTGAGGACTGACGTTTGGTCGGAGCCGTTGTTGTATGCAGACGTATAGTAAAGCTCGCATTGGCCGAATGACAGAGAAACGACATCGGCGACATCGTCATTCACGATAGCTGTATAGGCAGATATGAGTGACTGGTCGGTCAGGTCAGGCGTGTCATACAGGACAACTTGTGCTCCGGGCGCTCCACCAAGAACCTGCTCGACATCGATGGTCGCTTCCTCCGAAGCCGTGTTGGTGGTCGAGAATATGGCGCTGCCGTTGACGGGCCGCCGGGCAAAAAGCTTAGGATTGGCAGCCTGTCCCGACGTCGCCTTGAAGCTCGTCTGGTCGAAGAGCGCAGAGACGTCGGAGTCGAGGATGTCGCTCGCCATCACCACGGCCACGGTAGCGCCGCTGCCGTCGATACGCAGGCTCTTGCCCTGGACGGTGGTCGTCGTCTGGTAGGAAGGATAGCCATAGGCCTGCTTGAGATCGTTGTAGAAGTAGCCCGACGCGCTGCCTCCCTGGCCGTACCCGCCGGAACTGCGGTTCATGTAGCCGCTCGCACTGCGGCGCACCAACGGCAGCGCCTGAAACCCGTTCGGGTTGAAGGCGGAGATGGAGACACCGGCCGAAGACAGAGCCGCCGGCCAGTTCAGCGGCCCGTTGGCGACGAGTTGCTGCTGGCCGCCTGCACTCGCTGCCAGCGCTAGGCTGACGTTGAACGCCTTGTTGACCTGCGCCGCAGTACCGGTGACGTGGAGCGACCGGCTCTGCGCCGTCACTTGCATGCCGAACTGTCGCAAGGCCACCGCCACCACCGTAACGATCTGCTGGCTGGGACCGAAGCGGGCAGCAAACTCGGCAGGCTTCAGCCAGTGGTGGAACTGCGGCGAAGTCGGGTCCTGCTGCTCGGTGAGCAGCGTATCAAGCGCCGCCGGGTTGCTCAGCGGCAATACGACGTCGAACTCGACCGGCTGTGAGTCCGTAGCCGTCCCGAGCACCTTCAGCCTTGCTGAAAAGCCGGGCTGTCGAGGAGCGGGCGGAGCTGACGTGGTGCTGGATTGAGCAAGTGCAGCAGCGGAGCTTGTGGCGAGCAGCGCAGCGCCAAGCAAGGCGGGTTTGATGACACGCAAGAGGGCCTCCTGGAAGCAACGGCCAAGCCGCACCATTCGCAGCTTTTAGCCAGCTGCTCCAAATTGAGACGCTTTGATTACATAATCGTTAATTGCAATCATTTTCGCAGTTATATTTCTTGCTGGCGCAGTGAAGTTGTCAGTGCTCCGTGAGGTAGCAGCCGAGGCGGCGGTTGCGGTGTAACGCCCGGTATGCCGAAGTCACCTGCGTCAGCTGTGCATCTGCAGCCGCGACCTGGGGCCGACAATCACGAGGCGTCAACCATAGTGGTTCCGGCGCCGGAGTTGCGGACCTCGGCTCGTCGACTGCAGCGGTGGCGTGAAAGCCTGAGGCTCTGCGGCCGGCTGACGCTCCAATCGCCAAGCGGAATGACCAAAGCAGGATGACCTCGCACTGCCCGCGGATGAGGCAGGCAAAGTCGGCGTTGCTCGTCGTCGGCCGCTTCCATTTGGACCGCTCGTATCAGAGGTCGCTTCATTCGGCACGAGCTGCGCGAGCTTTTGCCACCGAAGCGGCAACCCGCTCATCGGGCCACTCCGCATCGACCCTTGCTCTCGGTGACGCGATCCCGGGTTGATCATCTCCTCGCAGCGGCTGGATCAGGCGGTGGACATCGCCCGCATCAGGGGTGTGCCGATACTCGAACGCGGTGACACCCTCCGGGACCACCAGTCCGAGATCATCTGCTCCCGTGGCGAAGACCACCACGTCCACCCGGTGCAGCATCCCGGCGCACTCCGGCGTATCGTGAAGCGCGACTGCGATTGCCGAGACGTGCGGTGCAAAGCGCTGCACACCCGCCTTCATCAACGGCATGAACTCCGGGAAGATTGAGATCACGCCGACCCGGGACCGCGGGTCGAGCGCGGCCAGCGCCTGACGCGTCGCCGCCGCGGGGATGAAGGTGACAGCGGCCACTGTCGTGTCCGGCAACAACTCCATCACGTCGCGACGACGATGGGCGAAGGTGATAATGAGATCGGCGCTCGCAGCGCGTGCCCGCGCCTCGGCGTTGTCCTGGATTGCCGCAAGGGTGGTCGGCTCGATTGTCACGTCGTCGCCGATCACCTGCGCCATCTCGGCACAGTAGGATGCCGTCGTCTGGGCGAAATGCCCGACCACCACGACGCGTCGCCGGTTGCTAGGCCGCTCGGGCTCCTCCATGCGCGCAGCGATCAGGCCGGCAAGATCACTGGCGCGCAAGCCGAGGGCGCTACCCTGCACGATCACCGCGTCGATGGCACGGTGCAGGGCGATGCTATGCGGCGTCGGACGCGCCCTGCTCGCCACGCCGACATCGGCAACGAAGGTGCCCGAGCCCGTCCTGCTGATGATCACGCCGGCCACCTTCAGCTCGGCATAGACCTGAGCCACGGTCATCGGCGCCACCCCCAGATGATCGGCAAGCTCGCGCACCGACGGCAGCCTGTCGCCGGACCGCAGCGTGCCGAGCCCGATGCCGAACTCGATCAAGCCGCGCAGCTGGGTGCTGAGCGGCACCGGGAGGTCACGATCAACCGAGAAGGCGGCGAGGTCAGCCGTTAGGAGAGTGGGTGAGCGTCTTGCCATATCAGTACGGTCATATCCCAGCGGGCGCGGCTGGACCATCCAGGACCTGTGCCATCACCTGCCTCATGGGCACGGCTGGTCGAGGCGTCGCCTCTCAGAAGCGTGAAATGAGTTGACCACGCGAGACATCGGTCAATAATGTTCTACTCTGCTAGAACGTGTCGCCTGCTGGGCGGGAGCGAGAGATTGAGCTTCAAGCGCGTTCTGCTGCTAACGCTCGGTCTCCTTGTCGCCTTTTCCCAGGCGCACGCGGATGCGACGCTCCCCTCGCCGGTCCGCGGCGGCATCATGGTCTATGGCCGCTACGTCGACAGCCTGCTGCTCGACCCGGTGCTCAACGACAGCAACGCCGATATCTGGATCCTTTCCAGCCTGTATGACACGCTGCTGCTGCCGTCTGAAGATGGCAAGGGTTTGCGTCCTGGGCTGGCGGCGGCGTGGCGGATGCCACCGGATGGTCTTTCCGTCACGTTCCGGCTGCGCCAGGGGATACGGTTCTCGGACGGCACGCCGATCACCGCAGGCGACGTCAAATGGTCGATTGACCGCGCACGGGATCCTCATAACGGGATCTGGAACTTCCTGCTCGGCGCAATCAGCGACGTCCAGATCATCGACGCCGGGACGGTGGTGCTGCATCTGCGTCATCCGGATCCGGCTATCCTCGCCGCGCTGAGCGTGTTCAACAGCGCCGTGTTGCCGGAGCGGCAATTCACCGCTGTGCCCGGCGCAAACGACTACGAACGGGCCGCTGCATTCGAGCAACACCCGGTGACCTCCGGCCCCTTCATGCTGCAATCCTGGGTGCATGGGTCGACGATGCGCCTGCGGCGCAATCCCTTCTACTGGGCCCTCGGGGCGGACAGGAAGCCGCTTCCGTATCTGGACGGCATCACGTTCCAGGTCATTCCGGACGATGCCACCCGGATCCTCAAGGTGCAGTCGGGTGAGCTGGACGGCGCCGAACTGGTGCCATTCTCGCGTGTCGCGGAACTGCAGGCCGATCCGCGCCTTCGGCTGCAGCTGCTTCCGTCCACACGCACTGACTACGTCGTCCTGAATGCGCGACCGACCCTCGCCGGTGGCGCCAGGAACCCGCTATCATCTCCTCAGGTGCGAAGTGCGCTGAACGAAGCGATCTATCGGGCTGGGCTGACCCAGATCGTAACGCGTGGCATCGGTGCCGACCTGACCTCGTACATGTCGCACGCGACGCCCCTGCACGTCGATGTCCCGGATGCGACTCGCACCGATCTGGATGACGCGAGAGCGCTGCTTCGAGAGGCCGGATATCCGCAGGGCTTTCGTGCGGTCATGCTGGTGCTCGCGGGCAGCGAGCATGAGATCGAGATCGGCACGGCGCTGCAGGAGATGTGGTCTGCAATCGGTGTAGAGGTGCAGTTGCGGCAACTCGATTACGGCACGCTGACCGATCGCTACCGGGCCGGAGCGTTTGCGATGCGGATCAGCATGTGGACCGACGACATCCCCGACCCGGAGGAGATCACCTCCTACTTCGTGTACTCGCCGACCAACGGAGCCCAGCACACCGGCTGGCACGATGCGCAGGCCGAGCAGCTCTACCTTGCATCCGCGATAGAACTCGATCCGCGCCGCCGTGCCGAGGACTACGCGCGCATACAATTGCTGTTCGCGAACGGACCGATCGTGCGTCTGTTCGAGACCCCTTACGTCGTAGTGCTTCGTCGTGGCGTGCATGGGTTCCGGCAGCTCCCACTCGGAAACAACATCTTCACCGACACGTGGCTCGCGCAGTGAACGGCGCCAGGAGCCTCCAGCGGGTCTTGCAGGCGATCCCCACCCTGGCGGCGATCATCGTCGTCACGTTCCTGATCGTGCACCTCCTGCCGGGGGATCCGGCAAGTGCTCAGATCGGCGACCGGGTCACCGACGCCGAGGTCGCACAGGAGAACGTGCGTCTCGGCCTGGATCAGCCGCTCGTAGTCCAGTTCGGGCACTACGTCGGCGATCTCGCGCGCGGCGACCTGGGCCGGTCCAACCGGCTCGGCGTGCCGGTCTCGCAACTGATCCTGCAGCGCCTGCCGGTCACCTTGCAACTGACGGCCATGGCGTCGCTCATCGCGGTGGCGATCTCTGTCCCGCTCGCGTTGCTGGCCGCGCTGAACCGGGATCGCGGGCTCGACGCGTTGATACGAGGCGCGTTCCAGGTCGGACTCTCGATGCCGACCTTCTATATCGGCATCGTGATGCTGACGCTCCTGGCGGCGAGAGTGCGTCTGCTGCCGGTGGGCGGCTATGGCGAAGGAGTGCGCGAGCACTTCGTGCACCTGCTGCTGCCGGCGCTGTCGCTGTCGTTGAGCCTGTCCGCCGTGCTGATGCGAAACCTGCGCGCCTCGATCTGCGAGGTGCTGGATTCGCCGCACGTCGAGTTTGCGCGTCTCAAGGGCCTGGAGCCGTCCCTGGTGCTGCGGCGCCACGTCCTGCGCAACGCCGCCCGCTCGACGGTGGCGCTGTTCGGGCTGAGCGCGGGTGCCCTGCTCGGAGGCGCCGTCGTCACCGAGACCGTGTTCGCCGTTCCCGGGGTCGGCACCCTGATGATCGACAGCGTCTTCGCGCGCGATTACCCGGTGATCGAGGCGCTCACCCTGACGTTGGCAACGCTGGTGGTGCTGACGCTGCTGGTGACCGACCTGCTGCAGTCCGCGCTCGATCCGAGGATGGAGGCTTGAACGCGGTCCGGGACCCGATCCCGCTCGCCGCCGATCCGACGACGACGCAGCCGCTGCCGAATGCTCTGCTGGCCGGTCTCGTGATCCTGGCGTTCAGCGGCGCCCTCGCCATGGTGCCGCAGCTCGTCGCACCGATGAGCCCGCGGCACTTTGATTACACGCACCTCCTGCATGGACCCAGCTCAGGGCATCCGTTCGGGACCGACGAGTTCGGCCGAGACATGCTCTCGCGCGTGATCTGGGGCTACGCCGTCGACATGCAGATCGCGCTGTTCGCGACGGTTCCGGCACTGCTGGTCGGCACCGTCGTGGGTGCGCTGGCCGGCTTCTTCGGCGGGTTGGCGGAAATCCTGCTGGTGCAGATGGTGGGCGTCGTGGTTGCGTTCCCCTTCCTGGTGCTGGTGATCGCCATCGTCACCGTGCTGGGGCCGGGCCTGTCCAACATGTACGTGGCGACGGCACTGGTCGGGTGGGTGTTCTACGCGCGGCTGATGCTGGCCGAGATCAAGACACAGCGCCGGCTCGACTACGCCGCGGCCGCGCGCGCAATGGGATATGGACGAGCACGCATCATCTTCCGGCACTTGGTCCCGAACGCCGTGACGGCGGTGCTGGTGTTCTGGATGACCGACATGGCGCTCTCGATCCTGCTCGGGTCGAGCCTCGGCTATCTCGGCCTCGGCGCGCAGCCGCCCGTCGCGGAGTGGGGCGCGCTGATCGCGAGCGGCAAGAACTACATCACCACCGCCTGGTGGATGACCGTGTTCCCGGGCGCCGCCATCGTTCTCACCGGCCTCGCCTTCAGCCTCGCCGGCGACGGGCTCGGCATGTTGCTCGGCGTGCGTCGATGACGCCGCAACTTGAACTCCGCGATGTTTCGGTCGCTTTCGGCACCGGACGCAGCGCGCCACGTGCGGTGGACGGCGTCAGCCTGTCGCTGCGGCGCGGCGAGATCCTGGGCATTGTCGGCGAGAGTGGGTCGGGCAAGAGCCAATTGCTGCGCGCGATCATGCGCCTGCCGCCGCGCGAGGCGCGGATCGGCGGCGCGGTGCTGTGGCGCGGCCGGAACCTCATGACCCTGGGCGAGCGGGAGATGCGTGCGATCCGCGGCCGCGAGATCGCGCTGATCACTCAGGATGCGGCGACCGCTTTGAACCGGGTGCTCGCAGTGGGCACGCAGATCACGGAAAGCCTGGCCGCACATACGGCGCTTGACCGACGAGACCGGCGCGACCGCGCGATCGAGCTCCTCGACCTGGTCGGCATATCGAATGCGGCCGAGCGTCTACGTGACCTTCCGCATCAGTTCTCCGGCGGCATGCTGCAGCGCGTGATGATCGCGATCGCGCTTGCCTCAGAGCCCGGGCTCCTGCTCGCCGACGAGCCCACCACCGCGCTGGACGTGACCGTCCAGGAGGAGATCCTCCGGCTGCTGCTGTCGCTTCGCAACCGTCTCGGCATGAGCATCGTGCTGGTCACGCACGATCTCGGCGTGGTGGCGCGGCTCTGCGAGCACGTCGTCGTCATCTACTCCGGTCGCATCGTCGAGAGCGGCCCGGTGGCAGCACTGTTCGTGGAGCCGCGGCATCCGTACACCCGCGGCCTGCTCGGCTCGGTCCCCGGCGGCGGCCGGCCGCGCATGATGCTGACCGCGATCGAAGGTACCACCCCCGCCATCGCCGATCGGCCCTCGGGATGCGCGTTCCACCCACGCTGTCAGGCGGCCCGGACCCGCTGCACGGCCACCGTGCCGCCGTTGGAGCCGGTGCTTCCGGGGCGCGCCGTTGCCTGCCTGCGGCAGGCAGAACTTGCGGCCCCCATCCTCGGTGATCCAGATCTCGCCGGCGGTGCGAGGCCTTGAGCGAGGCCACCAACCTCCTGCAGGCGGATCGGGTGTCGAAGCACTTCGGCCGACGCCGCTCGCTGCTCGACCTTGCCCGCCGTCGTCAGCCTCCGTTGGTGCACGCCCTGCGGGACGTCAGTCTCGTCGTCGCCGCAGGCGAGGCGTTCAGCATCGTCGGCGAGTCCGGCTCCGGCAAGTCTACCCTCGCCCGCTGCCTCACCGCCCTGCACCCGTGCGACAGCGGCCGCGTGCTGTATCGCGGTCGCGATCTCGCGAGCATCCGCGGCGCCGACCGCCGCGCGTTCCACCGCCGAGTGCAGCTGGTGTTCCAGAACCCGCTGAGCGCGCTCAACCCGCGAATGACGGTGGCACAGACGCTCGGCGAGGCGCTCAGGGTGCATCGTATCTGCGACGCCGCCGCGGTGCCGGCTGAGCTGGCGGCGCTGCTCGATCTTGTCCGGCTGCCATCGACGCTGCTGCATCGGCGGCCGCACCAGTTCTCCGGCGGGCAGCTGCAGCGGATCGCGATGGCGCGCGCGCTCTCGGTGCGGCCGGAGGTCATCGTCGCCGACGAGGTGGTCTCTGCCCTCGACGTCTCGGTGCAGGCGCAGATCGTGAACCTGCTGATCACGCTACAGTCCCAGCTGAAGCTCGCGATCGTCTTCATCGCGCACGACCTGCGGCTGGTGCGCCATATCTCGCATCGCGTGGCGGTGATGTATCGCGGCACTCTGGTCGAGCTCGCGGATAGCGAGGATCTGTTCATGGATCCCCTGCACCCGTACACGCAATTGTTGCTCGCGTCGGCTCCGACGCTGGACCCGCAACAACGCGTCGTCCGCGCAGCACATGCAGATACGGCCGCCGCACCCATCCTGCCTGACCTGCCGACCGGCTGCGTATTCCGGCCGCGCTGCACGCAGGCACAGCCGGAATGCGCCACCGAGACGCCGAGCCTGCGCGCGGTCGCACCGGGCCGGGCGGTCGCCTGCCACTTCGCGCCCGATCGGGCCCAGCCCAGCGACCAGGATCAGGGCGTCACCTAGGAGAAGCCCATGCCGGATGTCGAACTCGCCGTCGAGGCGGCGCGGCTGAACGATCTGCTCTGCACGATGAACCTGTTGTCTTGGGACGCGCGCACGCACATGCCGCCGGGTGGCAATGCCGCGCGCGGTCACCAAGTCGCAACCCTCACGGCACTCGCCCGCGAATGCGCAACCGGACACCGCATGCGCGACGCCATCGCGTCGGCTCAGGATCATTCGGACACCCTGGATGCGGATGCGCGCGACCTGCTGTCGAACTTTGCCGGGCAGATCGAGACGATGCGTCGCATCCCCGAGGCGCTCCTGGTCGAGATGGCGAGCCTGAAGACCACCGCGCACGCCGCATGGATCGCCGCGCGACAGGCAAACGAATTCGCGATCTTCGCGCCGATGCTGGAGCGGATCTTCGTGCTGCAGCGCGAGCTGGCCCAGGCGATCGGCTACGCAAAGCATCCCTACGACGCCCTGCTCGGCCAATATGAGCCCACCATGACGCTGGCGCGGCTCGAGCCGCTGTTCGCGGCTCTCCGTGCCGGCATCGCACCGCTGCTGGAGAGCGTGCGCGGCGTCGATCCGCCGGACGACTTCCTGCGCCAGCAGTACCCGATCGAAGGGCAGCGACGTTT
This sequence comes from uncultured Acetobacteraceae bacterium, assembly GCA_964245755.1. Classification (GTDB taxonomy): domain Bacteria; phylum Pseudomonadota; class Alphaproteobacteria; order Acetobacterales; family Acetobacteraceae; genus Lichenicoccus. The sequence goes on along the minus strand of CAXTNV010000004.1, from coordinate 6,747 downwards.
CTCCGCGGCGATCGCGCAGAAATTAGGTTACGATTTCTCCCGCGGACGCATCGATGACACGGTGCATCCTTTCGAGATCTCGATGACTCGCGATGACGTGCGGATCACCTCGAGATTCCGGGAGGACTTCCTGCGCGGCGGCCTGTTCGCGCTGTGGCACGAGGCGGGACACGGCATCTATGAGCAAGGGGTTGCGGGGCGCTGGACGCGGGGCCTCGGCGCGATAGACCTCATCAACCTCTACGCGGTGGGCGGCAGCAGCTTCGGCCTGCACGAGTCGCAGTCCCGTCTCTACGAGAACCGGATCGGCCGGTCACGCCGGTTCTGGGAGCTGCACTACGGTGCGCTGCGCGACGTGTTTCCCGAGCAGCTCCGCGGCGTGACGGTGGATGCCTTCTGGCGCAGCGTCAATGCCCCGCGCCGCGGGCTGATCCGCATCGAGGCGGACGAACTGACCTATGACGCGCACATCATGCTCCGGGTCGAACTCGAGGCCGCGCTGGTGGCAGGCGAATGCGACGTGGCGGATCTGCCCGGCCTCTGGAACGAACGCATGGCGCGCAGCTTCGAGCTGGAAGTTCCCGATCTCGCGCATGGCGTGCTGCAGGACGTGCACTGGTCGTCGGGCTATGTCGGCTCGTTCGCGACCTACACGCTCGGCAACATCATGTCGTCGCAGTTCTTCGCCGCCGCCGGTCGCGACGCGGCGGTTTCGTCGGAGCTGCAGGAAGGACGATACGATGCGCTGAAGAGCTGGCTAGGACGGCATGTGCACCAGCACGGCCGAAGCCGCCAACGCGACCGCATCCTCCTGGATGCCACCGGCAGTGGGCTGGATCCCGCCTGCTATCTCGCAGACCTTGGGGCCAAAAGTGCTGCGCTGCTGGAAGCCACGCCATGAGCGCGGCGGCGACCCCCGGACCGATGGCGATCGGCTTGCATGGCGGCTGCGGGGTAATGCCTCAGGCCGATCTTCCCGAAGCCGAGTGGACCGCGGCGCGCGAGGACATCGTGCGGGCGCTTCGCCGCGGTTGGGATCTGCTCGGTCAGGGAGCGAGCGCCATCGACGCCGTCGAGGCCTGCGTCGTGGTTTTGGAGGACTCGCCGCACTTCAACGCCGGCCATGGTGCCGCACTCAACCGGGAGGGCGTGCACGAGCTTGATGCGGCGATCATGGACGGCGCCACCGGGGCCGCGGGCGCGGTCTGCGCGGCGCGCGCGATCCGCAATCCGGTGCGCGCGGCGAGGGCGCTCATGCGGCAGGGCATCCCGATGATGCTGGCCGGGCCGGCATCGGACCGTTTCGCCGCTTCCGCCGGGCTACCTCTCGAGGCACAGGATTATTTCACGACCCCGCGGCGGATCGCAGCCCTGCAGGCGATGCAGGCGCGGCGGGCTGCCGGCACCGGATCGGCGGCGAGCGAAGCCGAGAAGCACGGGACGGTCGGCGCGGTGGCCCTGGACCGCGAAGGTCACCTCGCCGCCGCGACCTCGACCGGCGGATACACCGACAAGCCGGAAGGACGCATCGGCGACTCTCCCCTGATCGGCGCCGGGACCTACGCGCGCGACGGAGTGTGCGCGGTCTCCTGCACGGGACAGGGCGAGTTCTTCATTCGCCACGTGGCCGCGCATGAGATCGCCGCCCGGGTCCGGCATCTCGGCGAGGATCTCGAGAGTGCGGCACGATACATGATCGAGACCGAGCTGGCGCCGCACGGCATCGGCACCGGCCTGATCGCGATCGACCGGCATGGCGGCGTCACGGCTCCCTTCAACACCGAGGGCATGTTCCGCGGCTGGATCCTGTCTGACGGCACGATGTTCGTCGCGACGCATCGCTAGCCGGAGCTGCCGGTTGACCATCGCACGGCTGCCGGCGACGAGCGGGAACCGGATCAGGATCGCTGCCCACCGCGTTGGGGTCGAGATGGAGCACGCCCAGCCGGACCTGCTCCGGCACGGTGGTGCGCAGCGGCAGCCCGGGCGATCGGTAGACGCATCCGGCAACGCACGATCTGCACCCCGCCGCGAAGTCGAAACCGTCCTACCCGTATGCTACATTCATTGGCACAACCGTCTCTTGATCCAGGAAGGCTTCGAGGGTCTTGACAGGTGATCCTCTGCACACTCACTCTCCGAGACAACAACCGTTCCAGTTCAGTACTACAATTAGCAGGCGGTGGTCGCCATGACTTGATCCCCTCCGCTGCATCCCCCGGTCGCGGATCCGATGCCGTCGGGACGTCGCGGTCCCTTATCCTGAAGGCTGCGGACCAAGCGGGATGACACGCACTACCGCGCCGCAGCGAACGACATCGACCTGAGAACGGCGCGTGCAAATGCCGCCGAGCGAGGAGGAGTTCCGATGCGGATCAGCGAGATGAACTGGATGCAGGTCGAGACATACCTGCAGAACGATGACAGATGCGTCCTGCCGCTCGGCAGCACCGAGCAGCACGCACAGCTCAGTCTCTCGGTCGACAGCATTCTCAGCGAGCGCGTCGCCGTGGATGCCGCAGCACCGCTGGCTGTCCCTGTCTTCCCGGTGGTCTCGTACGGCATCACGCCATACTTCCAGGACTTCCCCGGGACGATCACGCTGCGCATGCAGACCTATCTCGATCTCGTACGCGACGTCCTGGACGGGCTGTTCCGCACCGGGTTCCGCCGGATCGTCATCTGCAACGGGCATGGCGGCAATTCGCCGGCCTCCGGCTTCGTTCAGGAGTGGATCGCGGACCATCCCGGCTGCCGGGTGCGGTTCCATAACTGGTGGAGCGCCGCCCGGACGATGGCGAAGGTGCACCAGACCGATGCGCTGGCCTCGCATGCCTCCTGGATGGAAAACTTTCCCTGGACTCGTCTCGCCGGTGTCGCTGCGCCGGATGTGGCGAAGCCGATGGCAGATCTCGAACGGTTCCGGTTGCTGACACCCGTCGAGGTGAGGAGGGTCCTCGGAGACGGCAGCCTCGGGGGCCGCTATCAGCGCAGCGACGAGGAGATGCTCGCGATCTGGGAGGTCGCCGTCGGGGAGACCAGAGCCCTCATCGAGGGTCCGTGGGAATGAGCGGGACGATCCTGATCTGGGGTGCCGGCGCCGTCGGTGGCACGATCGGCGCCTATCTGGTGCGCGCCGGCCACGACGTGCTCTTCGTGGATAGCGCCGCGGCCCATGTAGAGGCGATGGCACGCGATGGCCTGTCTATAGAAGGCCCGATCGAGCAATTCGATGTCGCCGTGCGCGCGGTGATGCCCGATGCCGTTCCGGGCCGCTTCGAGCGTATCCTGCTCTGCGTCAAGGCACATCATACGCAAGAGGCAAGCTGCGCCCTGCTGCCGCATCTTGCCGACGCAGGCTACGTCGCCTCGTTACAGAACGGGCTCAACGAGGCCGTGATCGGGAGCATCGTCGGTATGCACCGCGTCGTCGGCGGCTTCATCAACTTCGGCGCCGACTACCTGTCGCCGGGCCGCATCCTTTTCGGCGGCCGTGGTGCGTGTGTCGTGGGAGAACTCGACGGTTCGCGCACCGGACGCATCGAGGCCCTGCAGCGCATGCTGCTGGCGTTCGAGCCGTCGGCCAGCGCGACCGAAAACATCGTCGGCTTTCTGTGGGGAAAGCTCGGCTACGGTGCGCTGCTGTTCGCCACCGCCGTCACCAACGACTCGATCGCCGACGTTCTCGATGCCCCGGAGCATCGAGCATTTCTGGCGGCGACCGCACGCGAGCCCGTGGCGATGGCGCTCGCCGACGGGGTGCGCCCGCTGGGCTTCAACGGCTTTGATCCGGCGGCGTTCGCCCCAGGTGGAGACGATGCGGCGATCGACGCCTCGTTTCAGGCCATGGTGCGGCAGAACCGCCGCTCGGCGAAATCGCACAGCGGCATCTGGCGCGACCTCGCGATCCGCAAGCGCCGCACCGAGGTGGATGCGCAGCTTGGTCCGGTGATCGAGGCGGCAGCCTCGCTCGGGCGTGCGGCTCCGATCGCAACCGCCCTGATCGGGATGATCCATGAGATCGAGGACGGGAAGCGCATGCTCGGTCGTGGCAATCTCGCCGTTCTCGCTGAAGCCGCCGCGGCCAGCGGCTGATGCGGATCGGCTTCGAGGGACGCGCGGCGCTGGTCACGGGGGCCGGGCACGGCATCGGGCGCGGCATCGCACAGGCACTTGCCCAGTTCGGCGCGAGAACGCTCGCGGTCGACGTCAACCGGGCAGGGCTCGCCGACACTGCCGCCCAGGCCGCAGGCGCGCTGAGCACGGCGGTGGTGGATGTCACCGACCCATCAACGATCGCCAGTGCGCTGGGCGCTTTCGGAGCCGCGGACATACTCGTGCACAGTGCCGGCGGTGTCTGCGGCCAGGTGGGCAAGGCAGCGGAGGCGGTGGCCGCGTCGGAGTGGCACGCCATCCTCGGCGTCAATCTCACGGGTGCCTTTCTCATGGCGCAGGCTGTGATCCCCGGCATGAAGGCGGCCGGACACGGACGCATCGTCACCATCTCGAGCGGCGCGGGGATCGGTATCAGCCTCACCGGCATCCAGGCATACGCGGCTGCCAAGGCCGGCGAGATCGGACTGACCCGCCAGCTCGCCCACGAGCTGGGCCCGTTCGGCATCACGGTCAACAGCGTGGCGCCCGGCTTCGTCCGCTCGAACCCGACCACGGAGCGGCAATGGGAGGCCTACGGACGTGAGGGACAGAGGCGCCTGCTCGAGACGGTCGCGATGCGCAGGCTCGGGACGGTAGAGGATATCGTGCACGCCGTCCTGTTCCTGGCCAGCGATCAAGCGGGCTGGATCAACGGTCAGACGCTCAGCGTGGACGGCGGCAAGTGATGGAAGCCGGCGCCTCCCGCTCAGCATCGCGCCAAGCCGACTTCGGCCGCCCTGCAAGCCGCTGCCTCAGCATCGGCACGGCCTTGCTCATTCTCGACGACAGACCAGGATCATCACGAGCGCGACCGGTTCTTCCGGAGCGAGCCCCTGCGCGTCTGGTTCCGCCGTCCGCATCCCTTCAGGGCGAGCAGCACCCGGCAGCCAGGTTCAGGAGCTCGACATGATGGAAGAGGGCGGTGCCGGGCCGAACTGGCGATTCGATCTCGTTCCGTCGCCTGTGCCCGGCGGCAACGACCACGGCTACGTCGACCGGGGTGATCCGGGCCCGACCGGCTGGAAGTGGCCCTACGTCGCAGTCCGAGGAAGTGAGCCGGGCGCGTCGGTGCTGGTCACCGCAGGGATCCACGGCGGCGAGTACCCGTCGATCGACGCCACGGTGCGATCCGGGGCCACGCTCGATCCTGCGGGCGTCCGTGGCCAGATCCCCTGCCTGCCGCTCATGGATCCGCCGGCCGTTGAGCAGGACGGCCTAGATGTCCCCGATCGACAACCTGAACCTCAACCGCGTGTTTCCCGGCAGGCCGAAGGGCAGCTTCATGGAGCGGCTTGCATGGTCGCTCGTGCAGCGCGCCATGCGTCACGCCAGCATCTATATCGACCTGCACGGCGGCGATCTCGCGGAGGCACTCGTGCCGTTCGCCCTGTGTCAACAAACCGGCAACCCCGCGGTCGATGCTCAGAGCCCGAGGATGGCGACCGCATTCGGGTCTTCGTCGCTGACCGAGCAGCATCCTTCCGCTGCCCCGATAACTGGTCCTGCGGTCGCCGCCGCCGCGAGGCTGCGCATACAGGCGATCATTGCAGAGGATGGCGGCGCAAGCCTCTACGCACCGGCTGTCGCTGCACGGATGCCGGCGGGGTTGGAGAACGTCCTGCGCACCCTGATGTTCTGGACGGCGCTGTGCAGGATTTTCCGCCGGCGCGCTGCTTCACCGAATTCATCTGGATCAGATTCCCACGCAGCCGGCTTCTTCAAGCAGAGTGTGCAGGTAGGGGACGACACCGAAGCCGGGACCCCGTCGGCGTGATCTGCGACTTCTTCGGCACCGTCATCGAGACTGTCACGGCGCCTGCTGGCGGCAAGGTGCTGTTCCTGGTGATCAGCCCGGCAATCGCACGAGATGGTCTCGTATGCGGCATTGCCCGGAACGGTGATCCCGAGCCTGGCTAGGCCATCTTCACCGCGCCAGGCGCTGCGCTGAAGTTGCGCCGGACGAAAGTCGTACCCGCACGAACGCCAGATGCCCGTTCCTTAATCATCATTGTGTACACGTGATGCAAGTGCACACCGGATTGTCCAGTTGTCAGGCAGAAGCACGAAACAAGCGTCATGCGCATGATGTTCGGTTGCCTTGCTGCTATACCCTGATGCAATATAATGGAGGTTTCGGTTTTCCCTGCGGTGCATCGACCGCTCTATCACCTTTAGCAGAACGACGTTCCGACGATGCGGCGCGGACGATGAGCAGATCCCGCCCAATCCTGCAGAGGAGAGCAGCTCATATGCCAAGCTCCTACTTCGTCCCCTTGCGCGTCTGCCTGTTCAGCTCGGCGGCGATGACCGCATTGCTGGGCACGACCTCGGTATTTGCGCAGGCCAGCCCAACAAGCGCGACTGCAGCAGTCGGTGCGCAGGCGGCCGGCACGCCACAGGCGAGCGTGGGCAGCGGCATGCAGGTGGCGCAGAATGCGGCGCCGACCCAGACCTTCCGCTCTGGCTCAACGAACTCCAGAAACGTATCCAACCTCCTGCCCGGCACCAGCGAGAGCATCACCGTGCGGGCGGCCCGGCGGCTGCTCAAGGAGAAGGACTCGCCGAGTGCGGTGACCGAGCTCGGCGCGGCGC